>JAQUDN010000017.1 GCA_028685665.1 Burkholderiaceae bacterium | reverse complement strand
GTTGGGCGGCGATCCGACCAGCGTGCCCATGCCGCCGATGCTGGCGGAATAGGCACGCCCAGCAGCACAAAGGCCGGGGTGGCCGGGTCGTCGCGCGGCTCCAGGCTGTCCAGCATGCCCAGGGCCAGCGGCAGCATCATCGCGGCCGTGGCGGTGTTGCTGATGCCCATCGACAACACGGCCGTGGCGGCAAACAGCCAAGCCACCGCCCCGCCCAGATGCCCCCGGGACAGGGCCAGCAGCGCCAGCGCCATCTTGCGGTCGAGCTGCTGCGCGTGCAGCGCGGTCGCCAGGGCAAAACCGCCCAGAAACAAAAACACGATGGGATCGGCAAACGGCGCCAGGGCCGAGGTGGTGGTGACCCCCGGAATCCCCAGCGCCAAGGCCCCCAGCGGCACCAGCAGCGCCGTGACCGCCAGCGGCAGCGCTTCGCTCAGCCAAAGCACGCCCATCAACACCAGCAACGCCAGCCCCTTGCGCACCGCCGGCGCCAAAGGCAGCAGGCCATACGCCAGGCCCGCCAGCAGCAGGGCGGCGGCGATCCAGGCGGCGCGGGAGGCCGGCGAGGCCGTGGTCGCAGCGGGTGCAGGGGAAAGAGAAGGCATGGTCAACGGTGCGAACAAGGGTGTTTTAGCGTTCCAGCGCCCATTTCACGGGCGGTATACGCTATGAATTAAATAGCAATATTGACCCCGAGGCATGGGAGCTGCATGAGGGCACGCGCCAGCAACACCGCCCATGGAACAGACGCACGGTCTTAGCCTTGCGCGGCCTGCCAGGCCAGGAACTCGGCGGGCGTCAGGCCGTAGCGTGCCAGAACACCCTCGTGCAAGCGCCGCAGTTCCTCGATGACCAGGGCCTGGACCGGGTCGCGCTCGGCCTCGGGAACCCCGGACGCCACAGCCTGGCGGATGCGTGGCAGGGGGTCTTCGCCCGGGTGCCGCACCACGTCGCGCACCACCTGCTTGAGCAGACCCCGCCAGGCCAGCCGCAAGGGATCGGGCTGCGCCAGTTCCTGCCGAATGGCCAGGTATTCCTGCGTGGAGCGCTCGTAGGCCCAGACGTACAGGTCGCGCAGCAATTCGACCCGGGTCATTTCATAGACACCCAGGATGGCGCGGCTGTAGGCGGCCTCGGGCACGTCCAGGAACGTCAAGGGGCACAGGTTGGCGCGGAACAGCGGCAGGTTCGCAGCCAGGCGGGAAGTGCGTTTGTTGATGTCGGCAAAAGGCTGCAGGTAGGGCAGCTGCACCATCATGAAGAACGATTGCTCGAAGGGGTCTTCGATGCGGCTGGCCTTGTCGAGCAGCTGGTCCAGCACGTCGTCGATGGGCTGCGGCGTGGACAGGGGGCGATAGAC
This sequence comes from Burkholderiaceae bacterium, assembly GCA_028685665.1. Classification (GTDB taxonomy): domain Bacteria; phylum Pseudomonadota; class Gammaproteobacteria; order Burkholderiales; family Burkholderiaceae_C; genus JAQUDN01. The sequence continues at coordinate 28,092 of JAQUDN010000017.1, read as the reverse complement.
GCTCTGGCCAATGTCCACGGCATGCTGGCGGATGCGCCCCTCGTCGGCCGGATTGGGCAAGAGGTTTTCCGACAGCGCGCTGTGCAGGTTCATCACGGTGTAGCGGTTGAAGCCCACGCTGTCGATGTTTTCCACCAGCAGTTCGATGGCCGCCTTGTGGTTGAGGATCATCTGCGTCTCAAGGGCCGCTTTGCCACGCGCCGCCTGGCCATGCTCGATGAGCTCGCGCGTGTCCAGCCGGGAATAGGTGTTGCCTTCCAGATGGCTCGACGCCCAGGACAGATCGATCAGCAACCGGTTCAGGATGGCGCGGCTGTAGGTGCCGGCCGGCGCCTGGGCCTCCGAGGTGCGGCCCAGCCGGTGCAGTTGCCGCCGCAGGGGTTCGGGCAGGTAGTAGCTGCGGTTGGGTTCGTAGCTTTCCAGGAACTCGCGCTGGTAGCCCACGGGCTTGCGCGCCGCCAGGGGCTGCTGGACATAGGCCAGCACATCGCGGCTGTCGGCCGACAGGGGGATGAACGCGGGAAACCGGTCCACCGCAGCCTCCACCGGAGCACCCGAGCCGGCAACGTAGCGGCGGGCACGCCCCTCGCCCTGGGCCTGCACCTGCCCCGCCGCGACCAGATCGCCCAGCCAGCGCTGGGCCGTACGGCGGGAGAGCTGGGGGTGCTGGGCCAGCAGCTCGCCCAGCGTCAGCCCTGCCGGAGAGGCCTGCAGGCTTTGCAGCAAGGCCTGGGCCTTGGAAGGAGGAGCAATGGCGCGATTCTCGGTAGACATGGCGCGATTTTGGCGCGATTCGGCCCTCAGCGGGGCGCGATTGACCGGAATCGCGCCACTTTCAGGCCCGAATCGCGCCAAATGCGCGCCATATCGGCCTCAATCCCCCGCCAGCGCCGCATGCCGCCCGCGCTGCGCATCCACGCCAGCCAGCAGCCACAGGCCGACCAGGAAATACGCGCCCATGGCCAGCAGGGCCAGGCGGTGGTTGCCGTTCGTCAACCAAGTGACGAGGCCATAGGCCATGGGGCCCAGGATGGCCGAGCCCTTGACGGCCAGGCCCCACAGGCCAAAAAACTCGGCCTGCCGCTGCGGCGGGGCCAGGTAGCCGACCAGGGCCCGCGCGGCAGACTGGCTGGCGCCCAGGCACAGGCCGGCCAGGCTGGCCGCGGCCCAGAACGGCGCGGGTGTCTGGGCCGCCCAGGCCAGGGCCACGGTGGCCAGCCAGCCCCAGAGCGTGAGGCGGATCGCCCGCACATGGCCGATGCGGTCCTGCCACTGGCCAAAGGCCAGCGCCCCCAGCGCGGCGGCCAGGTTGACGGCCACCACCAGCTGCACCGTCTGTGCGGTGCTGAAGCCCATGGCCTGCTCGGCATAGATGGCGGCCAGCGCAATCACGGCCTGGATGCCCGCCTGGTAGAACAGGATGCAGAGCATGAAGCGGCCCATGTCGCGGTAGCGCCGGGTGTGGCGCAGGGTGTCCAGGGTGCGCTGCCAGGCGCTGGCGGGCGCTGGGGTTTGGGCTTGGGCCACCGCAGCCAAAGCAGGCGACGGCGTGGCGGGGGCGCCGCCGCGCTCGCGCAGGAACACAAAGGTCGGCACGGCCGCCAGCGCGAACAGCGCGGCGGTGAGCAGCATGGTCCAGGGCACGAAAGCGCTGGCCTGCCCGCCCCGGGCCTGGAAGCCCGCGATCACCGCCAGGCAGGCGGCCAGGCTGAGCAGGCCGCCCAGGTAGCCCAGGCCCCAGCCCCAGCCGGAGACCTTGCCCAGGCTGTCCTCGGTGGCCAGCTCGGGCAGAAAGGCGGCGATCAGGTTCTCGCCGGTGCCAAAGCAGACGTTGGACAGCACCAGAAACCCCAGCGCCAGTGCCACCGAGCCGGGCCCCGCCAGCGCCAGGCCGGCCGTGGCCAGCACGCAGCCCAGGGTGCTGAGCGCCAGCAGCTTTTTCTTGCCGGCATGGGCATCGGCCCAGGCGCCCAGCCACTGTGCCGTCAGCAGAACGATCAGCGCGGACAGGCCCAGCGCCGCCGTCCAGGCCAGGGTGGCCCAGGGCGCGTTGCCCGCGACCACGGCCACGAAATAGGCATTGAACACCGCCGTGATGACCACGGTGGTGTAGCCGGAGTTGGCGAAGTCGTACATGGCCCAGGCCCAGACCTCGCGCCGGCGCACGCCGCTGCGCAGGGGGCCAGAGGGCACGGTGGGGGGGACGGAAAGAAAAGCATCGGACATCGGAACCCTCTCACAAAAAACCATCAGGGGGCATAGGGGCGCGCCGGGTCGGGCTTGCGGACATACACCCGATGGAAATAGTCCAGCACGCGGAACCACGCGCTGCCGGCGGGGCCCAGCGACTCGGACAGGCCCATGAACAGCAGCCCTTGCGGCCGCAGACTGTCGCGGAACACCTGCAGCAGCCGCTCCTGCAGGTCCAGGCGCATGTAGATCAGCAGGTTGCGGCAACTCACCAGGTCGAGCCCGGACGGGGCGGGCTGGGTCAGGACATCGCCTTGCTCGAACTGAACCCAGGCCTGCAAGTCCGGATGGATGGCGAAGTCCGCGCCGTGCGGGATGAAATAGCGCGCACGGCGCGCTGGCGAGACCTCCTGCAGGGCGCCCGCCCGGTAAATGCCCCGGCGCGCGACCGCCAGGGCCTCGGGATTGAGGTCGGTGGCCAGGATCGCCACCGGCCGGGGCTCGCGCTGGCCCTGCAGCCACTCGTGGACCAGGATGGCCAGGGTGTAGGCTTCTTCGCCCCCGGCGCACGCGGGCACCCAGATGCGCACCGCCTGGCCCGGCGGCTGCCCGGCCAGGGTCGGTCCCAGCGCCAGCGCCAGGGCGGCAAAGGCCTCGGCATCCCGAAAAAACGAAGAGACCGAGACCAGAAACAGGTTTTGCAGGGTCTGCAGCTCCTGCGGATGGTCGCGCAGCCACTGGCGGTAGGCCGCGATGGAGGCCAGCCCCAGCTCGGCCTTGCGCTGCTCCAGGCGGCGCAGCAGGGTTTCTTCCTTGTAGCGGGAAAAATCCACGCCCGTGGCCGCCTGCACCTGGCGCAGCACCTCGTGCAAGGCCTCCTGGGCCTGCGATTCGGCCAGGGTGGGCGGCCGCGCGGGCTCCATGGCGCCGGCGGGCGGCACGCAGGCCGGAAAGCGGCCCCGCAGCAGCGCGGCCATCTGCGCCACGCCCAGCACCTGGTCGATGGCCCCCCGGTCGATGGCCGCCCGGGGCATGCCGTCGAAGAGGGCTTCGGCCGGGTCCTGGGCCAGGGTGAGCCCCCCGGCTGCGCGGATCGCCTGGCAACCGGCCGCACCGTCGTGGCCGGCGCCCGAGAGCAGCAGGCCCACCGCGCTGGCGCCGCAGGCGGCCGCCAGGGAGATCAGCAGGCGGTTGACCGAGGGCGTCGAGGTGTGGCGGGGGTCCGGCGCTTCCAGCCGCAGATGCCGGCCGTCCACCCAGGCATCGTGGCCGGCCGGAACCAGGTAAACCCGGTCCGCGCCCAGCGCCTGGCCGTCCTGGGCCCGCTCCACCGGCAGCAGCGACGCCCGCTGCAGCAGGCGCAGCACCAGGTCCGTGTGGTCCCCACTGGCCATGTGCTGGGCCACCACATAGCCCAGGCGCCCCGTGCGCGGCAGCTGGGCGAACAGGGCCAGCAAGGCATCCAGCCCCCCGGCCGAGGCGCCAATACCGACCAGGGTCAGGTCGGTGGCGGGGCGGGCCACGGCGCTCACGCCCTGCCGCGCAGGGACTGCAGCTGGGCCAGGGCTTTGTCGAAATCGCAATCGGCCAGCGCCAGGGCCAGGGCGTGCAGGGCCGCAGCCTGCGCGCCCCCCTCACCCACCTGCGCCTGCAAGGCCTGCACCCGGTCCGCGGCCTCGGTGTCGCCGTGCTCGATCAGGGCTTGCAGGGCGTCGAGTTCGCTCCGCAGCGCCCCCAGGGCCTCGACCGGCTGCAGGGTGGCATCGGGGGCGGCGCCGGCCGGTGCATCGGGCCGCAGGGACAGGCCGGCCAACACGGGGTCCAGCTCGGCACAGACCCGCGCCAGCAGATCCTGCACGACCTCGGCGGGCCGGCCTTCCTGGCAGGCCTGCTCCAGGGCCAGGGCCGCCGCCTGCACCCCGCGCGCGCCGATGGTGCCCGCCGTGCCCTTGAGCGTGTGCGCGCAGCGCAGGGCCGCGGTGGGGTCGGCCTCCTGCATGGCGGCCAGGAAGCGCGCCCGAAAATCCGCCTGGCCCGTGTGGAATTTGCGCAGCATGCGCTCGTACAGCGGCCCCTGGCCCATCGTGCTCGCCAGCCCGGCCGCCCGATCAATGCCGGGCAGCGGGGCCAGGACGCCCTGGGAGACGGTGGGCGACGGCGCAGCGCCCGGGCCCGCGGGCCGAATCCAGCGGGCCAGGGTGGCGAACATCTGCGCCCCATTCAGGGGCTTGGCGATGTAGTCCGTCATGCCCGCGGCCAGGGCAGTTTCTTGGTCGCCAGCCATCGCATTGGCGGTCATGGCAATCACCGGGAGCGTGCGCCAGGCCGGGTTCTGGCGGATCGCGCGGGTGGCGGTGAGGCCATCCATGACGGGCATCTGGATGTCCATCAGGACGCCGTCAAAACGGCGGTCCCGCGCCAGGATGTCGAGCGCCGCCTGCCCGTGGGACGCCACCACCACCTCCATACCGGCCTGCGCCAGCCATTCGATAGCCAGCTCCTGGTTCATCTCGTTGTCCTCGACGAGGAGCACGCGCGCGCCCTGGAGCTGGGCCTTCGCGGCGTCCACGCCGGCCGGGGAAGCGCTCTGCGGGGCCTCGATCACCAGGTCCGGGCCCAGTGCTTCGCCCAGCGCGTCCAGCAGGGCGGCGGAAGTGACGGGCTTGGTCAGGACCGACCGGCACGCCACGCCGCGCTGCTGGGCCGAGCCCTGGACCTCCTCGCGCCCATAGGCCGTGACCATGATGACGCAGGGGGGCTTGCGCAGGGGCAGCGCCTGCAGGCGCTGCAGGGTCTCGACACCGTCCAGGACGGGCATATTCCAGTCCAGCAGCACCAGGTCGTAAGGCTGGGCCTGGTCCTCGGCCCGCCGGATCTGCTCCAGCGCGGACGGGCCGCTGGCGGCGTCGTCGGCCTCCAGGCCGAGCTGGCGGGCCAGGGCCACCAGGATTTCGCGCGCGACGGCGTTGTCGTCCACGACCAGGGCGCGCAAGCCCCGCACGGCCTCGGCGCGGTAGGTGCGCCGCGGCACGGGGGCTTTTTGCAGGCCGAACTGGGCATGGAAATGGAAAACCGAGCCCTTTCCGGCTTCGCTCTCGACCCAGATCCGCCCCCGCATCAGGCCGACCAGTTTTTTCGAAATGGCCAGGCCCAGGCCGGTGCCGCCGTATTTGCGCGTGGTGGACGCATCGGCCTGGCTGAAGGACTGGAACAGCTTGCCGCATTGCTCGGGGGTCATGCCGATGCCGGAATCGCGCACCCAGAAATGCAGCTCCACCCCGCCGCCGCTCACCGCCACGGGCTCGACGCCGACCACGATCTCGCCCCGGTCGGTGAACTTGATCGCGTTGTTGCCCAGGTTGATCAGCACCTGGCCCAGGCGCAGCGGGTCGCCCACCAGGGCGGTGGGCACATCGGGCGCGGGCTGGAAGAGCAGCTCCAGGCCCTTGTCCGCGGCCTGAATGGCGAGCAGGTTGGCCAGGTGGTCCATCACGTCTTCCAGGCGGAAGTCGATCTGCTCCATCGACAGCTTGCCGGCCTCGATCTTCGAGAAATCCAGGATGTCGTTGATGATGCCCAAAAGGTTCTCTCCCGCCCGGTGCACCTTCTGGATGTAGTTGCGCTGCTTCTTGTCCAGCGGGGTCTGCAGGGCCAGGTCGGACATGCCGATGATGGCGTTCATGGGCGTGCGGATCTCGTGGCTCATGTTCGCCAGGAAATCGCTCTTGGCCTGGGTGGCCTCCTCGGCCAGCTGGCGGGCACGCAGCATCTCGATCTCGGCCGCCTTGCGCACGGAAATGTCCAGCAACCAGCCCATCACGCCGTCCTCGCCGTCGTGCACGAAGGGCATGAAGGTCACCAGGTAATCGCGCAAGGCCCCGTTGGCGCTGCGCAGGCGCATCTCGTGGTCGCGCACCAGGCCCTCGGTGCGCAGCAGCCCCAGGATGGCATCGCGGTCTGCGGGCGTGGGGTAGATCTGGTAGGCGTCGTCCCCCACGCCCATGCCGAACATCTGGTGGAACTCGGGGTTGACATACCGGAACACACCGCGCGTGGTGAAGGCCGTGCCCAGCGGGCTGTGGTCCAGAATCGATTGGAGGGCCGCGCGCTGCTCGGCCAGGGCATGCTGCGCCGCGTGGCGCTCGGAGACATCGCGCACCGACACGCACACGCTGTTGCCACGCCCCCCCGACGCCGGCAGCTGCGACTGGCTGCACTCCACGGGGAAGGTGCTGCCGTCCTTGCGCCGGCCTTGCGGGGTGTCGCTGTGCGCGAACGCGCCCGCCGGGGCCGCCGCCCCGGGGGCATCGAGCTGCACCGCGGGCAAAAGGCGATGGATGGATTCACCGCCCAGTTCGCCATGGGCGTAGCCGAACAGGGTTTCGAGCTGGGGGTTGGCCAGGATGATGCGGCCCTGCCCGTCGGTGACGAGCATGCCGTCGGGCGCCGATTCGATGATGCCGCGGAACCAGGTTTCGGTGGCCTTGATCTCTTGTTGCTGGGCTTCGAGTTCGACGGTTTGCTCTTCGAGGCGCGCCGCCTGTTTTTCCATGCCTTCCGCCTGGCGGCGGGTTTCCTCCAGCAGTTCCTGGGCCTTGACGCTGCGCTCCAGGATCTCCAGCCCCATGGCGAGCACGGGCAAGAGGCCCTCGATCAGCCCCCGGTGCGCCGGGGTGAACGTCCCGAAGGTGGCCAGCTCGACCACCGCCAGCAGACGGTCGTTGCGCAGCACCGGCAGCACCAGGATGGCGCGGGGCACGCCCTCGCCCAGGCCCGAGGCGATGCGCACGTAATCCTCGGGCGGCTGGCGGATCAGGATGGGGCTGCGCTCCAGCGCGCATTGCCCGACCAGCCCCTGGCCCCAGGCCACAGAGGGCGTGAAGTTCTTGCGCTCCACCAGCGCATAGGCGCTGAGCAGCTGCAAGCGGTGCTGGTCTTCCTCGTGGAAGTAGAACACCCCATGGCCCAGATCGATCAAGGGGGCCAGCAGGGAAAGGAAGCGCTGGGACAGCTCGGTGAAGTGGGTGGCCAGCTGCAGCTCGGCCGAGATGTCGGTGATGCCGGTCTTGATCCAGCGCTGGGTCTCCAGCTGCTGCGCCTGGGACTGCAGCACCTGCAGGGCACTGGCCAGCTCGCCCATTTCGTTGGGATCGCCCAGGTGGGGAATGGCCAGGTCCAGCTCCCCGGCGGCGATGCGCCGGACGGCAGCGCGGATGCGGTCCAGCGGCTGGCGGATGGAGCGCCCCATCACCAGCCCGCCCAGCAAGGCCGCGCACAGGCCCAGCAGGACCAGGCCCACGGACAGCCCCATGGCGGTGGCGGCCTCGGCCTCGTGCACCTGAACGAGGGCCGCAAAGTCCTGCTCCTGGATGCGGACCCACTCGTCCAGCAAGGTCTGCGCCCGCGCGCCCACCTGGCGAAAGGCCGGGTCCACCACCAAGGCCTCGGCCTCCGGCACGCGCTGCAGGCGCACCAGGTCCACCGCACGGTGGACCTGGGCCACGTAGACCTCCATGGCCGGCTCCAGCTGCGCCAGGGTCTGGGCACCGGCCGCATCACGGCCCCGGACCGGGTGCAAGCCCTGCATCAGCGGGTCCATCAGGTCAACAAAGTGCAGGGTATTGCGCAAGGCCAGCTCGCGCTCCAGGGGGTCGCGCACCAGCAAGGACTGGCGCAGTTCGCGCCCGACCCGCTGCTGGTAGCGCTGCAGGTCCTTGAGCTGGCCCAGGCCGCGCAGGCCCTGGTGGTACAGCTCCTCCACGCTGTGCTGGATGCGGTACTGGGTGTAGACGCTTTCCGTGCCAATCCCCAGCACGATCAGGAACAGGGTCAGAAAGACCAGGCCCAGCTTGGTGTTGAGGGTCTTTTGTTCCAGCAGGGCAATCAGGCGTTGCACTCGGCACCTCCCAGCGGAGGATCGGCGGGCAGGGCAAAGCGGGTGGCTTTGCGGGCCAGGTCCTGGTCTGCATCGCGAAAACGCGCGGCAATCGCCTGGAACTGGTCCTGGATCGCGACGAAGGCATCGACCATGTCGGGGTCGAAATGGTGGCCCCGGCCTTCGCACAGGATCTGCACCGCCTCTGGGTGCGGAATGCCCTCTTTGTAAATGCGACGGCTGATCAGGGCGTCGTACACATCGGCCACGGCCATCAGGCGGGCGGAGACCGGGATGGCTTCGCCCTGCAGCCCCAGCGGGTAGCCGGAGCCATCCCATTTTTCATGGTGGCCGTAGGCAATCTCCTTGGCGACCCGCAAGAAGGAGACCGGGGTGCCCAGTTCTTTTTCGGCCTGCTCGATGGCCTCGCGGCCCAGGGTGGTGTGGGTTTTCATGATCTCGAACTCCTCGGGCGTGAGGCGGCCGGGCTTGAGCAGGATGCGGTCGGGAATGCCCACCTTGCCGATGTCGTGCAGCGGGGCCGACTTGAACAGCATGTCAATGGCCGCAGGCGTGAGCGCATAGCCAAAGCGCGGGTGGGTCTGCAACTGCTCGGCCAGCGCCCGGACGTAGAACTGCGTGCGCCGGATGTGCTTGCCCGTGTCGGAATCCCGCGTTTCCGCCATCGAGGCCATGGCCACGATGGTGACGTCCTGGATGGCGCGGATCTCCCGGGTCTGCCGCTCGATCTCGGCCTGCAGAAACGCGGCCTGGTCGCGCAAGAAATCCGCAGCCGCCTTGTTTTCGAGCTGGGTCTTCACCCGCGCCAGCACGATGGGCGGACTGATCGGCTTGACGAGGTAGTCGGCCCCGCCCAGCTCCAGGCCGCGCCGTTCATCCTCCACCCCGGTCAGCGCCGTGAGAAAAATGACCGGAATGGCGCGGGTGGCGGGGTCGGCCTTGAGCCGCTGGCAGACCTCGTAGCCCGAGAGGCCCGGCATCATGATGTCGAGCAGGATCAGATCGGGGGGCGGGCCTTCGCGCACCAGTTTCAGGGCTTTTTCGCCGCTGTTGGCCACGCGCACCTTGTACAGGTCCTTGAGCAGGCCGGTCATCAGGGCCAGGTTGTCCAGCACGTCATCCACCACCAGAATGGTGGGCTTCTCGGGTCTTTCCAGGGCGTGGTCCATGGGTCTTCCTCTCAGGCAGGGCATGCTGGCCGCGGGCAGGGCAAGGGAGATGCCCTGGCCACCGCAGGACGCCATCGTATCGGGCCTGCACTGCAAGGGGCCCGCCAAGGGAGACAGCAGCCCGCCAGGGGCCGCCCGGAATCCCCCGGCGGGCGCTCCGCGCACAATAGGCGCCTGCCCGGCAGCCAGTGTGCGGCCGGGCCGCCACACAATCCAAGCCAAAATCCCTTCTAACGCTTATCCAGCAAGCGCTAGCAGCTATCAAAAACAGAGTCTTCGTTTGTCCACCGCGCATTCCGTTCTGCAGAACGTTTTTGGCTACGAGCAGTTTCGGGGCCCCCAGCAAGCCATCGTCGAGCATGTGATCGCCGGGGGCGATGCGCTGGTGCTCATGCCCACGGGCGGTGGCAAAAGCCTGTGCTACCAGGTGCCGGCCATCGTGCGCCAGCAGGCCGGGCAGGGTGTGACCATCGTGGTGTCGCCGCTGATTGCGCTGATGCACGACCAGGTGGGCGCGCTGCACGAGGCGGGGGTGGAAGCGGCGTTCTTGAATTCCACGCTCAATTTCGACGAAACGCAGGACGTGGAGCTGCGCCTGCAGACCGGCGCCATCACCCTGCTCTACGCCGCGCCCGAGCGGCTGAACACGCCGCGGTTTTTGGGCCTGCTCGACAGCCTGTACCAAGAAGGGCATCTGGCGCTGTTCGCCATCGACGAAGCGCATTGCGTGAGCCAGTGGGGCCACGACTTCCGCCCCGAATACCGCGCACTGAGCGTGCTGCACGAGCGCTACGCCGGGGTGCCGCGCATCGCGCTCACCGCCACGGCCGATGCCCTGACGCGCGCCGACATCATCGAGCGGCTGCAGCTCGAAGAGGCGCGCCTGTTCATCAGCAGTTTCGACCGGCCCAATATCCGCTACACCATCGTCGAGAAAAAAGACGCCACCACCCAGCTGCTGCGCTTCATCGAGCGCGAACACGCGGGCGAGGCCGGCGTGGTCTATTGCCAGTCGCGCAAACGGGTCGAAGAGCTGGCGGCCACGCTGCAGGACGCCGGCATCAGCGCCCTGCCCTACCACGCGGGGCTGGACACCAAGGTGCGGCAAAGGCACCAGGACCGCTTTTTGCGCGAGGACGGCATCGTCATGGTGGCGACCATCGCCTTCGGCATGGGCATCGACAAGCCCGATGTGCGCTTCGTGGCGCATGTGGACATGCCCAAGAACATCGAGGGCTACTACCAGGAAACCGGCCGTGCAGGGCGCGACGGTCTGAACGCCGACGCCTGGATGGCCTACGGCCTGAACGATGTGGTCAACCAGCGCCGCATGATCGACGAAAGCCCGGCGGGCGAAGAATTCAAGCAGGCCCTGCGCGGCAAGCTCGACGCCCTGCTGGCCCTGGCCGAGGCCACCAACTGCCGGCGCGTGCGGCTGCTGAACTATTTTGGTGAGCCCTCCACGCCCTGCGGAAATTGCGACAACTGCCTGACGCCGCCCGCCCTGTGGGACGGCACCGACGCCGCGCGCAAGCTGCTGTCCACCATCTACCGCGTGCAGCAGGCCAGCGGCATCGGCTTTGGCACGGGCCACATCATGGACATCCTGCGCGGCAAGAAGACCGAGAAAGTGGAACAGTTCGGCCACGACCGGCTGTCCACGTTCGGCATCGGCGCCGAGCTGACCGAGCCGCAGATGCGTGGCGTGCTGCGCCAGCTGCTGGCCACCGGGGCCGTGGGCCTGCAGAAAGTGCAGCTCGACAACGGCCACAGTTTCGACACCCTGTGCCTGACCGAGGGCTCGCGCGCCGTGCTGCGCGGCGAGCGCGCGGTGCAGCTGCGCGAATCGGTCTCGGCCCCGCCCGGCAAACGCCACCGCCGCAGCACCAGCCCGCCGGTGGCGGCGGCCAATCTGGGGCCGGACGCACAGGTGCGTTTCATCAACCTCAAGGCCTGGCGCGCCGAAGTGGCGCGCGCGCACAACCTGCCGGCCTATGTGATCTTCCACGACGCCACCCTGGCTGCGATTGCCCAGCAGCACCCGGCCACGCTGGAAGACCTGCAGGGCATCAGCGGCATGGGCGCCAAGAAGCTCGAAGCCTATGGCGCCGAGGTGCTGCGCGTGTGCGCCATGGCCTGAGCCCTGCCCACTGGCGCTAGAATTGCGTAAATTTTCAGCATTTGGAGAACCCGCCATGTCCCAGCCCAGCCACTCGCATGCCCCCGAAACCGTGTCGGACGACCCCGTGGAAAACGTGGTCCCGCTGATGCCGGTCGTGCTCCCCATCGTGGGCGGCATCATCATGTTCCTGCTGGCCTTCATCGCCGTCAAAATGGCCTGAGCACGCCAGACCGCCTGCCCACAACCCCGCAGCGCGGGGTTTTTTTTCGCCTTGAAAACCACGGAAGGAGCCGCCATGCGACCCGGAAACGCCCTTGTTCTTTTTTCTGGAGGACAGGACTCCACCACCTGCCTGGCCTGGGCGCTGGAACGCTTTGCCCAGGTCGAAACCATCGGCTTCGACTACGGCCAGCGCCACGCCATCGAGCTGGAGGCCCGCCAGACCGTGCTGGCCGGGCTGCGCGCCCGCTTTCCGCACTGGAGCCCCCGCCTGGGCGAGGACCACCTGGTCGACCTGGCCGTGCTGGGCCAGATCAGCGACACCGCACTCACCCGGGACACGGCCATCGCCATGACCGAAGCTGGCCTGCCCAACACCTTCGTGCCGGGACGCAATCTGCTGTTCTTTCAGCTGGCCGCCGCCGTGGGCTACCGCCGGGGCCTGCACACGCTGGTAGGCGGCATGTGCGAAACCGACTTCTCGGGCTACCCCGACTGCCGCGACGACACGCTCAAGGCGCTGCAGGTGGCGGTGTCGCTGGGCATGGGCCAGCGTTTCACCTTCGAAACCCCGCTGATGTGGCTGGACAAGGCCGAGACCTGGGCCCTGGCCGACACCCTGGGCGGCCCACCGCTGGTGGACCTGCTGATCACCCAATCGCACACCTGCTACCACGGCGTGCGCGAGACCCTGCACGCCTGGGGCTATGGGTGCGGAGAATGCCCGGCCTGTGTTTTGCGGCGTTCGGGCCACACACAGTGGCAGGCCCAGCGGGCACAAGCCACACCAACATAACCCCATGCAATTTTTGCATGAATGTAGGCCAAGTCGCAGAGACAAATCGGCGGCAGATTCATAAAATCGTCATCCCAGCCGACCCGTGGGATGCGTGGCCTGCCTCTGCGGGCCCGCAACGGCCCCCCCGCCCACCCGCCGACTGAGCAAACAGCCGTTTTTTCAAAGGCAGCGCTCAGCCCCCGTACCTGCGCACTCCTCCAGCGACCTGCGCGTGCGCTTCCTTTGAAAAAACGTTTTTCAATTCAAGGAAGCCCCCGATGAACGCACCCGCCCTGCAAGGCTTGAACCTCAACGCCCCTGCTTACGTCAAAAACGCCCGCCTCCTGGCCTGGGTGGCCGACATGGTCGCCCTGTGCAAGCCCGACAGCATCGTGTGGTGCGATGGCAGCCAGGAAGAATACGACCGCCTGTGCCAGCAGCTCGTCGATGCCGGCACCTTCAAGAAGCTGAACCCCGCCAAGCGCCCCGGCAGCTTCCTGGCCTGGTCCGACCCGTCCGACGTGGCCCGCGTGGAAGACCGCACCTACATCTGCTCCGCCAAGAAGGAAGACGCCGGCCCCACCAACAACTGGATGGACCCCGCCGAGATGCGCACCACGCTGCAGCCCCTGTTCGACGGCTGCATGAAGGGCCGCGCCATGTACGTGGTGCCGTTCTCCATGGGCCCGCTGGGCAGCCACATCGCCCACATCGGCGTGGAACTGACCGACAGCGCCTACGTGGCCGTGAACCAGCGCCTGATGACCCGCATGGGCAAGGCCGTGTACGACGTGCTGGGCGTCGAGGGCGAATTCGTGCCCTGCATGCACACCGTGGGCGCCCCGCTGGCTGCCGGCGAAAAGGACACCACCAGCTGGCCCTGCAACCCCAAGGTCAAGTACATCGTCCACTACCCCGAAACCCGCGAAATCTGGTCCTATGGCTCGGGCTACGGCGGCAATGCGCTGCTGGGCAAGAAGTGCCTGGCCCTGCGCATCGCCTCCACCATGGGCCGCAGCCAGGGCTGGCTGGTCGAGCACATGCTCATCCTGGGCGTGACCAACCCCGAGGGCAAGAAATACCACGTGGCTGCGGCCTTCCCCAGCGCCTGCGGCAAGACCAATTTCTCGATGCTGGTGCCTCCCACCGGTTTCGAAGGCTGGAAGGTCACCACCATCGGTGACGACATCGCCTGGATCAAGCCCCATGCCGACGGCAAGATGTACGCCATCAACCCCGAGGCCGGCTACTTTGGCGTCGCTCCCGGCACCAACACCCTGACCAACCCCAACTGCATGGCCAGCCTGGACAAGGACGTGATCTTCACCAACGTCGCGCTGACCGACGACGGCGACGTGTGGTGGGAAGGCATGGAAAAGGACCAGGGCGGCCTGCCCGCGCACCTGGTCGACTGGCAAGGCAAGGACTGGACCCCGGAAATCGCCCAGCAGACCGGTGCCAAGGCCTCGCACCCCAACGCCCGCTTCACCGTGGCCGCGACCAACAACCCCGCCCTCGACGCCCAGTGGGATGACGCCAACGGCGTGGCCATCGACGCCTTCATCTTCGGCGGCCGCCGCTCGACCACCGTGCCCCTGGTCACCGAAGCCCGCACCTGGATGGAAGGCGTGTACATGGCCGCCACCATGGGCTCCGAGACCACCGCCGCTGCGTTCGGCCAGCAAGGCGTGGTGCGCCGCGACCCCTTCGCGATGCTGCCTTTCTGCGGCTACAACATGAGCGACTACTTCCAGCACTGGCTGGACATGGAGCACAAGCTCGAAAGCCTGGGCCACACCCTGCCCAAGATCTTCTGCGTCAACTGGTTCCGCAAGGACGCCGAAGGCAAGTTCGTCTGGCCCGGCTACGGCGAAAACATGCGCGTGCTCAAGTGGATGATCGACCGCATCGAAGGCCAGGCCCAGGGCGAAGACACCATGTTCGGTGTGGCCCCCCAGTACGCCGAAATCAACTGGACCGGCCTGGACTTCAATGCCGAGCAATTCCAGACCGTGACGCACATCGACAAGGCTGCCTGGGTGGAAGAACTCAAGCTGCACGACCAGCACTTCGAGCAGCTGGCCTACCACCTGCCCCAGGAACTGCTGGACACCAAGGCCGCCATCGAAGAGCGCCTGGCCACAGCCTGAGGTCCCCGCCCTGGGAAGGTCGCGGTGCTTCGGCATCGTGCCTCCCCCGCCGCCCCGCCGCCGGCCGGGCGGCTTTTTTGCTTCTGTGCCTGGAGGCCCTGGCGCAAGAGGGAGGGATGGGCCGCCGAGGGATGGGCCGCCCAAAAAAAAGCCGTGGACAGGCCACGGCCGTTTTGAGCACCCGAGAGGCAATGCCGCCCCGGGGCTGCGCCCGGGCGGAACGCCAGGGGTTTATCGGCTGGCGCGGTCCATGGCACGGCTGATATCGGCCATGACGCGGGCATCTTTCAGGGCCAGGTCCCACATCTGGGCATCGGCGGCGGCCAGGCGGCGGCGTTCGGCCCCGTGGCGGGAGGCCCGGCTCAGGGCCCGGCTGAGGCGGCGGGCCGGCAAGGTCAACAGGGCCAGACTGGCAAAGGCCAGCACCCACAGCACCATCCAGGCGGCCAGCAAATGGCCCTCCGTCCAGGTGTCGATGACCTGGTTGGCCACCACCACCACGGCCGAGACCCCTGCGGCCAGGCCCAGGGAAGCCGCACCGCGCGCGCCCTCGAAGCGGGCCACCAGGCGGTGCAAGGAATGGGCCGCGTTTTCTGCGCGGGCCACGCCCTGGTGCTGGGTGGAATAAGGGGTCGAGGCAAAACTGGTCATGAAAATCTCCCGGGCTGTCGGTCCAGCAAGGCCCACCAGGACCCTGCACACACCTCCAATATAGGGTTTACCCTGTATTTACTCCAATTTATATGTTGAATCCCTATCATTCACCACAGTGATGAATTCACCCTCCATGCCAAGACCATGACGCCCCTGCCCTTCCGTTCGCTCGATCTGAACCTGCTGCGCGTGTTTGACGAAGTGATGGCCGAGCGCAGCCTGACACGGGCGGCGCACAAGCTCTCGCTGACGCAACCGGCGGTGAGCAATGCGCTGCGGCGGCTGCGGGACGCGCTGAACGACGAACTGGTGGTGCGCAGCGGCCAGGGGATTGAGCCCACACCACGGGCCCTGGCGCTGTGGCCCCCCGTGCGCGAGGCCCTGACCCATCTGCAGGAATGCCTGGCCCCCGGGGCTTTCGATCCGGCCAGCGCCTCCTGCAGCTTTGTGCTGGCCATGGCCGACGCCACGGCGGCCACGCTGATTCCGCCGCTGGTGAAGATCCTCGAAAGCGAGGCCCCCGGTGTCTCGCTGCGTGTGCTGCCGCTGACCACGCGCGACCCCCGCCCGCTGCTGGAAAACGGGCAGGTCGATGTGGCGGTGGGCTACTTTCCGGCCGCCCTGGCCGACCTCACGGCCAGCGTCCAGGCCGGCCATCTGGTGGGCTTTGACAGCCGGCGGCTCTACCACGGCCATTACCTGTGCGTGATGCGGCAAGGCCACCCGCTGGCCGCGCCGGGGGCCCTGACCCTGGACCGCTTTTGTGCCGCCCGCCACATGCTGGTGAGTTTTTCGGGGCGCCCCTATGGCTTTATCGACGAGGCGCTGGCCTCGCTGGGGCGCCAGCGGCGCGTCGCGCTCACGGTGAACCAGTTTTTCACCGCCGGCCGGGTCGTGGCCGAAACCGACATGCTGACGGTGCTGCCCGAGCACTTCATCCCGGTCACGGGCATTGCCGATGAACTCGCGCAGTGCGCCCTGCCCTTCGACGTGCCGGTGGTGCATGTCGATGCCCTCTGGCGCAGCAAGGGCCCCCAGCAGGCCGCGCGCCACTGGCTGCTGCAGGCCCTCACGCGCTCGGCGCGCCAGACCTTTCCCCTGGACACGCCGGACGGGGTATGGGACGGGCCCCAGAATACCGGGGACAGCCCGCCAGCCCCAGGCGCAAACTATCAAAACAAGAGCATACAAAGCACGTAGTACAAGCTCTGCAAGCCTTTTTGACCGTATCCCTTCTGCCCCGACGCCCTTCTGCCATGAACATCCAGCTGCTGTCCGACCTGCACCTTGAAGTCCACCCCCACTTCGTTCCCGAACCCGCGCCGGACGCGGAGGTGCTGGTCCTAGCGGGCGACATTGGCTCCTACCAGCCCGGCAGCCTGCTGGCGGACGGCGACTTTGGCCTGGCGCGCTTTTCGCCGCTGCCGCAGTTCGCCAGCTGGCCCACACCGGTGATCCTGGTGCCGGGCAACCACGAGTACGACATGCAGGACTTCGACGCGGCCCACACCCGGCTGCGCCACACCTGCGATCGCCTGGGCATCCAGTGGCTGGAACGCGAAACCCTGGTCCTGGGCGGCACCCGCTTCGTGGGCACCACGCTCTGGAGCGATTTCGACGCCCTCGCCGATCCCGCCAGCGACACCACGCAGCAACTGCGCCAACGCGACAAGGCTTTTCGCGCGGCCAATTTCTACCTGCGCAAGACGGGTGGCACGCGCGGCGGCCAGCCTTTTCTGGCCGAGGGCGTGCGCGCGCAGTCGCTGGAATGCCAGCGCTGGCTGCGCGCAGCCCTGGACCAGCCCTTCGACGGCGCCACGGTGGTCGTCACGCATTTCGCGCCCAGCCTGCGCAGCGCCGATCCGCGCTACGGCCGGGTGCCCGGCACGGCCGGCTTTTGCAACGCGCTCGACGATCTGCTGCCCCAGGCCCGGCTGTGGCTGCACGGGCATCTGCATGCCCCGAGCGACTACACCGTGCAGGGCCTGCAGGCCGATGGCCAGCCCTGGGCCTGCCGGGTGGTGGCCAACCCGCTGGGCTATGCCCGCAAGGGGGAACAGGCCGGCTTTCTTCCGCAGCGCTGCATCACCTTATGATCGGACGCAGGGCTTGAGAACGTGTTCATGCAAAGATCGTGAACAGGCTTTAAGGGCCCCGGAGCGCCGGGACACCAAAACACCAACCCATCCAGACTCCCCGCGCAGATTCACCTGACCCCTTTTTCCGGAGAACACCATGAACATCCTGCTTGCTGTCGATGGCAGCCCCTACTCCAAGAAAATGCTGGCCTACCTGGCCACCCATGAAGCCCTGCTGAGTGGCACGAACAGCTACACCGTGCTGACCGTGCAATCGGCCCTGCCCGCCCGCGCCCGGGCGGCCGTGGGCAAAGAGGTGGTGGACCAGTACCACGCTGAAGAAGGCGAAAAAATCCTCGCGCCCGTGTGCAAGTTCCTGGCCCGCCACGGCGTGGACGCCAAGCGCGTCATGAAGGTCGGCGTGCCCGGCGAAACCATCGGCAAGTTCGCCGAAACCGGCAAATTCGACCTGCTGGTGATGGGCACCCACGGCCACAGCGCCCTGGGCAACCTGGTCATGGGCTCGGTGACGACCCAGGTGCTGGCGCACAGCAAGGTGCCCGTGCTGCTGGTGCGCTGAACGCCCCCGCACTGACCACGACAACGCCCGGCCCGCCCGGGCGTTGTGCCGTGGGGAGAGCCCAGTTTCAGCGCGCGGCCAGGCCCTCGAAGCAAGTGCGCAGCACCAGCTCGACGATGTCGGCGTCGGAATACAGCCCCCCCTCCTTGAGAAAGCTCACCACCGGGTCGCAGGCCCGGGCGTAGAGGGTGTAGAGCACCACCAGCGGGGGCAACTCGGGATTGATCACGCCCTGGGCCTGGGCTTCGGTGATCCACTGGCCGATCTGGTCGCTGACGGCAATCAGGCCATCGATATAGGCCTTGTTGTCCATCAGCTGGGCCCGCAGGCTGGAGTTGCGGCTGGGCAGCAGCGGCATCTCCTTGGCCAAGAGGCGCTCCAGCGACCAGCGCACCAGGGCGCGCAGCTTGTCCTGGGCCGGCATGTCCTCGGACAAACCGCCCAGAAAAGCCTGCACACGGCCCAGGATCTGCACCATGGCGGCGCTGCACAGCTCTTCCTTGCTGGAGAAATGCTTGTACAGGCTGGCCTTGGCAATGCCCACGGCATTGGCCACATCGTCCATCGTCATGGTGTCGAAGGCTTTTTCGCCCAGCAGCTGGCAGGTGGACTGCAAAATGGCGTCTTCGCGCGCCTGGTGCATTTGCTCTTTGAAGGAAAGTTTGGGAAGCGGGGTTTGCATGGTCTGCATCTTAAACGCTCCAGTAGCAAAACAAATGCAGAAGTCTTGTTGCAATCGCAGCAGTCATTCCGCAGACCGTCCTGCCGCCTGCGCGGACCATCGGCCTGCGCCAGGGCCTTTTCATCGCTCCACCACAGCCCCACCATGCGCCCTCTCCCCCCTTTGCCCCCCTGGCTGGCCTTGGCACAGCAGGAGCTGCGCGCCCTGCTCGCCATGAACCCCAGCGACCGAGGCTGGCACCTGCCGCTGGCAGCGGCCCTGGCCTCGGGCCTGCCACTGCTGGTGGGGGCGTTTTTTGGCCGCCTGGACTATGGCCTGGTGTCCAGCCTGGGGGGCATGGTGTTTCTGTACACGCCCCACCAGCCCCTGGCCCAGCGCATGGGCGTGGTCATGGCCTGCGCGCTGGGCATGACGGCCTGCTTTGCCCTGGGCCTGCTGGGGGCGTTGCACCCGGCCTTGCGGGTCGTGCTGCTGACCGTGCTGACCACCGCCGTGACCCTGGTGTGCCGGATCTACCGCGTCAACCCGCCCGGCAGCCTGTTTTTCATCATGGCGGTCAGCATCGGGGCCTATATGCCTTTTGACCTGCAGGCCCTGCCCACGCGGGTGGGCCTGCTGGTGCTGGGCAGCATCCTGGCCACGGGCATGGCCTTTCTGTACAGCCTCACCCTGCTGCGCCAGGGCCCGCCGCCGCCCGCTGCAGCGCCCCTGCAGGGGCCCGCGCTGGAGGATTTCGGGCCCGACACGCTGATCATCGGACTCACCGTGGGCCTGTCGCTGCTGGTGGCCGAGGCCTTGCAACTCGACCGCCCCTACTGGGTCCCCGTGAGCTGCCTGGCGGTGATCCAGGGGGCGAGTTTTCGCATGGTCTGGGCCAAGCAGGCGCACCGCATTGCCGGCACGGGCATCGGCCTGGGGCTGGCCTGGCTGCTGCTGTCGTTGCCGATGAATGTCTGGATGGTCTGCGCCACCATGATCCTGCTGACCTTCGTGATCGAGCTGCTGGTGGTGCGCCACTACGGGCTGGCGATGATTTTCATCACGCCGCTGACCCTGTTCCTGGCCGATGCCGGCGCGGGCATGTCGGCCAACACCCCTGCGCTGATTGCCGCGCGCTTCTGGGACATTGCCCTGGGCAGCACCATCGGCCTGCTGGGCGGCTTCGCCATCCACCACGCGCGCAGCCGGGCCCTGCTGCTGCGCTGCCTGCGCCCGTTCTGGCCCCAGACCCCCGCCCGCCCGCGCCCCGCGCCGCCGCCCACGGGACACCCGCGCTGACCCGGGCCTGGGGCGCCACACCATAATGGCGCACCCCCATTCCCACGGCCCCGACGCCGCGCCTCTGTGAACCGTTCCCCAGTCCGCCCCGCACGGGCCCGCCCTCCCAGTTTCTCTGCCCGCGAGTTCCGGGACGCCCTGGGCATGTTTGCCACCGGCGTGACCATCGTCACCGCGCGCAACGAGGCCGGCGAGCTGGTCGGGCTGACCGCCAGCTCCTTCAACTCGGTGTCGCTCGATCCGCCACTGGTGCTCTGGAGCCTGGCCCAGGCTGCGGCCTCGATGCCGGCCTTTGCCACGGGCTCGCACTACGCCATCAACGTGCTGGCCGCCGACCAGCAAGCCCTGGCCGAGCGCTTTGCCACCCGCGGCGTGGACCGCTGGGCCGGCGTGGAACACCAGCCCGGCATCGCCGGCGCCCCGCTGCTGGCCGGCGCCGCCGCCACCTTCGAATGCTTCAACCGCAGCCGCTACGAAGAGGGCGACCATGTGATCTTCGTCGGCGAGGTCGAGTGCTGCCACCACCGCACCGGCATCTCGCCGCTGCTGTACCACGGCGGGCGCTTCTACACCGAGCACCCGCTGTAAAGAACTCCTGAATTCATAGCTATCAGCGCTTGCCTGACGTGCTCTCCAGCCTATTTTGACCATGAAGCTCCCCGCCCCCGACGCCCTGCTGACCGTGCACCACATCAACGTGGGATCGGCGCGGGCGCTGCGGGTGGGCGAGCGCAAGGTGCTCAGCGCCATCGGCAAGACCGCCCTCGCCGGCCCGGTGGCCGTGGGGCGCCTGGGCCTGGCCGGGGACGAGCAGGCCGACCTGAGCGTGCACGGCGGCCTGGACAAGGCGGTGTACGCCTACCCCGCCAGCCACTACGCCTTCTGGCGCGAACAGCGCCGCGCACGCGGGGTGAGCCTGTTCGACGAAGACCTGCCCCCCGGCTTCCTGGGCGAGAACCTCACCGTCGAAGGCCTGCTGGAAGATGCGGTGTATGTGGGCGACACCCTGCATTTCCCGGACTGCGTGCTGCGCGTCACCGCCCCGCGCGAGCCCTGCGCCAAATTCAATGCGGTGATGGGCTTTGCCCAGGCCGGCCGGGCCATGGCCTTGGCAGGCTGCTGCGGCTACTACCTGGCCGTGGAGCAGCCGGGCACCCTGACCGCCGGGCAACAGGCCCGCCTGGTGCCCGGGCAGCGGGGCCTGAGCATTGCCCAGGCGTTCGCGGGCAAATTCGCCAAACACGCCCGCTGACCGCCCCGCATCAGAGCCGGCGCGCGGCCGGGGTCAGCAACTGGCGGGCCTGGGCTTCCAGCTGCGGAAACACCTTGCCCACCAGGTGCAGCTGGGCCCGCAGCAGGCTGCGCGCACCGGGCTCGGGGGCCGGGCCGAATTCGCGCAGCACCTGGGCCACGGCCGGCGCCCGCACGCCCCCCACCCGCACGCTGAGGCGCTGCACGCGCTCCAGCTCCTGGGCCAGTTGCTGCAGGGACGCCAGCAAAGCCTGGGCCATCGCCTGGGTTCTGGCGTCCACCGGCTCGACCGGGCCGCGCTGGGACCCCAGGGCCGACAGGTAATTGAGCTGCGTATGGGACAGGCACAAGAAGCGGGCCATGACCTCGGCAGGCCACCGCACCCGCACAGGCTCCTTGAGCATGGCGCTGTAGGAGTGGGACAAGGCCGCGTCGGCATTGTGCGCATTGCGCCGCGCGAGGCGGTAGCGCAAATGGTCGCTTTTGCCCGTCTGGTATTGCAGCAGGATCTCCCGCAGGTACAGGGCCTGGGTTTGCAGCCCTTGCGCCGCCAGGCGGGGCCATTGGCGTGCCTGCCAGTTCGGCAGCACGCACCACGACGCGGCCGCCGCGATGAGGCACCCCACCACGGTATCGATCCAGCGTGCCAGCATCACGCTCTGGACCATGCCCATCTGGTGAAAGCTCAGCAGCAGCAAGGTGGTAACCGCCACCGTGGCCAGCCGGTAGTGGGTGTGGCGCACCCCGAAGAACACCGCCCCGGCCAGGGCCAGCAAGGCCGCCTGGAGGCGGGGGTCCGGGAAGAGCTGGACCAGGGCCCACCCCAGGGCCAGGCCCAGGGCCGTGCCCTGGATGCGCTGCACCAGGCGTTGCTGGGTGGCGGCGTACTGGGGCTGGCTCACGAACACGATGGTCAGCAGGATCCAGTAGCCATGCGGATCGGCCACGGCCTGCATGACCCCGAAGCCCACGACCAGCGCCAGGCTCAGGCGCACGCTGTGCCGCCACCAGGGCGACTGGGGATGGCACTGCGCCCGCAAGCGGGCCCAGGCATCGCCCAGGCTGCGTGGCTCGCGGTCGAAGAGCGTGTAGTCCGCCGTGCCCTGGGCTGCCGCAGGCAAGGCCAGGGCCCCGGCAAACACCTGGGCCAGGGCCGTGAGGTTCTGGCCCAGCGCACGCAGCGCCCGCCAGGACCGGTCCTGCGCCGCGGCAGGGCCGTCGCCGGCCGCGGCCTCCAGGTGCGCCATGGCGGCCTGCATGTCTTCGAGGGCCCGTGCCGTGCCCCCTGCGTGCTGGGGCGGGGCCTGCTCCTGGATGGCGACGGAAAACTTCAAGGCCTGCTCGCCCAGCAGCATGAGGACGCGCTGGCAGCGGTAGAGCACGTCGCTGTGGAAAAACCGCTGCGCCAGCACCTCGTAGAGCCCGTGCGATGAACTCACGCGCTCGTGGATGTCCTGCGCGGCCAGATACTGGTGCATGGCGGTCTGCAGCCACAGCGGCGGCGTCCCCGGGCCCAGGCGGCAGATGAGGCTTTGCTTGGCCACGTTCAGGGCATCGACCACCCGCCCGTTGTGCAGGGCCAGGGCCATGCGGCGGTGCTCCAGGTCCACGCCGCGCACCGGCTCCAGCAGCAAGGCCTTCAGGCGCAGGTACTCGCTCAGCACCGCATACAGCCGGGCCAGGCGGTAGCGCACAGGGGCGCGCGGCAGCACCAGGCTCCAGGCCACCGACACCAGGCCATACCAGGCCGCGCCGGACAGCATCAGCCCCATGGTCGGCACCGCCGTGCGGGGCGCGGACTGGGTGGCCAGCGCGGAATAGATCGCCAGAACCAGGGAGCCGAAGGCAATGGCGCGGTAGCGCTCGCTCAGCGCGCCCAGCAGGGTGAGGGCGAAGGCCGACAGGGCCAGCACCGCCATCCACCACCCGGGCTGGGCCACCGTGCGCCAGACGGCCAGGGCCATCAGGCAGAAGCAGCCCATGGCCAGCAGCTGCGCACGCAGGCGGCCGCGCCAGCTGTCATCGGTTTCGGTCAGGGCGCTGGCAATCACGCCGAGCAGCACGGGCATCCACTCGGTGCGCCACCCGGCCCAGGCGCCCCAGACCAGCACCGCAGACAGCGCCAGCCAGGCTTTGGCCCCGCGCGTCACGCCCTCATGGTTGCGTGCACGTTGCCAGCTGAGTGTCCAGGAGGAGGGGTCCACGGGAAAGAAGCCTGAGGTTGATGCGGTGCAACAACCCATGCAATTTCCACGCCAGACAGCGCCTGGCTACAGGGTCAGCGTTCGGCGTCGGGCAGCTCGATCTTGACTTCGAGCACTTCGAGGTTGTCCTGGCGGTCCAGTTGCACCTTGAGGTCGGCGGGGTTGATCTTGACGTACTTGGAGATCACGGCCAGCAGCTCACGCTGCAGCGCGGGCAGGTAATCCGGCTCGGCGGCATTGCGCCCGTTGCGCTCGTGGGCCAGGATGATCTGCAGGCGCTCTTTGGCAACGGTGGCCGTCTTCTTTTTTTCGCCCAGCAAAAAGGACAGAAAAGAGGCCATGGCTTACTTGCTCCCGAACAGGCGTTTGAAAAAGCCGGGCTTTTCCGCATCGATGAAGCGCAGGGGCTTGTCTTCGCCCAGGAAGCGGGCAATCACGTCCTTGTAGGCCTCGGACACATCGGTGCCCTGGGCATGGATGGCGGGCGTGCCCTGGTTGGACGATTGCAGCACCACTTCGGACTCGGGAATCACGCCAATCAGCTTGATGCGCAGGATGTCCTGGATGTCTTCCAGGCTGAGCATCTGGCCGTCCTGCACGCGGCTGGGGTTGTAGCGCGTGATGAGCAGGTGCTCCTTGATGGGCTCGCCGCCCTGGATGGCCCGCTGGGTCTTGCTGCCCAGCATGCCCAGGATGCGGTCGGAGTCGCGCACCGACGACACTTCGGGGTTGGTCACGAGCAGGGCCTCATCGGCAAAGTGCATGGCCATGAGAGCACCGCTCTCGATGCCGGCGGGCGAGTCGCAGACGATGTACTCGAAGCCCATCTCGGCCAGGTCCTTGAGGACCTTCTCCACACCGTCCAGCGTGAGTGCATCCTTGTCGCGCGTCTGGCTGGCGGCCAGCACGAACAGGTTGTCGCACTGCTTGTCCTTGATGAGCGCCTGGTTCAGGTTGGCTTCGCCCTGGATGACGTTGATCAGGTCGTACACCACGCGGCGTTCACAGCCCATGATGAGGTCCAGATTGCGCAGGCCGACGTCAAAGTCGATCACGGCGGTCTTGAGGCCACGCAGGGCGAGGCCGGTGGCAAAGCTGGCACTGGTGGTGGTCTTGCCCACGCCACCCTTGCCGGAGGTCACGACGACGATTTTGGCCATGTGTTGCAAATCCTTGATGCTGGAAGTTGTGCGAATGAAAACAGGGATTACAGCGGCTCGATCAGCAGCTTTTCCCCTTCGAGCCGCACCTGGGCCGGTTTGCCCAGGACGTCCGCAGGGATCGCTACTTCGGTGGTGCGGTAAATGCCCGCAATGGAGACCAGTTGCGGCTCCATGCAGGTGGTGAAAATGCGGGCCTCGGTGTTGCCGCGGGCGCCGGCTATGGCGCGGCCGCGCAGCGGGGCATAGACATGGATGTTGCCATCGGCAATGACTTCGGCGCCAAAACTGACCACGGCCATCACCACCAGGTCGCCGCCCCGGGCGTACACCTGCTGGCCCGAACGCAGGGGTTTGTCGATGACCACGGTGCCCGGGCCGGGCACGGGCACCTCGCGCACCACCTCGACTTCGTGCACCACGTCACGGACCACCTCGCGCACTTCGACCTCGGCCGGCACCGGCTCCACGCGGGCCGGCGGTGCGGCCGGGGCGGCAATCAGCCCCACGGCATGGGCCGCGTCCATCTGCTCGGCACTGCCGCCACGCACCGCCACGGGGCGGGTGCGGTATTTGCGCAACTCGGCCACCAGCGCCGCAAAGTCCAGCGGCGCCTCGGCCTCGCGCACCTGGGCCAGGTCGATCAGCACGGGGTCGTTGTCGAAAAAATCGGGGTCATCGGCCAGCCGGGCGGCCAGCTCTCGGGCCAGCACCTCGGCGTCGGTGGTCTTGAGCACCACGGCCACCACGGGCAGCGAAGCGCTCTTGAGATCAAAGCTGGTGCGGGCGTGGCCCGCAGAGTCAACGGCCATGGGGATTGCAGTGCAAAAAAAGACGGTGTGCAAGGCCACCGTTCAAAGAAGGAAAGTGTAACGTGCGGCACCCGGGCTGCGCGCCGGGGCGGGCCCGCTTGCGCAGCAGCCCGCTCACGGCGGCGGCACGGCCGAGACCGGGGGCAGGCGCACGCCGCAATGCAGGCAAAACCGGGCGTGTGGCAACTGGCCCTCGGTCAGGCACTCGGGGCAGGTGCGCAGGCTGCTGCCGGTGTCGGACAGGCGCTGCGAGGTCAGCTCGGCGGTGACGATGCCCGTAGGTACGGCCAGGGTGCCCCAGCCCAGCAGCATCATCAGCGTGGTGATCGCCCGCCCGACCTCGGTCTTGGGGGTGATGTCGCCATAGCCGGTGGTCGTCATGGTGGTGGCGGCCCAGTAAATGGCGGTGGGAATCGAGTCGAAGCCGTTGGCCGGCCCCTCCACCACATACATCAGCGTGCCCAGCACCAGCACGATCATGGCCACGGCGCTCACGAACACCGTTACTTTGCGCCGGCTGGCGCGCAGGGCCCGGCCCAGGCTCTGGTACTCGGTCATGTACGCCGTGAGCTTGAAGATCCGGAAGATGCGCATCAGGCGCAGCGCGCGCACATCGATCAGCGCATGCAGCTCCGGAAACAGCAGGGCCAGGTAGGTCGGCAGCAGGGCCAGCAGGTCGACCACGCCGAAAAAACTGGTCGCGTAGCGCCAGGGCTGGCGCGCGCAGAGCAGGCGCGCCGCGTATTCGAGGGTGAACAGCAGCGTGAAGCTCCATTCAAAGACCTGGAACACCGCATGCCAGCGCGGCTGCAGGGTGGGTACGCTGTCCATCACGACCACCACCAGGCTCAGCAGGATCAGGCCGATCAGCGCGATGTCGAACGCCCGGCCGGCCCGGGTGTCGGATTCAAAAATGACGGTGTAGAGCCGCTGGCGCCAGCCAGAGAACGGCGGGGAAGCGTCGGAAGGCAAGGACGGCATGACAGATCCAGGATGCAGCCCCAAGGCCACAGGCTTGGACTGTATAACGAAGCGCCCGCGCCGGAGAGCCGCACAGGGTGGGGCAAATCCCCCAATCCACCCGCCTTCCCCTGGGGGATAGACCCCAGTCTGCGCGGTGGGCTGCCCGGGAGCCGCCGTAAGTCCTTGATGGACCAAGGACCTGGGCGCTGGCACGGGTCGTGCGTCAAGTGGAGCGTGTGCGGGGGATGGCCCCGCACGACCGCACCGCGACGACGACAGAAAGGCCCCCCATGGCGACACGCTACAACGGCAGCACCGCTGCAGACACCTTGAATTTCAGCAGCAGCACCACCGCCGTGGAGCTGTACGGCCTGGCTGGCAACGACACGCTGGTGGGCGGCAGCAGCGCCGACACCCTGGTCGGCGGCCGGAATACCGACCGGCTCACCGGCGGGGCCGGCAGCGATGTCTTTGCCTTCGCCGCCGGCGATTCCCCGGTGTCCGTGACCTACGAAAAATCCAAGGACGCCCAGTTCGCCCACACCATCAGCCAGCAAGACGTGGTCACCGACTTCCAAACCGGTCTGGCGGGCGACCGCATCGCCTTTGCCGGGGCCCGTGTGGCCGCCAACGCCACGGGCGACGGGGTGGACAGCGTGCGCATGTGGCGCGACGGCGACCGCATCGCCACCCACAGCATCCAGAACGGGGTGATCGAGTTCGCCGACAACAACCTGCGCACCCCGGGCAATCTGGTGCTGATCTCCACCGCCATGGTGGGTGCGGCGGTGGACTACCTGGCGAAGAACGACCTGGGCAGCGCGGGCACGACCGTGGTCTTCACCTCGCGCCTGACCGATTACTCCATCGGCACGACCACCGACCACAGCTATGTCTACGTGCAAACCGGCGAAGGCGCGGGGGGCAACCTGATCGACCTGGTGGGCTTCCGGGCGACCTCCCTGGCCAGCGACGCCACCGGCCTGCTGCTGGCCTGAGCCTTGCCCCGCACGCATTCCCTGGACCTCGGCCCCCTCGGCCTCCCTTCTCTTTTTGGAAAGTCTTCCCCATGGCCCTGCCCACAACCCTCACCAACGAACTCAACGTCCTGCTGTTTCGCACCTACAACGGCAGCAGCGGCGACGACATCCTGTATGGCGACTTCGGCCTCACCTTCTTTGGCCTGGCGTACAGCGCGCCCCAGAACGACGTCATGCATGGCGGCGCAGGCAATGACCAGATCTACGGCAATGCAGGCAACGACCAGCTGTTCGGCGACCAGGGCAACGACTTCCTGGACGGTGGTCTGGGCAACGACCAGCT
Organism: Burkholderiaceae bacterium; assembly: GCA_028685665.1. Lineage (GTDB taxonomy): Bacteria > Pseudomonadota > Gammaproteobacteria > Burkholderiales > Burkholderiaceae_C > JAQUDN01. Next base: position 583 of record JAQUDN010000017.1, on the reverse strand, counting down.
CACAGGCGGCGCCGGTGCCGACGCATTGCAAGGTGAAGACGGCGCGGACCAGTACCACTACACCGCCGCCAGCGACTCCCTGCTGGCCCAGCACGATGTAGTGGGCGGCTTCGACTTCACCAGCGACCGCTTCCACTTCGACGGCGCGCCGGTCCTGAGCACCAGCACCCGCTCGTTCGAAAGCACCAGCGTGCGCGCGCTCGACCTGCTGCTGGGCTTCGTGATGCGCGACGCCGAAGTGGACGAAGCCGCCCTGGTGCGCCTGACCGGCGCGGTCGAAGGCACCTACCTGGTGGTGGACCGCAACGGCGTCGCCGGCTTTCAGGCCAATGGCGACATCGTGATCGAACTGGTGGGCGCCATCCACCTCGACCGCTTCGGCTTCGAAGACGTGTCGGCCTGACCGGGCAGCGCTGCCGCCCCGCCTGGCGGGGCGGTGGCGCAGACCGCGCCCCGACCCGGGCGCGACAGGCCCCCGCCCCAGGGCCTGCCCATAATCGGTCATGCCATCTGCCCGACACACCCACCTCGACGCCCGGGCCATCACCCTGCTGCTGCTGTGCTGCATGTTCTGGGGCTTTCA
>JAQUDN010000162.1 GCA_028685665.1 Burkholderiaceae bacterium | reverse complement strand
CACCGCCCTTGGCGGCCACGGTGATGTCCACGGTGTTGCCAGGCACGATCTCCGTGAAGATCACGGCGGGTGTGTTGTCCTTGGTGTTCTTGCGGGCGAACTGGGGGTCGGCCACGACGCTGGCGCGCAGCGTGTTGTCGGGGTGGTTGTAGCCACGGCGCACGCCTTCGTTGATGGCGTCGTCCAGGCTGCCGCTGAAGCCTTCCCAGCGTACCTCCATGCCCACTTTCAGAAAGACGTTGACGATACCGGTGTCCTGGCAAATGGGCCGGTGGCCGGTGGCGCTCATCTTGCTGTTCGTGAGGATTTGCGCCATGGCGTCTTTGGCGGCAGGGCTTTGTTCGCGCTCATAGGCCCGGGCCAGGTGGGCGATGTAGTCGGTGGGGTGGTAGTAGCTGATGTACTGCAGTGCGCCGGCAATGGATTCGATCAGGTCTTCTTGGCGAATGGTCGTGGTCATGGCAAGTGAGGTCTGTGAAGGGAAATCGCTAACCTGCAATTATCCCCCCGAGCGCGGGCGTGACGCCGGCCCTGTCTTGTCTCCGGGGGGGAGGCTGGGTATGCTTCAAGGGACTGACTGGCCCATTCACTGTTTCTGACCGGGAGTCCCGCGATGACATATCCCCCTCTTTCAGCGGCGATGCGCATGGAGCACGACAGCTGGGGGCCCATTGCGGTGCCCGCCGATCGCTTGTGGGGCGCGCAGACCCAGCGTTCTCTCCAGTACTTTGCGATTTCGCACGAGCGCATGGACCCGGAGTTGATCCACGCGCTGGTCCGCATCAAGCGGGCCTGTGCCTCCGTTCACCAGAAGCAGGGTCGCCTGGATGCTGCCAAAGCCATGGCCATCATGGCTGCGGCCGACGAGATCCTTCAGGGCCAGCATGGGCAGGAGTTCCCGCTATCGGTCTGGCAAACCGGTTCGGGTACGCAAACCCACATGAATGTGAACGAGGTGCTGGCCAACCGTGCCAGCGAGTTGCTGGGCGGAGTGCGTGGCCCGGACCGGCGGGTGCATCCCAACGACGATGTGAACCAAAGCCAGTCGAGCAACGATGTCTTTCCGACGGCGATGCACCTTGCCGCCGTGGCGGGGGTGGTGCACCGCGTCTTGCCTGCCTTGCAGGCCTTGCGCGCCACGCTGGAGGCCAAGGCGCAGGCCTTGGATGGTGTTGTGAAGATGGGGCGTACCCACCTCCAAGACGCCACGCCACTGACCTTGGGGCAGGAAATCTCAGGCTGGACCGCGCAATTGCAGCATGGCGAGCAGCATCTGTCCGCAGCGGTGCCGCATCTGTGTGAGCTGGCACTTGGCGGGACGGCGGTAGGCACCGGTCTCAATGCTCCCCAGGGATTTGCCGAGGCCGTGGCCCGGGAGCTGGCGACTTTCACAGGCTTGCCCTTCGTGACGGCACCCAATAAGTTCGAAGCTTTGGCGTCTTGCGATGCCTTGGTTCATGCGCATGGTGCATTGAAGACGCTGGCGGCCAGCCTGATGAAAATCGCCAACGACGTGCGTTGGCTGGCCAGCGGCCCCAGAGGGGGCTTGGGGGAGATCCTGATTCCGGCGAACGAGCCCGGCTCTTCCATCATGCCGGGCAAAGTCAACCCCACCCAGTGCGAGGCCCTCACCATGTTGTGTGCCCAGGTGATGGGCAACGACGTTGCCATCACGATCGGCGGCGCATCGGGCAACTTCGAGCTGAATGTCTTCCGTCCCATGGTCATCCACAATTTTCTGCAGAGCGCGCGCCTCCTGGCCGACGGAATGGACAGCTTCCGGGAACATTGCGTGCAGGGCCTGGAGCCTGACTTGGTCCGGATTGCGGCCCTGGTTGAGCGGTCTTTGATGCTGGTGACCGCGCTCAATCCACAGATTGGCTATGACAAGGCCGCGGAGATTGCGAAAACAGCGCTGAAAGAGGGCTGCAGCCTGCGCGAGGCTGCCCTCGCCTCGGGCTATGTGACGGCGGAACAGTTCGATGCCTGGGTGGTGCCTCGGAATATGCTGGGCCGTCCTGTTGCTGGCGAGACTTCCTGAATGGCGGGCCCCTTCCGGGGGAGGCTATGCCTGGGGCCGGTTCAGTGCTGGGCTTCGTGGTTGCTGGTGAGCAGTTTGTCGGTCATCGCAATCGCCAGGGCACTGGCCAGAAAGACCACATGGATGATGGTCTGCCACATCAGCACTTTGACGTCGTAGTTGGCCGCGTTGATGAAGGTCTTGAGCAGGTGGATGGAGCTGATGCCAATGATCGACAAGCCCAGCTTGACTTTCAGGACCGAGGCATTGACGTGGCCCAGCCATTCGGGTTGGTCGGGGTGGCCTTCGAGGTTGAGACGGCTGACAAAAGTCTCGTACCCCCCGACGATCACCATGATGAGCAGGTTGGAAATCATCACCACATCGATCAGTGCCAGCACCACCAGCATGATCACGGTCTCGTTGAGCGAGGTGATCTGGACATCGGGCTTGTAGCCAATGCTGGTCACCAAAGCCTGCAGGGCGGTCTGGCTGCCAAACACGGCCTCGACCAAGTGCAGCAATTCCAGCAGAAAGTGCCAGACATACACCCCTTGTGCTGCGATCAAGCCCAGGTAAAGGGGCAATTGCAGCCAACGGCTGGCAAAGATGAGCGAAGGCAGCGGACGCAAGGGCGTTCGTGTGGGGTTCTGGGGTTTGGACATGCGAGGGGCAGATGAAGGACGAAACAGACGCGATTTTAGGGGGAGGCCGTGACACTTCTGTAAGCTTCGAGCCAGTCAGTGCTCTGTAAGTAGCACGGCTGAAAGTATTGGCCAGCAACCCATAAACCAAGGAGACAAAATCCATGAGTGCACCCACATCCGCCATCCAGTCCACCCTGGTCGAAAACCGCGTTTTCCCCCCGGCTGAGGCTGTTGTCCAGGGCGCTCGCGTTTCTGGCATGGCCGGCTACGAGGCACTGTGTGCCGAGGCGTCCCAAGATTTCGAAGGCTTCTGGGCCCGCCTGGCCCGCGAAAACCTCCAATGGAGCCGCCCCTTCACCCAGACCCTTGATGAGTCGAATGCGCCTTTCTACCAGTGGTTTGCCGATGGTGAGATCAACGCTTCGGCCAACTGCCTGGACCGCCATATCGGCACGCCGACCGAAAACAAGACGGCCATTATTTTTGAATCCGACGATGGCGCGGTCACCCGGGTGACCTATAAAGAGCTGCTGGGCCGCGTAAGCCAGTTCGCCAACGCCCTGAAGGCCCATGGCGTGACCAAGGGTGATCGCGTCCTCATTTACATGCCCATGACGATCGAGGGGGTGGTTGCCATGCAGGCCTGCGCGCGCATTGGCGCCACGCACAGCGTCGTGTTTGGCGGCTTCAGTGCCAAGGCGGTGCACGAGCGCATCATCGATGCTGGCGCTGTCGCGGTGGTCACGGCCAACTACCAGATGCGCGGTGGCAAAGAGTTGCCATTGAAGGCCATCATTGATGAAGCACTCTCCATGGGCGGCTGCGATACGATTCGCAACGTTTTTGTGTATCAACGCACGGCGACGCCTTGTGCCATGGTGGCTGGCCGCGACAAGACCTTTGATGAAGTCCTGGCCGACCAGAGCACCGAGTGCGCCCCCGTGGCGGTGGGGGCTGAACACCCTCTGTTCATCCTCTACACCAGCGGCTCTACCGGCAAACCCAAGGGCGTGCAGCACAGCACGGGGGGCTACCTGCTGTGGGCCAAGCTGACCATGGATTGGACCTTCGATCTGCGCCCCAGCGATGTGTTCTGGTGCACGGCCGATATTGGCTGGATCACCGGCCACACCTACGTGGCCTATGGCCCGCTGGCGGCAGGGGCCACCCAGATCATTTTTGAAGGCATTCCGACCTTCCCGAATGCGGGCCGTTTCTGGCAGATGATCGAGCGCCACCAGTGCTCCATTTTTTACACGGCACCCACTGCCATCCGTTCGCTCATCAAGGCTGCCGAGGCCGACGCAGCGGTCCATCCTGCACGTTCGGACCTGTCCAGCTTGCGCCTCCTGGGCAGCGTGGGCGAGCCCATCAACCCCGAAGCCTGGATGTGGTATTACAAGCATGTCGGCGGCGAGCGTTGCCCGATCGTGGACACGTTCTGGCAGACCGAAACCGGCGGCCACATGATCACCCCGTTGCCCGGTGCCACGCCACTGGTCCCTGGCTCCTGCACCTTGCCTTTGCCCGGCATCACCGCCGCCATCGTGGACGAGTCCGGCCATGACATGCCCAACGGTGCGGGCGGTATCCTGGTGGTCAAGCGCCCCTGGCCCAGCATGATTCGGACGATTTGGAATGATCCCGAGCGCTTCAAGAAAAGCTATTTTCCGGAGGAACTCAAAGGGTACTACCTGGCGGGCGACGGTGCCGTGCGCAGTGAAGACCGGGGCTATTTTCGGATCACCGGCCGTATTGATGACGTGTTGAACGTCTCTGGCCACCGCATGGGGACGATGGAAATCGAGTCGGCCCTCGTGGCAAAGACCGATCTGGTGGCTGAGGCCGCCGTGGTGGGACGCCCCGATGACCTGACCGGTGAGGCCATTTGCGCCTTCGTGGTGCTCAAGCGCTCCCGTCCTACCGGCGAGGAAGCCAAGCAGATCGCCAAGGAATTGCGCGACTGGGTCGCCCGCGAAATTGGCCCGATTGCCAAGCCCAAGGACATTCGTTTTGGCGACAACCTGCCCAAGACCCGCAGCGGCAAGATCATGCGCCGCCTCCTGCGGAGCATCGCCAAGGGCGAGGCCATCACCCAAGACACCAGCACGCTGGAAAATCCTGCCATTCTGGATCAGTTGTCGCAGACGAACTGATTGACAGCAGCCAGACCCGCCTTACCGGCGGAGTCTGTTGTCCCCTGGCCGGACTGATCGATCAAAAAAGCCGCGCTTCCTTTCGGAGGCGCGGCTTTTTTGCGGTGAATGTGCGCTCAGGCGACAGGCTCGGCGCAGGACGCTTACTTTTGCGAGAGCACCCACGCCACGAGTTTCTTGGCTTCTGCTTCGTTGACCTGGGCATTGGCGGGCATGGGAACCGGGCCCCACACGCCCGAGCCGCCTTTCATCACTTTGGTTGCCAGTTGGTTCGCTGCCTCTTTTTGGCCTGCATATTTCGCCGCCACTTCCTTGTAGGAGGGGCCCACGACTTTCTTGTCCATGGCGTGGCAGGCCATGCAGTTTTTCGATGTGGCCAGGGCCAGGTCGGCGGCCGCAGGGCCTGCGAGGGAGAGGGTGAAGGCGAGGGTGATCCAAGAGCGTTGCATGGTGTTTTCCTGTGGTCCAAGGGAAAGGGATGGGGCGATTCTAGGGATGCCGGTTGACGATTGGCATGCACGCGGCAATGATCGATTGATTTCAGGGAGTCGTCATGTATCTACTGGGTCTGGGCATGCTCTTGTCGTTGTTGAAATATCTGGAGATCGGTCCTGTCGCCGCCTGGTCTTGGTGGTGGGTGCTCAGTCCTTATGCCCTCACCCTGCTTTGGTGGGCTTGGGCAGACCACAGTGGCTACTCCAAGCGCAAGGAAATGCAAAAGATGGCGCGGCATAAACAAGAGCGCATCAACAAACAGAAAGAGGCCATGGGCTTGCATTCCCGCAAGCCCCGGTAAGGGCTTGCCAGCCAGCCTGGGGGGCGGATGCATCGCAGGCCCTGTCTGCCGTAATCTGGGCCTTGCCTTGGACTGAAACCGTGCTGCTGGGACATAATTCTGGCGCATTCCCTCTCTGTATCTGAACCTTCAACGACAAAAACACCATGCCTGTATACCGCTCAAAAACCTCTACCGCTGGCCGCAACATGGCAGGCGCCCGCTCTCTGTGGCGTGCCACGGGCATGAAGGATGCAGACTTCAGCAAGCCCATCATTGCGGTCGTCAACTCTTTCACGCAGTTTGTGCCAGGCCATGTGCATTTGAAGGACCTGGGCCAGCTTGTGGCCCGTGAGATTGAGGCCGCCGGCGGTGTGGCCAAGGAGTTCAACACGATCGCGGTCGATGACGGCATTGCCATGGGGCATGACGGCATGCTGTATTCGCTGCCCAGCCGGGACATCATTGCCGACTCGGTCGAATACATGGTCAACGCCCATTGCGCGGATGCCATGGTCTGCATCTCCAATTGCGACAAGATCACTCCCGGCATGCTGATGGCCGCCATGCGCCTGAATATTCCCGTGGTGTTCGTCTCGGGCGGCCCCATGGAAGCCGGCAAGGTCAACAAAACCGACCCCCATACCAACGTCATTACCTTCAAGAAGCTGGACCTGATCGACGCCATGGTGATGGCTGCCGATGACAAGGTGTCTGACGCCGAGGTCGCCGAAATCGAGCGCTCCGCTTGCCCGACCTGTGGTTCCTGCTCGGGCATGTTTACCGCCAACTCGATGAACTGCCTGACCGAAGCGCTGGGCCTGTCTTTGCCGGGCAACGGCACGGTGGTCGCAACCCATGCCGACCGTGAACAGCTCTTCAAGCGCGCGGGCCGGCTGGCGGTAGAGCTTTGCAAACGGTATTACGAGGAAGAAGACAGCAGTGTCCTGCCGCGCTCCATGGGCTTCAAGGCCTTCGAAAACGCGATGACACTGGACATTGCCATGGGGGGGTCGACCAACACCATCCTGCACATCCTGGCGATCGCCCAGGAAGCTGAGATCGACTTCACCATGGCCGACATCGACCGCCTGTCGCGCGTTGTGCCACAGCTGTGCAAAGTGGCGCCCAACACGGACAAATACCATATCGAAGACGTGCACCGCGCGGGCGGCATCATGGCGATCCTGGGGGAGTTGGACCGTGCGGGCAAGCTGCACACCGACACGCCCACCGTCCACGCCAAAACCATGAAGGATGCGCTGGACGAGTGGGATATTGCCCGCAACCCCTCGGAGGCTGTCAAGACCTTCTATATGGCCGGCCCCGGCGGCATTCCTACGCAGGTGGCCTTCAGCCAGAACGCGCGCTGGCCCAGCCTGGACCTGGACCGCGCCAAGGGTTGCATCCGCTCGGGTGAGCATGCCTTCTCGCAAGAAGGCGGCTTGGCGGTGCTGGTGGGCAACATCGCGCTCAAGGGCTGTGTGGTCAAGACCGCCGGTGTGGACGACGCCTTGATGGTCTTCGAAGGCCCGGCCCATGTGACCGAGTCGCAAGACGAAGCGGTCGCCAACATTCTGGAGGACAAGGTCAAGGCGGGCGACATCGTGATCGTGCGCTACGAAGGCCCCA
>JAQUDN010000161.1 GCA_028685665.1 Burkholderiaceae bacterium | reverse complement strand
GGATGAAGGACAGCAAGGTGATCGTGGCGATCAACAAGGACGGTGAGGCGCCGATCTTCAGCGTGGCGGACTATGGGCTGGAGGCGGACCTGTTCGTGGCGGTGCCGGAACTGGTCCAGGCGCTGTAGGCTTCTTGCGCAGTAAGCCAGCGAGCGACGCACCGGCGAAGGGCCGGCATCGGCTCTGGGGCGGTCATGCCTGGGCCGCAGGCCCTTTGGCTTGGGGCCATCCACGCCCCGGTTCGCCACTTTCTCACATTTGAAAGCCGTATTCCACCGTCAGCGGCGCATGGTCGCTGAACCAGCGTTCCTTGAACACGTGGGCGTGCTGCGCCGTGGCGGCCAGGGCCGGCGTCGCCACATGGTAGTCAATGCGCCAGCCCACGTTCTTGGCGCGGGCCTGGCCTCGGTTGCTCCACCAGGTGTAGCAATCGGCGGTGGTCTCGGGGTGCAGGCGGCGGTACACATCGACCAGGCCGCCGGTGGGCTCGGTGGGGTGCAGCAGTTGGTCCATCCAGGCGCGCTCTTCGGGCAGGAAGCCGCTGTTCTTGAGGTTGCCTTTCCAGTTCTTCAGGTCGATTTCCTGGTGGGCGATGTTGATGTCGCCGCACAGGACGAATTCGCGTGTGCTCTTCAGCGCCATGAGGTGGGGATGGACCACGTTCAGGAAGCGGAATTTCGCCTGCTGGCGCTCTTCGCTGGAGGAGCCGCTGGGGAAATAGCTGCTGATGAGCGAGAGCTTGCGCGTGGGCGTGTCGAAGCGCAGTTCCACGTAGCGGCCTTCGGCGTCGAATTCGCCGCCATCGAAGCCGATCACCACGTCGCTGGGTTCGTGCCGCGTGTAGATGCCCACGCCGGAGTAGCCCTTTTTCTCGGCGAACTGGAAGTGGCCCTGCATTCCGGCCAGTTGTTCGAGGCGCGGGCGGATGTCCTGGGCCTGGGCTTTGATCTCCTGCACACAAATACAATCCGGCTGCTCCAGCGCAAGCCAGTCTTCCAGCCCCTTGGTGGTGGCGGAGCGGAGGCCGTTGAGATTGAAGCTGGTTAATTTGAACAAGGAATTTCCCATGATGGACAGTGGTAAGCAGGCCGGTGAACAGGCGCGTCTGGCGCAGGATTTTGTGCAGTTTGCGGTCGAGGCCGGGGTGCTGCGCTTTGGGGAGTTCAAGACCAAGGCGGGTCGTTTGAGCCCTTATTTTTTCAATGCCGGCCTGTTTGACGACGGCGGCAAGCTCGGTCGGCTGGCGGAATTCTATGCAAAAGCCCTGCTGGCCAGCGGCATCGAGTTCGACATGGTGTTTGGCCCCGCCTACAAGGGCATTCCCCTGGCGGCCACGGTGGCGGTCGAGCTGGCGCGCCAGGGCCGCAACGTGCCTTTTGCCTACAACCGCAAGGAGGCCAAGGACCATGGCGAAGGCGGCACGCTGGTGGGGGCGCCGCTGAAGGGCCGGGTGCTGGTCATTGACGATGTGATGTCGGCCGGCACGGCGGCCCGCGAATCGATTGCCATCATCCAGGCAGCCGGGGCCACGCCCCATGCCGTGGCGATTGCGCTGGACCGCCAGGAAAAAGCCACGGAGAATGGTCAGGACGTGGACCACAGCGCCGTGCAGTATGTGCGCAACCAGCTGGGCTTGCAGGTGTGTGCGATTGCCCGCCTGGAAGACCTGTTGCAGTATTTGTCCCATGCGGCAGGGTCTGAGATGCAGGCCCACCACGAGCGGGTGCTGGCCTACCGCCAGCGTTACGGCGTCAACGAAAAGGTTTGAATGAAGCCACAGGTCTGGAAAAGGGGTGCTGCCGTCGGCCTGCTCGGGCTGTGCGCGCACAGCGCCGCCCAGAACATCTATACCTGTACCGATGCCAAGGGGCGGCGTCTGACCTCCGACCGCCTGATCTCCGAATGCCTCGATCGTGAGCAATACGAGCTCAATGCCTCGGGCCTGGTGCGCCGCACCATCGGTCCGTCCTTGACCGAGCAGGAACGCGCAGCCCTGGAAGCCCAGCAGCGCAAGCAGCAAGAGGAGCGCAACCGCGTTCAGGAGGAGCACCGCCGCGAGCGTGCGCTGCTGGCCCGTTACCCGGACAAGGGTTCACACGATGCCGAGCGCGCGGAAGCCATCAAGCAGATCGACGACGTGGCGCTGATTGCGGAGAAGCATGTGGCCGAGCTGCTCCAGGAGCGCAAGGCGCTGGACCTCGAGATGGAGTTCTACCAGAAGGATCCCGGAAAAGCCCCCCTGGCCCTGCGCCGCAAGCTGGCGCTGAACCAGGAGGCCATCCAGGACCAGCGGCGCTTTCTGGCCAACCAGGGCCAGGAAAAGCGCCGCGTGCACGCCCGTTTCGATGCGGAGCTGTTGCAGTTGCGCAAGCTCTGGGAGGCGTCCCGTCCTGCGGTGCCCCCGGCCCCGGGCGGCAAGGACGCAGGGCCGCAGGGCACCGCCCCTGCGGTCGCCCCGCGCTGAGGCGGTCAGCCCGCCAGCTTGGCGCGCAGCAGGTCGTTGACTTGCTGCGGATTGGCCTTGCCCTTGCTGGCCTTCATGATCTGGCCCACCAGCGCGTTGAAGGCCTTGTCCTTGCCGGCGCGGAACTGGGCCACGTTGTCGGCGTTGGTGGCCACCACCTCGTCGATGATCTTTTCCAGGGCGCCACTGTCGTTCATCTGCTTGAGGCCCTTGGCCTCGATGACGGCATCGACATCGGCGGACTCCCCCGTCCATAGCGCATCGAACACCTGCTTGGCGGCATTGTTCGAGATGGTGCCGTCGGCAATGCGCGCGATCAGCGCGGCGAGTTGCGCTGCGCTGACCGGAGAGGCCTCGATGCCGGTGTCGCCCTGGTTCAGGCGGCGCGACACTTCGCCCATGATCCAGTTGCTGGCCAGCTTGGGCTGGGCACAGCCCCGGGTGGTGGCCTCGAAGTAGGCGGCCATGGCCTTGCTCTGGGTGAGTGTGGTGGCGTCGTAGGCGGGCAGGCCGTAGTCGGCCACGAAACGGCCGGCCATGGTGCGTGGCAATTCGGCCATCAGCGCGCGCTGTTCCTCGATCCATTGCTCTGGAATTTGCAGCGGAGGCAGGTCGGGGTCAGGGAAGTAACGGTAGTCGGCCGCGTCTTCCTTGGTGCGCATGGCGCGGGTCTCGCCGGTGTCGGGGTCGAAGAGCACGGTGGCCTGCTGGATGGCGTGGCCGTCCTCGATCTGCTCGATCTGCCAGCGGATTTCGTAGTCGATGGCCTGCTGCATGAACTTGAACGAGTTCAGGTTTTTGATCTCGCGGCGGGTGCCCAAAGGGGCTCCGGGTTTGCGCACCGAGACGTTGGCGTCGCAGCGAAAGCTGCCTTCCTGCATATTGCCGTCGCAGATGCCGATCCAGGTGACGATCTTGTGCAGTTCCCTGGCATAGGCCACAGCTTCTTCGCTGGAGTGCATGTCGGGCTCGGTGACGATTTCCAGCAGGGGCGTGCCAGCGCGGTTCAGGTCGATACCCGACTGGCCGATGAAGTCTTCGTGCAGCGATTTACCCGCATCTTCTTCGAGGTGGGCGCGCACCAGGCGCACCGTCTTGGGCGTATCGCCCAGGTAGAACGACACCTCGCCGCCTTGCACCACCGGGATCTCGAACTGGCTGATCTGGTAGCCCTTGGGCAGGTCGGGATAGAAGTAGTTCTTGCGGGCAAAAATGCTCTCTGGCGCAATGTGGGAGCCGAGAGCCAGTCCTAATTGAATAGCACACTCGACGGCTTTGCGGTTCATGACCGGCAGGGTGCCGGGCAGGGCCAGATCGACCGCGCAGGCCTGGGTGTTGGGCTCGGCACCGAAGGCGGTGGGGGCGCGGCTGAAGATCTTGCTCTGGGTGGCAAGCTGGGCGTGGGTCTCGAAGCCGATGACGACTTCATAACCGTGGATCAGTGGGGGGGTGCTCATATCAGATGCCCTCCGGACGCTGGAGGTGGAAGTCGGTGGCCTGCTGCAGGCGGTGGGCCACGTTCAGCAGCCGGGCTTCGGAGAAGTAGTTGCCGATGAGCTGCAGGCCCACGGGCAGGCCGCCCTCGCCGAAGCCGGCAGGCACGCTCATGCCGGGCAGGCCGGCCAGCGAGGCGGGCAGGGTGAAGATGTCGGCCAGGTAATCGGCCAGGGGGTCGTTGCCGTGCTCGCCCAGCTTCCAGGCCACGGTGGGGGCCACGGGGCCGGCGATGACGTCGCATTGCGCAAAGGCCTGCTGGAAATCGTCGGCGATCATGCGGCGGATTTTTTGCGCCTGCAGGTAGTAGGCGTCGTAGTAGCCGTGGCTCAGCACGTAGGTGCCGATCATGATGCGGCGCTTGACTTCGTCGCCAAAGCCTTCGGCGCGGGTCTTTTTGTACATGTCCACCAGGTCGGTGTAGTGCTTGGCGCGGTGGCCGAACTTCACGCCATCGAAGCGGCTCAGGTTGGAGCTGGCTTCGGCCGGGGCAATGATGTAGTAGACGGGGATCGACAGCTCGGTGCGTGGCAAGGCAATCGGCACCAGCTGGGCGCCCAGCTGGGTGTATTGCTGCAGGGCGGCATCGACGGCGGCGCGCACATCGGGGGCCAGGCCGTCGCCGAAGAATTCAGCCGGGATGCCGATGCGCAGGCCGTCGAGGGAGTCGTTCAGGCTGCGGCTGAAGTCTTCGGCGGGCAGGTCCAGGCTGGTGGAATCGCGGTCGGGGTCGGGGCCGCACATGGCGGACAGCAGCAGGGCGCAGTCCTCGGCCGAGCGGGCCATGGGGCCAGCCTGGTCGAGGCTGGAGGCAAAGGCGATCATGCCGTAGCGCGAGGCCCGGCCATAAGTGGGCTTGATGCCGGTGATGCCGCAGAAGCTGGCGGGCTGGCGGATCGAGCCGCCGGTATCGGTGCCGGTGACGGCCGGGGCCAGCCGCGCGGCCACGGCCACGGCGCTGCCGCCCGAGGAGCCGCCAGGGATGCGGCTCTGGTCCCAGGGGTTGCGCACGGGCGCCGGGGCCTCGAAGCCCACCGGGGCGACGGCCGAGTTTTCGTTGGCCGAGCCCATGGCGAACTCGTCGCAATTGAGCTTGCCCAGGGTGACGGCACCGGCTTCGGCCAGCTTGCGCACCACGGTGGCGTCAAAGGGCGACTGGTAGCCGGCCAGCATCTTCGAGCCCGCTGTGCTTGGGAAGTCGCGGGTGACAAAAATATCCTTGTGGGCGATGGGCACGCCTTCGAGGGGGCCGGCCGTGCCTGCGGCCAGGCGGGCGTCGGCGCCGCGGGCCTGCGCCAAGGTGGCTTCTTCGTTCAGGGCGACATAGGCGCCCAGGGCGTCTTGCGCGCGGGACCGGGCCAGGAAATGCTGGGCGGTTTCGACGGCCGAGACGCGGCGCTCACGCAGTTGTGCGGCCAGTTCGGCCACGCTCAGGTCGTGCAATGCGGTGGAGGAGTTGCTCATGTCGGACTTACTCGATCACTTTGGGGACGAGGAACAGGCCCCGCTCGACCGCAGGGGCGCTGCGCTGATTGGCTTCGCGCTGGTCGGGCTCGCTGGCCACATCCGCGCGCAGGCGCAGGGCCACGGGCTGGATCACGGCCACGGGATGGGCCAGGGGGCTGAGCCCCGAGGTGTCCACGGCGCGCATTTTTTCCACGATATCGAAGAAGCCGTTGAGCTGCGTGAGCATGCGTTCGCTCTCGAGGGGGGTCAGTTCAAGCCGCGCCAGATTGGCGATGCGACCGATGTCCTGGGGTGTCAGTGCCATAGAGGAAGAGTGCTTCGGGAACCAGAGTAAAGCTGTGAATCGGACGGGGTGGTTCACAGGGGATGGGGTATTATCCCGGCTTTGCCGCAATACCCTCCCACCTGCCGGTCATTGTGCGAAAAAAGCAAACTTTGACCCCGTAAACCCGGCGATGGCAGGCCGACGAGCATGCCGTGCCTGAGAGGATTTTTGAATGTTCGGAGCTTTCCGTCGGTATTTTTCCACCGACCTGGCCATTGATCTTGGCACTGCCAACACCCTGATTTTCGCCCGCGACAAGGGCATTGTCCTGGATGAGCCTTCGGTGGTCGCCATTCGCCACGAAGGTGGCCCCCACGGTAAGAAGGTGATTCAGGCCGTGGGCCGCGAAGCCAAGGCCATGCTGGGCAAGGTGCCTGGCAATATTGAAGCCATTCGTCCGATGAAGGATGGCGTGATTGCCGACTTCATCATCACCGAGCAGATGATCAAGCAGTTCATCAAGATGGTGCACCCCCGCACCTTGCTCACGCCCAGCCCCCGCATCATTATCTGTGTGCCCTGCGGCTCGACCCAGGTCGAGCGCCGCGCCATCAAGGATGCGGCCGAGGCGGCCGGTGCGACCGCCGTCTACCTGATCGAAGAGCCGATGGCTGCCGGCATCGGCGCCGGCCTGCCGGTCTCGGAAGCCAGTGGCTCGATGGTGGTGGACATTGGCGGCGGGACCACCGAGGTCGGTGTGATTTCCCTGGGGGGCATGGTCTACAAGGGCAGCGTGCGCGTGGGCGGCGACAAGTTCGATGAAGCCATCATCAACTACATCCGCCGCAACTACGGCATGTTGATTGGCGAGCCCACTGCCGAGGCCATCAAGAAGAACATCGGTTCGGCCTTCCCGGGCTCCGAGGTCCGTGAAATGGAAGTCAAGGGCCGCAATCTCAGCGAAGGCGTGCCGCGCAGCTTCACCATTTCCAGCAACGAAGTGCTGGAAGCCCTGACCGATCCGCTCAACCAGATTGTTTCCGCCGTGAAGAACGCGCTGGAGCAAACGCCGCCGGAACTCGGGGCCGACATTTCCGACCGCGGCATGATGCTGACGGGCGGTGGGGCCCTGTTGCGCGATCTGGACCGTTTGCTGGCCGAGGAAACCGGCCTGCCCGTGCTGGTGGCCGAAGACCCTCTGACCTGCGTGGTGCGCGGCTGTGGCATTGCGCTGGAGCGCATGGACCGCCAGGGCAGCATCTTCACGAGCGAGTAAGGCCCGCGCGCGGGTTCCTTCACGGCAGAGCAGAGAGATTGTCGGACCATGCCGCAGGGAACCCTTGAGCGCAGCGCGCCCCCGTTTTTCAAACAGGGGCCCTCGGCGGTGTCCCGGCTGGTCTTCTACAGCGCATTGGCGCTGTTTTTGATGGTGGCCGACCAACGCTTCCAGGTGACCGGGCCCCTGCGCCAGGTGGTCTCCACAGTCTTGTACCCCGTGCAATGGCTGATGCTGCAGCCGGTGGAATGGGCTGGCCGCAGCATGGCCTATGTCCGGAC
>JAQUDN010000160.1 GCA_028685665.1 Burkholderiaceae bacterium | reverse complement strand
GCTGGTCGCCCACATAGTCGGCGTAGGACAAGGACAGGCCTCGCGCGGCCAGCACGTCAATGACCTTGGGCAGGTGCTTGTCGGCGCGTTTGCCCGACAAAATCTCATCGCCCACGATGATCAGGCCAAACGAAGGGGTCATGGTGGATGGCTTTCGGAAGAGGGAATATAGGACACGTCCAGGGCGGGCCGCTGCGCCAAGGGCGTGGGCACCGCCACGGCCCAGGGGGCTGCGGGCACGACCACGGGCTCGGCGCGCAGGCGCTGCAGCGCCAGTAAGCTGAAATGGGCAAACCACAGCGAAGAAAACGCAAACACCAGGGCATAAATCCACACCGCCAGCGGGATCAGGATGAAAAAGGCGGCCGCGAACACCACGCCAGAGGCCCACACCAGGCCGGGGGCCGCGCCCAGGTAGCCGGTCACCAGGCCGATGGCCAGCAGGCTGGCCCGGTGGCGGCGGAAAATGGTCTCGCGCTCTTCCTTGCTCGCATGCTCGGCCAGCGCGTCATAGGCCATGACGCGGTAGGTCAGCCACCCCCAGATCAAGGGGGGCAGCACCAGCACCAGCGGTGGAACCAGCCACAAGGGAATCGAGAGGACCATGGCGACCAGCGCCAGGACCGAAGAACTGAGCGACCAGAACAGGCTGGCCAGGAAGGACGCGCCTTTCTTGCGCTCCAGATCGGGGAAACGCCGCTGCGCGACCAGGGCCACCAGGGCAGGCGTCATGACCAGGGCCACGACCAACAGCGACAGCACCACCAGCACGGGCGTGGCGATCAGCACCACCATCAAGGGGGCCAGCACGGCAGACGGATCGCCCCCGCCCCAGGTCTGCACCCAGCCCAGGACGCTTTGCAGCAGGGAAGAAGACTCCAGCAGCGTGCGCATGGTTTGCACGGCGGGCTCCCAGTACCAGTGCCCCAGGGCCCAGGCGGCCCCGACCATCAGCAGCAGCGGCAAGACCGACAGGGCCATGACGCGCGGATTCAGGCAATACGCCGCAGCGCGCCAAAAAGAGTCGAACAGAAGTCCCATGCCGGCGAGCATACCCTGGCCTCGCAACGCCCGATCAGGCCCGGCCCAGCAGGCGCAGCACGCCGCGCCACTGCTGTGACCAGAAGCCCTGGCCATAGTCGCGCACCCGGCCATCGGGCCCGGGCTCGATCTGGTCACGCACGCCGGTGGGGTCGTAGCGCAGCTCGAAATTCGCCGTGCCAAACAGCATGTCCCACCACGGCAGCAGCACCCCGAAGTTGTGGCCGCCCAGCACGGCCTTGCCCGCAGCCACCGGAGGCCCAGATTCGTGGCCGATGCCGATGCTGTGGTGCAGGCGGTGAAAGCGCGGACTGATCCAGCAGCGCTCGCCCCAGGCACCCCACCACAGCCGCAGGTTGGCGTGCTGAAAGCTCTCGCTGAGCTGGGTGATGGCCACGATGGCGATGAACTGCGCCGGCGCCACGCCAACCAGGCGCGCCACCAGCACCAGCAGGGTGTCGCGCAGCAGGTCGTCCAGCAGGTGGTTGCGGTTGTCGCTCCACATCGTCATCTGCCGCTGTGCGTGGTGCAGGGAATGCAGGCGCCACCACCATTCAAAGTGGTGCTGGCCCCGGTGGATGCCGTAATCCACCAGGTCAAACACCAGCAGGTAGAGCAAGAGGCTGACCCAGGGCAGGTCGGTCACGCCCGGCCACAGGCCATCGAGCTGGAAGGTGGTCAGGCCCGCCACGCTGAGCCAGCCCAGCAGCGCGTCGAGCCCGGGCGAGACCGTGAGAAACAGCGCCACGCGGAACAGGCCCAGCCGGTGCACCAGGGTGTAGAGGATGTCGGTGCGCACCGTGGCCCGGTCGGTCACGGGCTCCACGGGGCGCCAGCGCTGCAGGGGCCCGATCACCGCCACGAGCACGGCCAGTTGCAGCAGGCCCACCAGCAGCCAGCCCGCAGCGGTGTAGCCCGCCTCCAGCTGGCCGGCCAGGCCGGTGTGGAACATCACGGGTGCGAACACGGCCTCGAACAGGCCCTGCTGCGCCGCATCGAACATCTCGCTCAAAGCATCCATCGCCTCATCCTCTGCTCTTGGCCACCGCCCTGCGGGCGTCAGCCGGTCTTGCGGGCCGCGTAGTCAGGGTGCTCGCGCAGGGTGCGAAAGCAGAAGCCGCGCGCTTTCAGGCCCACGATCAGGGGCTCCAGCACGGCCGGCGCCCAGGGGTCTTTGCGCGACCAGATGCCCAGGTGGGCCATCAGGATGTCGCCGCTGCGGAGGTCGCGCAAGGCCTTGTGCAAGAGCGCCTCGTTGCTGAAGCGCTCGCTGGGCAGTTCGTCCCCCAGAAAACCCGCCGGCGCCCAGCCCACATGGGCAAAGCCGCAGGCCTGGGCCACCGCCAGCAGTTGCGGGGAGGTTTTGCCCCCCGGCGCCCGAAAGAGCGGCAGCGGCTTCTGCCCGGTCAGCGCCTGCAGCCGGTCGGCGGCACGGGCCAGCTCGGCGCAGTAGCCCGCGGCATCGAGCGTGAACGCCTGCCCCTGGCGGGGCCCGGCCGTGGGCCGCACCCGAAACGCGGGGGCCGCCGCCGTGCCCAGGTCGGCCCGCCAGTAGGTGTGGTCAAAGGTGTGCGAGGCGAAGGCATGGCCCTCGGCGGCCCGGGCGCGCCACCAGGGCGCCCAGTGCTCGCCCAGGCTGCCGTCGCCCTGGCGGGTGGGTTCGTGCGCGGCAAAGAAGGTCGCGCGCACCTGCTGGCGCTGCAGCACCTCGGCGATCCCGGGGGCCACCTCCATGTGGCCGGTGTCGAAGGTCAGGTAGAGCGGCTTCTTGCAGTCATTTTGGGCGCTGACGCCCGTGCACAAAGCGCCAGCAGCTATCAAAAGTGAAGCTTTCAACGGCCCGGTCCAAGGCTGTGCCATCACCGCTCCCGGTCTCAGCGCGGGGCGTGCTGCAAGGTCCAGACGCCGTGGGGCGACTTGCCCACATTCACCTGGCGCACGACCTTCTGGGCCACGGTGTCCACCACGGACAGCTTGCGCGCCCAGCGGGAGCTCACGTAGATGAAGCGGCCATCGGGCGAGACCTCCATGCAGTCCGGCCCCCCGGGCACGGGGTACTGGGCCACCACGGTCTGGGTGGCCATGTCGATCTTGCTGATGGTGTTGGCCACGCGGTTGCTGACGAACAGCGCCTTGCCATCGCCCGCCGCACGGAAGGCATGGGCGCCGTTGCCGGTCTTGATGCGCTTGACGCTGCGCGGCGTGCTGCCGGAGACATCGAAGACTTCGACGCTGTCGCTGCCGGTCAGGCCGACGAAAAGCAGTTTGTCGTCGGCGCTGCCGTAGATGTCGGCGGGCATTTCGCCGGTGGGAATGCGCCACTTGATCGCCTGGGTGGCCAGGTCGATCGCCACCAGCTCATTGCTGTCCTGCATGGTCGAATACACCGTGCTGCTGCGGCTGTCGATCCAGAGGTGGCTCGGGGTGCGCGAGGTGGCCACGCGCTTGACCAGGGTGGGCTCGCTGCCGTCCCAGCGGTAGAAATCGATGTGGTTCAGGCGGTTGGCCGCGGTGATGAACCACTTCATGTCGGGCGAGAACCGCAGGTGGTAGGGGTCGGAGATGCCGCGCACCGTGCGCTGCACCTGGGCCGTGCGCGGGTCGATGAAGGTCAGGGTGTCGCCCAGCGCATTGGCGACGATGACGGATTTCTCATCGGGCGTGAGGTAGAGGTGGTGCGGCTCCTTGCCCGTGGCAATGCGGCTGGTTTCGGTCCAGGTGGTCGGATCGATCACGCTGACATTCGCATCTAGCGAGTTGAGGACAAACACCGGAGGCGCCGATGCCGCAGCAGCCCCCGCCCAAAAGCAGAACGAAACCAGCGCGGCGTGCCGACGCCATGGAGAAAAAAGCTTCACAAAACACCACCTTGAACAAGCCCGCCAGTGTAGCGCCGCGCCCTGCAGGGCCGCGCCGCCCCTCAAGACCCCTGCTGGGCCACGCCGGCCGAGGCAAAACTCGCCATGTCGCGCAAGAGGGCGCAGGCCGACTCCAGCAGCGGCCAGGCCAGTGCCGCCCCCGAGCCCTCGCCCAGGCGCAGGCCCAGGTCCAGCAAGGGTTCGGCCTGCAGGTGCGCCAGCATCCGGGTGTGGCCCGGCTCGCCGGAGCGGTGGGCAAATACGCAGCGCTGCAGCACCTGGGGCGCCAGGGCGCTGGCCACCAGCACCGCCGCGCTGGTGATGAAGCCATCGACCACGATCACGCGGCGCTCGGCGGCGGCCTGCAGCACGGCACCGGTCAGCGTCGCGACCTCAAAGCCCCCCAGCGCCGCCAGCGCCTGCAGGGGCGTGGTGGCACCCGCATTGGCCTGCAGCGCCTGCTGCAGCACGGCCCGCTTGCGCGCCAGGCCCGCCGCATCGAGCCCGGTACCGGCGCCAATGCCCTGCTCCAGCGGCACGCCACACAGGCGCGCGAGCAACAGCGAGGCCACCGAGGTGTTGCCGATGCCCATTTCGCCGAGCAGCAAGGCGTTGCCGGGCAGGCTGCGCACCACCTCACGGCCGTTGGCCAGCGCCTGGGCGCATTGCGCCTCGGTCATGGCGGGCCCGACCGAGGCATCGGTCGTGCCGGGCGCCACGCTCTTCAAGACCAGTTGCGGCTGCCCGGGCCGCGCGGCCCGGGGCGCGAAGGCGCGCGCCACACCGCAGTCCACCACCGTCAGCGCCAGGCCATGTTGCCGGGCCAGCACGCTGACGGCAGCGCCCCCGGCCAGGAAGTTCTCGACCATCTGCCAGGTCACATCGCTGGGATAGGCCGACACGCCGCGGGCCGCCAGGCCATGGTCGCCGGCGCAGACCAGCATTTGCGGGGCCTCCAGCCGGGGGCGCTCGCTGCCCAGGATCTGGCCGATGCGCAGGGCCAGCGCCTCCAGGCGGCCCAGCGCGCCCAGCGGCTTGGTCTTGTGGTCGAGAGCGGCCTGCAGGCGCTGGGTCAGCGCGGAATCGCTCAGGTCGGCAATGGCGGGAAGGTCAAACAACATGGCAAGGGCTTATAGCAAGAAAAACAGGGGCGCGGGGCCGCCTGTCGTGCGCCCCGCCTCGGTTCAGAAAACGGTTCAGACCACCAGCAGATCGGGGTTCAGGTCGCGGATGCACGCATCCTCGTAGTAGCCCCCGTATTCGGTGTAGCGCAGGAAAGGATGGCCACAGGCCCGGCACTGCCAGACTTCGCAGCGGTTGGCGGGGTGGTAGGCCAGCGCGATCGGGGCCTGGGGAGACCACTGGTGCGTTCCGGCGGGATGGTGCTCCTCCAGGGTGGGCTCGTCCTCGCCGGGCGCCCACAGGCCCCCGACCCGCATCAGCCCCGCATCGCTGCGCGTGCCGGGAAACGAGTCCCAGCCCGCGCAGGCCAGGGGCGCACAGGCCTGGCACGGCGGCTGGCGCCCCTGCTGCTCGGCGATGCGCAGCACGTCGTCGGGGTAGAGCTTCATGGCCGGCGCTTTCGCGGGGCCAGCCGGGGCAAGGACCCCGGCGCAAACCAGGTGTCGATGCCCTGGGCCAGGCGGTCGAACACGGCCTCCAGCGTGGGCGCCGTGGCGCCAAACAGGGCGCGCAGCACGGCGGCGTCCTCGAACAGGCCGTGCAAGTACAGGCCCAGCACATTCCCCGCCGCGTTCTGCCAGGCCAGGCCGGGAATCACCTCCCGCGCCACATCGCCAGCGGCGGCCATGGCCGGGTGCTGGGCGGTCTGGCCATGGTGGATTTCATAGCCCTGCACCGGCACCCCGGCCAGCGCGGCCCAGGCCCCGGTGGTCTGCGCAAAGCGCGCCTGCGTGGCCCGCACCGTCTTGGCGGCCTCGAACACCGTGACCAGGGGCAAAAGGCCCAGGCCCGGCGCATTGCCATCGACGCCATGGGGATCGATCAGCGCCTCGCCCAGCATCTGCAGGCCGCCGCACACGCCCAGCACCCGGCCGCCCCGCGCGGCGTGCGCGGCAATCGCGGCATCCAGGCCCTGCGCGCGCAGCCAGCCCAGATCGGCCGCCGTGGCCTTGGAGCCGGGCAGCACCACCCAATCGGCCCCGGCCAGATCGGCCGGGCTGCGCGCCCACAGCAAGCGCAGGCCGGGGATGTTTTTCAGGGGCTGGAACTCGTCGAGGTTGCTGATGCGGGGGTAAGCAACCACGGCCACCGTGGTGTGCACGGCCCCGGCGCCAGCGACCGCGCGGTCATGAAACACGCCGTCTTCCTCGGGCAGCCCGTGGTGCCACTGCATGGGGATGGTGGCCACGGTGGGCACGCCGGTGCGCTCTTGCAGCAGCTGGGGCGCTGGGGCCAGCAAAGTGGGATCGCCCCGGAACTTGTTCAGCACAAAGCCCCGGATCAAGGCCTGCTCGTCCCCGGGCAACAGCGCCCAGGTGCCATACAGATGGGCAAAGGCGCCGCCGCGGTCGATGTCGGTCACCAGCAGGCAATGGGCCTGGGCATGGCGCGCGACGCGCATATTGACGATGTCGCTGGCATGCAGATTGATCTCGGCAGGCGAGCCGGCCCCCTCGATCACCACCACATCGTTCTCGGCCCGCAGGCTGTCGAGCGCGGCGGTGATATGCGGCCAGACGGTTTCGCTGCGGCCGCGCCAGGGCATGGAGGTCAGTGCCTCGCTCACCTGCCCCATCAGCACGACCTGGCTGCGCGTATCGGCCTCGGGCTTGAGCAGCAGCGGGTTCATGCGCACATCGGGCTGGGCCCGCGCGGCCAGCGCCTGGAAATACTGGGCGCTGCCGATTTCCCCCAGCGCCGCCCCGGGCCCCTGCACCACGCGGGCGTTGTTGCTCATGTTCTGCGCCTTGAACGGCGCCACCCGCAGGCCCTGGTTGCTGTACCAGCGGCACAGGGCCGTGGTCAGCCAGCTTTTGCCAGCGCCACTGCTGGTGCCCAGCACCATGATGCAGGGGGCCAATCGGGAAGAAGGAGAAGGTGTGGGCACAGGAAGCGTCATCAAAAAACCGGACGGCCCGCATTGTGCGCCACCGTCGGGGTGGTGCACGCCCTCCGCAAGGCGGCCCAGGGGAATGGACTCGGAGACGTTAAACACCACATCGACGGGATCGGCATAGCGATGGGGCTGGGATTGGGCAAGCAGTCCGCCAGACCCCGGAAGAATGTCGGTCACTGGATGGGGCTTCACGCACTTTGCGGTTCCGCTTGGATTGTCCTATGGCAGAAGCCGAGCATCTCCGCCGAACCCATCGACATCGTGAACGCTGTCTGGTGCAGGGTGCTATTCGCACAGCACGACCGGCACAACCACGCCGGATGGCGTCGC
>JAQUDN010000159.1 GCA_028685665.1 Burkholderiaceae bacterium | reverse complement strand
CGCCAATTTGTCATGTAAACGGAGTATATTGTAACCGAGCAGAGGGCCCCCGGCAGGGCCTCTTGTGCGACATCAGCGTTCCGAATCCTTGTGTACCCCGTTGTTCCAGGAGGCGTGTTGTGAAGGTGTTGAAGCTGTCGGCCCAAGGGCTGCCCCAATCGTGGATTTCGCTCGAGCAGGCCGTGCTCCACTACGCGGCGGACGAGGTGCGCTGGGAAGTGGGCGCCCAGATCGCCCGTTTCCGGGGCGGCTACAACGCGGTCACGGGCGTGCAGTCGGTGATCGCCATCCACAGCATCATCGGCACCCGGGGCGTGCCGCGCATCAACCCCTTCGAACTCAAGCCCGGCCTGACCAACGGCAAGCTGTTCGCGCGCGACCGCAATGTCTGCGCCTACTGTGGCGGGCATTTCCACGAAGAAGCCCTCACGCGCGAGCACATCGTGCCCTTTGCCCGCAACGGCAAGGACCATTGGATGAACGTGGTCACGGCCTGCCGCGCCTGCAACCACCGCAAAGGCCCGCGCACGCCTGAGCAGGCGCACATGCCCTTGCTCTACACCCCCTATGTGCCCAGCCTGTGGGAAGACTTCATCCTGCGCAACCGCCGCATCCTGGCCGACCAGATGGAGTTCCTGATCGCCCATGTGCCCAAATCCTCCCGCCTGCTGGCCTGACGCCACCACCCTGCTGCCGGAGGCCACCGCCCGGCGGGTGTGTGAAAATAAGGGTTTACCCTTAGGTTTTGCATGATTGTTCGCCAGCGTCCATCGGGATGGCGCCTGTTCCTGGTGCTCCGGGGTTCCGTATTGCAGCGCATCCGCCTGGCGCTGTGCGTGAATGTCCTGCTGGCGGTGTTTGTCACGGTGGTGCACGGCAACCTGTTCACGCTGAAGATCACCGTCACGCCGATTCCTTTCACCTTGATCGGCCTGCCCCTGGCGATTTTTCTGGGGTTTCGCAACACCACGGCCTACGACCGCTACTGGGAAGCGCGCAAGCTCTGGGGCGAGCTGGTGCTGCGCATGCGTTCGCTCTCGCGCCAGTGCCTGGGGCTGATCCGGCTGGAGCAGCCGGTGGACCCCGCGCACCGTGCCAGCGATGTGCGGGTGCGCATGCTCCACCGCGCGATTGCCTTCACCCATGCCTTGCGTTTGCAATTGCGCGACCAGAAAGACGAGGCCCAGCTCCAGCCCTGGCTGCTGCCGTCCGAGTTCGAGGCCATTCGCCAGGCCTCGAACCCGTCCGACGCCCTGATGATGCACATGGGGCGCGATCTGGGCGATTGCCTGCGTGCGGGCCAGATCGAGCCCTGTCTGGCGGCTTCGGTGGATGCCACCTTGTCGGCCCTGACCGCCGCCGCCGCCTCGTGCGAGCGCATCAAGAGCACCCCAGTGCCTTTTTCCTACATCCTGCTGCTGCACCGCACGGCGTATATGTATTGCTTTTTGTTGCCGTTTGGCCTGGTGGACACCACGGGCTTCATGACCCCTTTCGTGGTGGGCATCGTGGCCTACACCTTCTTCGGCCTGGACGCCCTGGGCGACGAGATCGAAGAGCCCTTTGGCCTGGAAAGCAACGACCTGCCGCTGGACACCTTGTGCCGGGCCATCGAGATCCAGTTGCGCGAGTCCCTGGGCGAAACCGATCTGCCCGCGCCTTTGCTGCCCGTGAATTTCCGCCTGACCTGAGCCCGCAGCCTGTCGGCTCGCCCCCCAAAAAAAAGCCTGCGACAAGGGCAGGCTTTTGACGGGGGGCGGCGTGTTGCCGCAGTCCAGGCTGATGGGGACCGATGGGGACCGATGGGGACCGGCTCAGACCGGCTTTTGTGCGGTCACCACAAAGCCCATCACGGGCTCGTTGATTTCCAGGCGCAGCACGACTTCTTCGATGGCCACCGGCTTGAAGCCGGCCGCCTTGCAGAGCTTTTCGATGTGCGTGCGCTTGTGGGCGTAGCGGCCCGAGGGTTGCAGCACCATGGTGGCGCCGCGTTTGCTGGTCGCTTCGCAGGAAAAGACCAGGTGGCCGCCCGGCGTGAGGATGCGCCAGGCATCCGGCACCGCCTGGCTCAGCTCGCCGGCATAAATGAACACATCCAGGGCCGTGATCACCTGGTAGAGCGATTCCGGGGTTTCCCGCAGCGCGTCGTGGAGGTTGACGGTGTGGAAGCGGTCATACACCTGGTGGCGCGCCGCCTGCTCGACCATCTTGGTCGAGAGATCGACCCCGATCAGAAAGCCGTCGAGCGGGCCCAGGTACAGGCCCAGCAGCCCGGTGCCGCAGCCCAGGTCGAGGACATTGATCTTCTTGTCCGGGTACAGGGCGGTGACTTTTTCCGCGACCTGCTGGGGCAGCCGGTATTGCAGGCCCCGCACCATGTGCAGGTCGTAGAGCTCGGCCATGCCGTCGAACAGCGGCCGGATCAGGGCGGGCGGTTGCTGGGCGGGCGTCTCGCCCCGGGCCAGCTGGTCGTAATACTGGTAGACCGCATCGTCCGGGGCCTGCCGCAGCAGGGCGGTGGTGTCGGCCAGGGCGTTGCCGGGCTTGCCGCTGGCCAGCCAGGTCTGCACGCGGCCCACGAGGGCCTGCGCATCGTCCGGGGTCTCGGCCAGCAGGGCATTCCAGAGGTCCAGGGCTTCGGGGGTCTGGCCCAGCGTGCTCAGGTCCTGGGCCAGGGTGCGGCGCAGGGTGGCGTCGCCCGGCACCAATTCCAGGCCCCGGCGCAGGTGGCGCACGGCCATCTCGGTGTGGCTGGCGCGGTGCGCGATGTCGACCACATGGGCCAGCACCTTGAGATTCTTGGGCTCCAGTTCGGCGACTTTCTCGGCGGTGCTGATGGCTTCGGGGAACTGGTTGGTGCGGGCCAGCAGCAGGGCCAGTTCCAGCAGGCCGGGGGCCCAGTCGGGGGCGAAGGTGACCGCACGGCGCAGGGCATCGAAAGCCCCGGGCAGGTTGCCCGACTTCTCGGCCATCACGCCGGCCAGCATGAACACCCGTGGGTCCCGGGGCCATTTCTGCAGGGCCTTGTTCAGTGTCTTGGCCGCAGTGGAGAGGTCACCTCGGGCGATCTGGTCGCGGGCCTGGTGCAGAAACGGGAGGGTGGGGTCGTTCGCGGTAGCGCTCATGGGAAAGAGAGGTTGGGGCAATCGCTGGGGACTGCAGAGGGCAAGGTTTGCGTTCGCGGGCTGCAGGCAAAGGCCTGGATTATCCCGGATCGGCGCGGCGGCGGGGCCAGGACAAAAAAAGCCCGTGGAAGGCTTCCACGGGCTGGTCGGTGGGCGGTACGGGCCGGGCTCAGGCAAACACGCCGGCGCTGTCCTGCATGCGGGCAGACACCTCACCCAGGTGGTGCAGGGTGTCGCCAAAGGCCATTTCGAGCTGGGTGAGTTTCTTGAAGTAGTGGCTGGCGATGTATTCGTCCGTCACGGCGATGCCGCCGTGCAGCTGCACCGACTGCTGGCCGACATAGCGCATCGACTGGCCCAGCTGCACCTTGGCGCGGGCCAGGGCCTGGCGGCGTTCACCGGCCGGCGCGCCCAGCTTCAGGCTGGCGTAGTAGCTCATCGAGCGGGCCAGTTCCAGCTGCATCTTCATGTCGGCCACGCGGTGGCGCAGGGCCTGGAAGCTGGCAATCACCACGCCGAACTGCTTGCGCTGGTTCAGGTACTCGACCGTGAGGGCGACGGTTTTGTCCATCACGCCCACGGCTTCGGCACAGGCCGCGGCGATGCCGATGTCCACGGCCAGCTCCAGGGCGGCCAGGCCGTCGGTGGTGAGCAGGGTGGCGGGGGTGTGGTCCAGGTGCAGTTCGGCGGCGCGGCTGCCGTCCTGGGTCAGGTAAGCGGGCGTGCGCACGCCCGGGGCAGCGCGTTCCACCAGGAACAGCGCGATCTGGCCGTCGAGCTGGGCCGGCACCAGGAAGGCTTCGGCCTGGTCCCCGGCGGGAACAATGCTTTTGATAGCAGCCAGCGTATGTCCGGTGGGCGTTGCAGTGGCTTTTGCCTCGCAAACGTCGAGGCGGTAGCGGGCCTTGCGTTCCTGCTGGGCCAGCACCACCAGGGCGTCGCCGCTGGCGATGCGCGGCAGCCAGTCGGCCTGCACGGCGGCGGGGGCGTACTGGCCCAGCACCGCGCTGGCCATGAAGGCCTGGGCCAGCGGCTCCAGCACGATGCCGCGCCCCAGCTCTTCCATGACCACCATGGCGTCCACGGCCCCCTGGCCCAGGCCGCCCTGGGCTTCCGGCACCGTGAGGGCGGTCAGGCCGAGTTCGGCCAGCTCGCTCCATGCGGCGCGCGAGAATCCGCCCGCCGCCACGGTGCTGCGGCGGCGTTCGAAGCCATAGCCTTTGTCCACCCAGCGGCGCACGGCGTCGCGCAATTGTTCCTGGTCGTCAGAAAAATCGAAATCCATGTTCTTTACTCCTGAAGCTGACGGCTGTGGCGCCTGGGCGCCTCCGGGGTCAGCAAAGCTGGGGCGGGAGCCCCCTCCGGGAGGGGGCGCGGGAGAACCGTCCTGGCGCGCCAGGACGGCTGCAGGCTTTAGCCGAGGACCGTCTGCGCGACGATATTGCGCTGCACTTCGTTCGATCCGCCGTAAATGGTGGTCTTGCGCATATTGAAGTAGGTGGAGGCCAGCGGGGCGTTGACCGCCAGGCCGCCAGGGAAGTCGCCTTGCCAGCCGGCTTCCATGGCCTCCTCGATGAAGGGCAGGCTGTAGGGGCCGGCGGCTAGCATCATCAGCTCGCTGTAGCGCTGCTGGATCTCGCTGCCCTTGATCTTGAGCAGGCCGGCGATGTCGAGGGCGTTCTTGCCCGACTTGGCGGCCGAGAGCACGCGCAGCACCAGCATTTCGAGGGCGACGATGTCGACTTCCAGCAAGGCGATCTGGTCGCGGAAACGCGGGTCGTCCCACACGCCCTCGGCCTTGGCGATGCGCTTGAGGCGCTCCAGTTCGCGCTTGGCGCGGTTCACGTCGGCGATGTTGGTGCGCTCGTGGCTCAGCAGGTGCTTGGCGTAGGTCCAGCCCTGGTTTTCTTCGCCGATCAGGTTCTCGGCGGGGACTTCGACGTTGTCGAACCAGACCTCGTTGACCTCGGCTTCGCCATCGAGCAGCTGGATGGGGCGCACGGTGACGCCGGGGGATTGCATGTCGATCAACAGGAAGCTGATGCCGGTCTGGGGCTTGCCCTCGCTGCTGGTGCGCACCAGGCAGAAGATCCATTCGCCGTACTGGCCCAGGGTGGTCCAGGTTTTCTGGCCGTTGACGATGTATTTGTCGCCCACCCGTTCGGCGCGGGTCTTGAGGCTGGCCAGGTCCGAGCCCGAGCCGGGTTCGCTGTAGCCCTGGCTCCACCAGACCTCGCCGCTGGCAATGCCGGGCAGGAAGCGCCGGTGCTGCTCGGCATTGCCGTAGGCCATGATCACGGGCGCCACCATCACGGGCCCGAAGGGAATGATGCGCGGCGCGCCGGCCAGCGCGCATTCTTCTTCGAACAGATGGCGCTGCACGGCGCTCCAGCCGGGGCCGCCGAATTCGGTGGGCCAGCCGTAGCCCAGCCAGCCCTTCTTGCCCAGGATCTTGGCCCAGCGCTGCATGTCGTCGCGCGACAGGCGCAGGGCGTTGTGGACCTTGTGCGACAGGTCCTGGGGCAGATGGGCGCGCACCCAGGCGCGCACTTCTTCGCGAAACGCTTGTTCTTCGGGGGTGAATGCAAGGTCCATGGGGTGTTGTCTCCTAAAGGAAGCCGGTTTGTAGCACGGTCGTTCGTTTTATTCCTGTCCGGGCGGTGACATGTCGGCCTCCAGGCCCAGTTCATGGCACAGGCGCTGCACCACGGCGCGCAGCTGGGCCACTTCGGCTTCCAGGGCCTCGACGCGGGCCTGCAGCCCCGAGGGCACCGTCCCGGACGGCGCTGCGGCCGCCGGCCCCTGGCTCAGGTCCACCGGACCGCACAGCCGGTGGGCCCAGCGCTGCTCGCGGGCCCCGGGCGCGCGCGGCAGCTGCACCACCAGGGGGCCACCTTTTTCGGGGCTGCGTTCCTGCAGTTCGTCCAGGAAGGCCTCGACCGAGGAGATGTCGGCAAAACGGTACCAGCGCTCGGCGTTCAGGCGCAGCTCGCCCGCCGTCTGGGGGCCGCGCAGCATCAGCAGGCCCAGCAGCACGGCCGATTGCTCCGGCACGCCCACGCCGCGCTGGAAGTTGTGCTCCCAGCGCGTGGTGCGCCCGCCGCTGCTCTGGAACACCAGGTTCAGCGGTTTCAGCGCGTCCAGGGCTTCCTGGGCCTCGACCTCGCTGAGCTGCAGCACCGGCTCGCGGCTGGTTTTCTGGTTGCAGCCCGTGAGCAGGCCGTTGAGCGACATGGGGTAGCTGTCGGGCACGGTGCGGGCCTTTTCCATCAGCGTGGCCAGCACGCGGGCTTCGTTCAGGCTCAGGGGGCGGGTGGTGGGATCGAAGGGCATGGCGGGGATAATCCGTGGCAATGAAAAACATCGTGATTTTGATCTCCGGCGGCGGCTCGAACATGGCCGCCATCGTCAAGACCGCCCAGCAACAGGACTGGGCCCAGCGCCTGGGGGCCCGCGTGGCCGCCGTCATCAGCAACAAGGCCGAGGCCAAAGGCCTGGTGTTTGCCCGGGAACAAGGCATTGCCACCGCCGTGCTGGACCACCAGCGCTTTGCCACCCGCGAGGCGTTTGATGCCGAGCTGATGGCGCTGATCGACCCGTACCAGCCCGCGCTGGTGGTGCTGGCCGGCTTCATGCGCATCCTGACACCAGGTTTCGTGGCGCATTACGCGGGGCGGCTGGTGAACATCCACCCCTCGCTGCTGCCCGCGTTTGCCGGCCTGCACACGCACCAGCGCGCCCTCGATGCCGGCTGCAAGTTCGCCGGGGTCACGGTGCACCAGGTCACGGCCGAGCTGGACCTGGGGCCCATCCTGGACCAGGCCGTGGTGCCCGTGCTGCCCGGCGACACCGCCGAGACCCTGGCCGCCCGCGTGCTGACGCAGGAACATGTGATCTACCCGCGTGCCGTGGCGGCGCTGCTGCCCCGCTTGTAACGGCGCCTGCAAGCCCGCCGCCGCAGCGGAAAAGACTCTCAAAGTCATAGCTGCTAGTGCAGGCTGTGATTGCCCTGGAGGCCTTTTTGACGGGATGGTTCGGCCCGAAGGCCCCGGGTGCGGTCCGGCTCAGCCGGCCGGTGGGGGTGGGGCCGTGTCCGTGCATTTTTCAAAGCGCGGGCGCAGGACCCCGTCCACCCACACCCGTTCTTCGAACATGGCGGCGGGCCGCACCCACAGGCCGCGTTCGCCATACAGCGCGCGGTACAGGGTCATGGGTTCGAGCGTTTCGCTGTGCCGCACCGTGCCGAGCACTTCGTAGTCCAGGTCTTTGTAGTGGCGGTAGCGGCCGGGCGGGGTGCTGATCAAGGGGGGCAGGG
>JAQUDN010000016.1 GCA_028685665.1 Burkholderiaceae bacterium | reverse complement strand
ACCACGATGTCTTCGGTCTTGATGCCACGCGCTTCCAGATTCAGCAAAGAGGTGAAGGAAAAGCCCGTGATCGCATCAATGTCGCCGCGGACCAGCATGGTCTCGCGCAGCGCAGGCTCCATCCCGGTCCATTGCACCCCACCAATCTTGTTGACTTTGTCGAGAATGGGAAACGCCTTGCGCCCTGCATCGAAGACCGGCGCTCCCAGCTTTTTGCCTTTGAGATCGGCAGGCTGGGCAATGCCGGATTTCTTGAGGGCCAGCACCGCTGCAGGCGTGTTGTTGTAGACCATCATCACCGCGACCGGTTTGTTGGGTGCATCGGGGTTGTTGGCATGGAACTCCATCAGGGCCGCGACATCGGCCAAACCGATGTCATAGCTGCCGGATGCCACACGCGTGACCGTTCCCCCCGAACCGTTCCCTGCATCGATCGTGACGTCCAGACCTGCGGCCTTGAAATACCCCTTGGCAGCGGGGTGGACAAACAAGGCCGAAGGGCCTTCAAAGCGCCAATCGAGCTGGAACTTGAGTGGCTGGTCGGCGAGTACCGGACCCAAGGGGGTGGTGGCAGCGAGTGCCACGGCGGCCTGCAGAAAATGGCGCTTGTGCATGGGGAGCTCCAGAGGGGGTGAATGGGATGCCGCTTTGCGGCAAGCTGCACGACTCTCTGCAAAAACGATGCCAACCCAGATCACTGCGATGAATACAAAAACTGTATACAAAATGGGGCGGCGCACCCTGACAGGGCATCCTGGCGCACCAATCCGGAACAAGGCCCCATCAACGGGTCGGAGCCCCGGCCTCGAACCAGTGCTGGATCAGAAGCCGCTCGCCTTCGCTCATCTGGGTGGCATTGTTGAACGGCATTTGCCGCAGCACCGCCACCTGCTGGTAGATGGCTTGCGCATGTGCCGCAATCAAGGCATCGGTATGCAGCGCGATCCCTTTGTTGGGGGTCTGCGCGTTGTGGCACAGGGCGCAGCGTTGCGCAACCACCGCCCGAACGGCCTGAAAGGACACCGGCTCTGAAGCCGCCGCGCGCGCCGCAGGGGGCTGGGGGGCTGGTGCCAGCCAAACCACCAAGCCCAGCAACACACCACAGCCGATCACCGCCGGCATCCAGGGCGTGCGCTCACCAAGGGCCTGCGCTTTGTGGCGTGCGGCAAAACTGTGGCGAATCAAGGCGCCAGCCCACATCAACAGCAGCAGGACCAGCCAGTTGTGGGGGCCCTGGTAAAGCCACCCGTAATGGTTGGACAGCATGGCAATCAGCACCGGCAGCGTGAAATAGGTGTTGTGCAGGCTGCGGAGCTTGCCACGCTGGCCATGCAGGGGATCCGGTTGTTCCCCGGCGCGCAGCGCTGCCACCACCTTGCGCTGGCCCGGGATGATCCAGAAAAACACATTGGCACTCATCGCCGTCGCCAACATGGCGCCGACCAGCAAAAAGGCCGCGCGCCCGGCGAACCAATGGCACGCCAACCAAGCGGCCACCCCGATCAAAACCACCACGCCCACCCCGACCCACCACGAACCGTTGCGCCGCGGACCCCAGGTACGACACAGCGCGTCGTACAACACCCAAAACCCCGCCATCAATCCCAGCGCTGCGCCAACAGCCACGGCAGGCGTCCACTGAAAGACGCTTTTATCGATCAGAAAGGTACTGGCATTGAACAGATAGAGGCATGTGAAAAGGCCGAACCCCGTCAGCCAGGTCGAATAGCTCTCCCAATACGACCAATGCAATTTTTCCGGCAAGGGCAACCACCTCGGCGCGACCCGGTATTTGTTGGAATGGTAGAAGCCGCCACCGTGCACTGCCCACATCTCGCCATCCACCGCCTTGGCTTTCAGGTCGGCATGTTCGGGCGGCACCAAGCTGTTGTCGAGCATGACGAAGTAGAACGATGCGCCAATCCAGGCCATCGCCGTGATGACATGGGCCCAGCGCAGCAAGAGGCTGGCCCAATCCAGAAGATAGTGTTCCACAGCAGTCCCTCGTCAAGAGCCACGGTAGGTGGAATACGCCCAGGGACTGACCAAAAGCGGTACGTGGTAGTGGCCCAGCGCATCGGCCATTCCGAACTCCACAGGCACCGTCTCCAGGAACGCGGGATCGGGCAAGGACACGCCGCGGCGGCGGAAATAGTCCCCCACGGCGAACAGCAGGCGGTAGCGGCCACTCGCCATCGCATCGGCCTCCAACAAGGCGCCCCCCGGACTGCGCCCATCGGCATTGAGTGCCACGGTCTCCAGCAGGGTCACGCCCCCGGCTGCGTCCAGGCGCAGCAAGGTCACCTGCATTCCCGCCGCGGGGCAGCCGTGCATGGTGTCGAGCACGTGGGTACTGAGGTGTCCCATGGAGGGTCCTTTCTGCATTGGACCAGAGGTTTCTGGCCTGTTTTTTGCTTCGAAATTGATCATGAATGTATACACCTTGGGTGCAAACCGTTCACGATAAGCAATAAATATGCCCAAAAAACCCACCCCTTTGACCCCTCTCTGCGCGGAAGAGGCCAGCTCGACCGAAAAAATTGTCACGGCCATCACCGATGCCATCGTGGAACGCCGGCTCATGCCAGGCACCAAATTGGCGGAGCAAAAGATCGCTGACATCTTCCAGGTCTCGCGCACCATCGTGCGGAAAGCGCTCAACCAGCTGTCGCGGGACCATTTGGTGACGCTGGAGCCTGCCCGCGGGGCCTTTGTTGCCACCCCCAGCCTCGAGGAGGCCCGCCAGGTGTTTCAAGTCCGCGCCATGCTGGAGGGGGCCATGGTCCGCCAGCTCTGCGCCACCATCACCGCCGACCAGATCACGGCCCTGCGCACCCATCTGGAGCAAGAGCACGATGCCGTGCACCGTATTGACGTCCAGGGCCGCACCCGCCTGCTGGCCGATTTCCATGTGGTGTTGGCACGCATGCTGGGCAACGACGTATTGGCCGAATTGCTGGCCGATCTGCTGGGCCGCTCATCCTTGATCTCGCTGATGTACCAAAGCACCCATTCGGCATTGCACTCGCAGGAGGAGCATGTGCGCCTGGTCAATGCGCTGGAAAAACGCGATGCCCGGGCCGCCTTGCGTCTGATGGAACAGCACATCCAAAGCGTTGAACGCCATCTGCGGCCTGACACCCCCCCACCGGACCTGGCCACCGTCCTGCGCGCCGCCCACTGAACACCGCCCGACTCCCTTGCCGCCCTTATTACCACCATGACCCTCCAGTACCCACGCGACCTTCTCGGCTACGGCTGTCACCCTCCCCACGCACAGTGGCCTGGCCGCGCGCGGGTGGCAGTGCAGTTTGTTCTGAATTACGAGGAGGGCGGTGAGAACTCGGTACTGCATGGGGATGCCGGCAGTGAGCAATTTCTGTCCGAAATGTTCAATCCCGCGAGCTACGCGGCACGCCACCTCAGCATGGAGAGCATTTACGAGTACGGATCACGCGTGGGTGTCTGGCGCATCCTGCGCGAATTTGAACGGCGCCAGTTGCCCTTGACAGTGTTTGGTGTCGGGATGGCCCTGGAACGCCACCCCGAAGCCACGGCCGCCTTTCACGCTCTGGGCCATGAGATCGCCTGCCACGGGTGGCGCTGGATCTCCTACCAAAACATGGACGAAACGACCGAACGGGCGCACCTGCAGCGTGGACTGCAAGCGATTGCACAGCTGACAGGACATCTTCCGGCAACGCCCCAGGTGCATGGCCTGGGGTGGTACACCGGACGGGACAGCCCCCACACCCGCCGCCTGGTGGCAGACCATGGCGGCATCGAGTACGACAGCGACCACTATGGAGACGATTTGCCCTTCTGGCTGCAGGTCCGCAAAACCGATGGCGCCCTGGCACCGCACCTGGTGGTGCCATACACATTGGACTGCAACGACATGCGCTTTGCCCTCCCCCAAGGCTACAGCCACGGCGGCGAATTCTTCGAATACCTCCGGGATGCTTTCGACGTGCAGTACGCCGAAGGGGATGAGCGCCCGACCATGATGAGCATCGGGATGCACTGCCGACT
Source organism: Burkholderiaceae bacterium (assembly GCA_028685665.1). Lineage (GTDB taxonomy): Bacteria > Pseudomonadota > Gammaproteobacteria > Burkholderiales > Burkholderiaceae_C > JAQUDN01. Next base: position 26,644 of record JAQUDN010000016.1, on the reverse strand, counting down.
GCTGGGCCGTCCGGGCCGGATGCGCGCATTGCAACGCTTTCTAGACCATGTGCAAAGCCACGACCGCGTCTGGATTACCCGCCGCATCGACATCGCTCGCCACTGGAAAGCCACACACCCCTTCAACCCTGCCACGGCCTTTGTCTGGGAATAAGACCATGCCCTTGACCCTTGAACAGATCAACGCCGCCAGCGTGGCGGACTTGACGGAACAGCTGCACGGCGTTTATGAACATTCCCCCTGGGTGGCGGAGGATGCCGCCACGAAACGCCCGTTCACCAGCCTTGCGCACCTCCGGCAAGCGCTGGTCACCGTGGTCCGGGAGGCCCCGCGTGAAGCACAGCTCCACCTGCTGCGCGCACACCCCGAGCTGGCCGGCAAAGCCATAGACCCCCAGGCATTGACGACCGAATCACGCCACGAACAGGTCCAGGCAGGCCTGCATGCCTGCACCCCCGAAGAACTGGCGCAGATCCAGGAACTGAATGCAGCCTACCGGGCCAAGTTTGGCTTCCCCTTCATCCTGGCGGTACGGGGCCCCCGTGGGCAGGGGCTGTCAAAGGCCGAGATTTTGGCGACCTTCGCACGCCGCCTGGCCCACCATCCCGATTTCGAAGAGGCGGAAGGCCTGCGCAACGTGCACCGGATCGCTGAAATCCGCCTGAATGACAAATGGGGGATCGAGCCCACGCTCGGTAACCAGGTATGGGACTGGGCCGAAGCCCTTGCGCAGCACAGCGAGCAAGACGGCGCCCTGACCGTCACCTATCTGAGCGCAGCGCACCAGGCCTGTGCGAAGGACATTGCGCAATGGATGCGCAACGATTGCGGCTTCGACGAGGTCGGTATCGATGCCGTCGGCAATGTGGTCGGCCTCTACCACGGGGAAAACGACCAGGCACCGCGCTTGCTGACGGGCAGCCACTACGACACGGTCCGCAACGGCGGCAAATACGATGGCCGCCTGGGCATCCTGGTACCCATGGTTTGCGTGCGCCAGCTGCATCGCCAAGGCCGACGCCTGCCGTTCGCGCTCGAAGTCGTCGCCTTCGCCGAAGAAGAAGGGCAACGCTACCCCGCCACCTTCCTCGGCTCCAGCGCACTCGTCGGCACCTTCGATTCGACCTGGCTGGAACAGGTCGATCCCCAGGGCATCTCGATGCGGGAGGCCCTGCGCAGCGCTGGACGGGAGCCCGACATCGACACGATCGCCACGCTGCAGCGGAACGCACGCCACTACCTCGGCTTCGTCGAAGTGCACATTGAGCAAGGGCCGGTCCTCAACGGCTTGGACCTGCCTTTGGGCATCGTCACCTCGATCAATGGCAGCGCACGCTTCACCGGAGAAATCACCGGCATGGCCAGCCACGCAGGCACCACCCCGATGTCGATGCGCAAAGACGCGGCCGCAGCGGTCGCAGAACTGTTGCTCTACCTGGAACAGCGCGCAGCGGCCCACCCGAACCTGGTGGGGACCATCGGCATCCTGGAGGTCCCGAACGGGTCGATCAACGTCGTCCCGGGGCGCTGCCGCTTCAGCCTCGATATTCGTGCCACAACCGATGCTCTGCGCGATGCCTGCGTAACCGATGTCCTGGCTGAACTGGACCGCATCTGCCAGCGCCGTGGCGTGTCCTGTGCCGTGCAGGAGACACTGCGCATCGCGGCCGCCCCCTCGGCGCCCGCATGGCAGTCGCGCTGGGAGCAGGCCGTCACCGCCCTGGGCCTGCCGGTGCACCGCCTGCCCAGTGGTGCAGGCCACGACGCCATGAAACTCCATGAAATCCTGCCCCAGGCCATGCTGTTCGTACGAGGACTGCATGCCGGCATCAGCCACAACCCCCTCGAATCCATCACCAATGGCGACGCCGAACTGAGTGTGCAGGCCTTTCAACGCCTGATCGAACAACTCGCCAAGGAAAGCCGATGAGCCCCCTGTCCTTTTACCAAGCCCTCGACGCCTGGGTTGACCAGCACTTTCCAGAGGAAGTCCGTTTCCTGCAGGCCCTGGTGGCAATCCCCACCGATACGCCGCCCGGCAACAATGCGCCGCATGCCGTTCGCACCGCAGAGTTGCTGCAGGAGTTCGGGCTCACGGCGGAACAGCACGCCGTGCCGCAGCCGCAGGTCCAGGACTATGGACTGGAATCGATCACCAACCTGATCGTGCGCCGCCCCTACGGCCCGGGCCCGACGGTGGCGCTCAATGCCCATGGCGACGTCGTTCCCCCTGGAGAAGGCTGGACGCATGCGCCCTACGGGGGGGAGATCGTCGAAGGCACGCTTTACGGCCGGGCCGCAGCCGTCAGCAAGAGCGATTTCGCCACCTACACCTTCGCGGTCCGGGCCCTGGAGTCCGTCAGCCAGGCAGCCCAAATCGCCCTGCAAGGGGGGGTTGAGCTTTTGTTCACGTACGACGAAGAGTTTGGGGGCTTGCTCGGTCCTGGCTGGCTGTTGCAACAGGGCCTGACGCGGCCCGATTTTCTGCTCGCCGCGGGCTTCAGCTACCAAGTCATCACCGCCCACAACGGCTGCCTGCAAATGGAGATCACCGTGCAGGGCCGGCAAGCCCACGCAGCGATTCCGGACACGGGGATCGATGCGCTCCAGGCCGCGGTGGGCATTCTCACGGCCCTGTACGCACAGAACCAGAGCTACCGGGAGATCACCTCCGGCGTCGAGGGAATACGACACCCGTACCTGAATGTGGGGCGCATTGAGGGCGGCTCCAACACCAACGTCGTTCCTGGCAAAGTGGTTTTCAAACTCGACCGCCGCATGATTCCAGAAGAAAACCCCGTGGCCGTCGAGGCGGAAATCCGCAAGGTGATCGCAGACGCGGCCGCCGGTTTTCCGGGCATCACGATCGACATCAAGCGCCTGCTGCTGGCCACAGCGTGGCAACAGCAGCCAGACAGCGCGCCACTGGTCGCGGCCCTGCAGCGCCATGGAGAAGCCGTTTTCGAAGAACCGATACCGACCTCCGGCACCCCGCTGTACACCGATGTGCGCCTCTTCGGCGCGGCGGGCATCCCGAGCGCGATTTACGGAGCCGGCCCACGCACGGTCCTCGAAAGCCATGCCAAACAGGCCGATGAACACCTGGTCCTCGAAGACCTGCGGCGTGCCACGAAAGTCGTGGCGAGAACCTTGGCGGACTTGCTGCGCGCCCAGGCGCCTCAGCCCTGAAGCCGAGACGGTGTATACAAAATATTCTTTTTAGTGCGCACAGCGGGCGAATTGCTCAGGCTTGGTGCAAGGCCCCTCCGGCCAGGGGCTCCTCAGGCGCAAAAACCCTCGCTCCCCAGGTCTCCCGCCTGGCATGGCGTTTGCGAAGCATCCCGTGCAATCGTTTGATTCGCGGGAGCCGCTCCCCGGCACACCCCGCGAACAGGCCATTGCCCCTCTGTTCAAGACCCCACTGGAGCCGTCACGATGAAATTGATCCGCATGCACCGCCTTTCCCTGGCCACCAGCCTCGCCTTGATGGCCCTGGGCGCCCAAGCACAAAGCCAGGTCCGACTCTATGGCTTGCTCGATGTCAGCGCGGGCTCGACCAAAGCCCCGGGAGGCCCCTCGATCAGCGCTGTCGACAGCGGCAAGCTCACCACAAGCTACTACGGGTTCAGCGGCAGCGAAGATCTGGGCAATGGCCTGTCTGCGCAATTCAAGCTGGAAAGCTTCTTGCGCGCCGACACCGGAGACCAGGGGCGCTTCACAGGCGATCCCTACTTCGCACGGACATCGTCCGTCGGCCTGTCGCACAAGGACTACGGCACCCTGTCCCTGGGCCGCCACACCACGGCCTTGTTTGCCTCCACGCTGTCTTTCAATGCCTTCGGCGATTCCTTTGGCTACTCCCCCAGCATCCGCCATTATTTCGGTGCAGGCCAGAATGCCGTGACCGGAGACACCGGCTGGAGCGACTCCATCGCCTACGCCAGCCCGACATGGAAGGGGTGGCGCTTCGGGGCCATGGCCGCCCTGGCAGAAGCCAACCCGGCCACCACCAGCAACGGCAGGAACTGGAGCGTCAACCTCGGCTACAGCCAGGGCCCACTGGCTTTTGCCGTCGTCGTGCAGGAAGTGCAGAAAGACGGATCGGCCACGGTCCAGGACACCCGGGCCGCTCAAGTGAACGGCTCGTACGACTTGGGCGTTGCCAAGGTCTTTGGCCAATACGCCAAGGTCAAAAATGAGGCGACGGGCATCCATCGCGACCTCGTGGGCCTGGGAGCCCGCATTCCGCTGGGCACCGGCGCCGTCATCGCGCAGTGGGGCAAAAATGCCCCCGACGTCGGGGCCGACCGCAATACCACCTCGATCGGCTATTTGTATCCCCTGTCCAAGCAGACCGAACTCTATGCCGTCGCCATGCACGACAAGCTGGACGGCAGCAGTGCCGGCCACGGCTATTCGGCCGGTATGCGCCTGCGCTTCTAAACCGGGGGCTTGCCGACCGCCGCCACGGAGGGCGCATCCTGGAGCAGGGCATTGGCGATGGCAGCGGCGGCGGTGCGGGTCTCCACCCCCAGCTTCTCGAAAATATGCTCCAGGTGTTTGTTCACCGTGCGCGGACTCATGCCCAGAATGTCGGCAATATCCCGGTTGGTCTTCCCCTTGGCCAGCCAGGAGAGCACCTCGGTCTCACGGGGGGTCAAGGACGCATTCACCAGGCGCTCGGGCACCGTGCCCCCCAGACGCTGGGCCTGGCGCAACAAGACCATGGTCTCGCCCGGCCCCGCCTGCCCCAGATGCTGCGCGGCAATCTGGCTGCCGTCGGACAGGCTGGTCACGGTTTCCCCGCGCTGCACCGCCTCATAGAGCCAGTCCTGCACCCGGGATGGGGCCTGCAGCGATCCCCCCATGGCATCCTCCAGCCAGCGTGTGGCCTGCGGCGAACGCCAGGCGATACGCCCCTGGGTGTCCAGCAACACCACCCCCAGGCCGGCCACGTCCACCGCCTCGCGGGCCAGGCGGCTGACATTGGCATTGCGCAGGTGGGTGGCCAGCCGCGCCAGCACTTCAGGAATCTTCAGGGGCTTGACCACGTAATCCACTCCGCCGCTGGCAAAGCCCTCGACGATCTGCTCGGTCTCGGTCAGGCCGGTCATGAAAATCACGGGCACATGGGCCCAGGCCGGTACGGACTTGAGTTGGCGACACAGGGCAAAGCCGTTCTGACCCGGCATGATCGCGTCCAAAAGCACGGCATCGGGCACGGCCATCTCGAAGCGTTCCACGGCTTCGATGGCATCGCGTGCCACCAGCACCGTATAGCCCTCCAGGGCCAAGGCGTCACACAGCATGCGCAAGGTATCGGGCGCATCGTCAACGACCAACACCACACGGGGCACCGGGGCGGGAACGGCAGACTCGGCTCTAGGATTCATGGGACTTGTCTTCTTTCAATCGCTCCAGCAGTGCGGGAAAATCAAAACGATCCACCCACGCCAGCAGCACATTCAAATACTCGGCCTGTTCGGGCAAAGACTCGGCGCTGCTGCGCAGCAGAGAACGCAGACCACTGGCATTGCCCATCTTGGCCATGCGCACCAGGTCCTCGCGCAACTCGTCGGGCAAAGGCACCGGGGCCGCAGAAGGCTCGGCGGCCGGCAGGGGCACCAGATCGCTCTCATGCACCCACTCGATCTGCAGCACCCGGGCCAGCAGGCCGAGCAACTCCGACTCGATCACGGGCTTGCTGACAAACCCCTGGCATTGCGCGGCCTCCAGAAGCTCGGGGCGGTTCTCGAAAGGGTTGGCCGAAACGATGAGGATCGGCACGTCGGAATGCGCCCCCGCGCGGATGTACTGGGCGGTTTGCCATCCATTGATGTCGTCCATATTGATGTCGAGCAAGACCGCATCTGGCCGCTCCTGGCGCAGGATTTCGAGGCACTCGCTGCCACTCGCCGCCTCGCGCACGATAAACCCCAAGGGAATCAGCAGGCTGGCGAGCAACTGGCGCTGAATCGGCTGGTCATCCACGACCAAGAGCGTGCGGCGCGGCTCCAGGTAGGCCACGATGGGCTTGAGTCCTTGCACCGGGTGCGCTCGGGGGCGGTCCACCTCGCGCAAGTACAGGCGGACGGTGAAAGTGCTGCCCTGGCCAACCTGGCTGCGCAGCGTCAGCTCGCCCCCCATCAGCTCCGTGAGCAAATGGGTGATGGTGAGCCCCAGGCCGGTCCCGGACTCACTGGAACGCCGTCCCGCACTGCCGCGCTCGAAAGGCATGAAGATGCGCTCCTGGTCCTGCGGGGCAATCCCGATTCCGGAGTCCTCCACCTCGAAGAACATCACGGAGTGCCGGCAATCGACCCGAAAAACGATGCCCCCCCCATCGGTGAAACGCACCGCATTGCCCAATAAATTGATCACGATCTGCCGCAATCGTTTGGCATCGGCCTGGACCCAGGCCGGTACACGGCCCCGGGTTTCGAGCCGGAATGCCAGGCCTTTGGCTTCGGCCTGCGGCCGCACCATGCGCTCAATTTCCGCCAGGAACTCCGGGAAAGGCAAAGGGGCTTTGTCCAGCCGCAAGCGCCCCGCCTCGATCCGCGCCAGATCGAGCAAGCCATCAATGAGCGCGTGCATGTGCTGGCCGCTTTGCTGGATCGTGGCCACGCCTTCGCGCAGACTGCCCTGCAACTGGGCATTGCGCAGCAGAATCTGCGCATACCCCAGGATGGTGTTGAGCGGCGTCCGCAACTCGTGCGTCATACCGGCGACATAGCGCGTCTTGGCCTGGCTCGCCGCTTCGGCCGCATCCTTGGCCGTCTGGAGGGCCTTGTCGGTGCGCTGGTGGGCGTCGATTTCCTTGAGCAGCAGTTGCGTCTGGCGCTCCGAATCGTCGTGCGCCATGCGCCGACTTTCCTGGGCCAGCACAACCCACCAGGCACAGACCGCGGCCAGAACGGCCAGCAGAGCAAAAGCCTTCACAAAAGTCGGCATCAAATCGCGGGCATCGCTGTGCAGGCTCTCCTGCACATACACCACGGCCAGCAAACCAGCGATCAGCGCCCACAGCGAAAGCAGGATCGTTCCATACTGGGCGACACGAAAATTGATGCGCCGGCTCCACCCGGCGGGCAGCAAGGCGGCAGCGGCATGCCGCACCTGGTCCACGGCCCGCGACTGGTTTTTGCACCGGTCGTGGCAGCGGGACTCCAGGGAACAGCACAGCGAACAGATCGGCGCCCCATAGGCCGGGCAAGTGGCCATGTCGGCGCTTTCGAACCGGTTCTCACAGATGGTGCAACGGACCATTTCGCCGGGTTTCCAGGGAGACACCTCCTGGCGGGCCAGGTAGAAGCGCCCCCGGGTGGCCCAGGCCAGAAGGGGGGAGACCAGCAAGGCGGTGGCCAGGGCAATGAACGGCGAAAAGGCCTGCGCCCAAGGCCCGAGCGCGCCCGCATAGGCGGTAAAGGCCACCAGGACGGCCAGCAGCATGGAGCCGACACCCACCGGATTGATGTCGTACAGGTGCGCGCGCCGGAACTCGACCTGCACAGGGCTGAAGCCCAAAGGCTTGTTGATCACCAGATCCGCCACCAGCGCGCCAATCCAGGCCACCGCCACATTGCTGTAGAGCGTGAGCACCTTCTCCAGCGCGCCAAAGACGCCCAAGGTCATCAACAGCATGGCGATCACCACATTGAAGACCAGCCAGACCACTCGTCCCGGATGGCTGTGCGTGAGGCGGGCAAAAAAGTTCGACCAGGCCAAGGAGCCTGCGTAGGCATTGGTGACATTGATCTTGAGCTGCGAGATCACCACGAACAGCACCGTCACCCACAAGGCCACGCTGGCGTTGCCCAGCGACAAGGTGTAGCCGGCCAGGTACATGTGGGTCGGCTCCGCCGCCTGGGCCGGCGTGGCGCCGTACTGGATCGCGGCAAAGGCCAGCAAGGCCCCGCCCAGCATCTTGAGCATGCCCAGCAGAATCCACCCAGGCCCCGCGACCAGCACCCCGCCCCACCAGCGCCAGCGGTTGGCGGCGGTGCGTTCGGGCATGAAACGCAAAAAATCCACCTGCTCGCCGATCTGCACCACCAAAGAGAAGGCGACGGCCGAAGCCGCGCCAAACATCAGAGGGTCGAAGGCATTGCTGCCCGAACTCACCCCCGCCATGCCCGTGAACTGCTGGTACAGCTCCGGCTTCTCGACCGCGAACCAGGCGAAGGGCCAGACCAGCAAAAGCGCCCAGACGGGTTGGGTCCAGGCCTGCAGACGCGAGATCAGGGTGATGCCATGCAGCACCAGCGGAATCACCACCAGCGAGGACAGCATGTAGCACCAGACGATGGGCCAGTCGAGCAGCATCTGCAAGGCCTGCGCCATGATGGCCGCCTCGAGCGCAAAGAAGATGAAGGTGAACGAGGCATAGATCAGCGACGTCACCGTGGAGCCGAGGTAGCCAAAACCCGCCCCGCGTGTGAGCAGGTCCATGTCCAGGCCATACCGGGCCGCGTAGACGGCAATCGGCAAGCCGGTCAGGAAGGTGACGAGCCCCATGACCAGGATGGCCCACAGCGCATTGCTGAAACCGTAATTCAGGGCAATCGCACCACCAATCGCCTCCAGGGCCAGGAAAGACATGCCGCCGAAGGCCGTGTTCGCCACCCGCCACTCGCTCCACTTGCGCGCACTGTGGGGCGTGTAACGCAGCGCATAGTCTTCGAGTGTCTCGTTGGCCACCCAGGCGTTGTAGTCGCGCCGGATACGAAAGATTTTTTGGGGGGCGGGACTCATGCGCGCTCTTTTCTGGTGCATTCCTGTTCAACCCCAGCACACAAGCAAGAAACGTTCTCAAAAATCGTACGCCAGCCCCTACGTCGAATGACGTATGGGGCATTCCAAGGGTTCTCCCTAAGCTTTGGGCTGTGGTGACGACGTGTCGCCCAGCACCTGAAACAGGTGTGTTTGGTTTTTACCTTTCAACCAAGGAGTGCTCCATGGACAACCGTCCCGCCCCATCCGATCTCTCGCTGAACGTTGATGCCTTGCAACGCCGCCGCCTGCTGCAGGGCCTGGGCGCCATGTCCCTTGCCGGCATCCCCGGCTGGGCACTGGCGCAGCAGTACCCAACCTCCAAGGTCAATACGACCAAGCTCGCGGTGACCGACACGGAAGTGGTCGTGGGTCAACTGCATTCGTCGTCGGGCACCATGGCGATTTCCGAAACCGGCTCCATCCAGGCCGAGCAATTGGCGATTGACCAGATCAACGCCATGGGCGGCATCCTGGGCCGCAAGATCCGGGTGATCAAGGAAGACGGCGCCTCCGACTGGCCCACCTTCGCAGAAAAGTCCAAGAAACTGCTGGTCAACGACAAGGTGGCCACGGTGTTTGGCTGCTGGACCTCGGCGTCCCGCAAGGCCGTGCTGCCGATCTTTGAAAAAGAAAACGGCCTGCTGTACTACCCCACCTTCTACGAAGGCCTGGAGCAATCCAAGAACGTGATCTACACCGGCCAGGAAGCCACGCAGCAGATCATTTTCAGCCTGGACTGGGGCGCGAAAGAGAAGAAGGCCAAGACCTTCTTCCTGGTCGGCTCCGACTACATCTGGCCACGCACCTCGATGAAGATTGCCCGCAAGCACATCGAAACCGTCGGCAAGCTGGGCAAGGTGGTCGGCGAGGAGTACTACCCGCTGGGCAACACCAACTTCAACTCCCTGATCAACAAGATCAAGGCCGCCAAGCCCGACTGCATCTTCACCGCCGTGGTCGGCGGCTCCAACGTAGCCTTCTACAAGCAGCTCAAGGCCGCAGGCATCACGGGCGACAAGCAGTTTCTGCTGACGCTGGCCGTGACCGAGGACGAAATGCTCGGCGTGGGCGGCGAAAACTTCAACGGCTTCTACTCGTCGATGAAGTATTTCCAGTCGCTGGACAACGAGAACAACAAGAAGTTCGTCGAAGCCTTCAAGGCCAAGTACGGCCCCAAGTCGGTGATTGGCGACGTGACCCAGGCGGGCTACCTGGGCCCCTGGCTCTGGAAGGCGGCGGTCGAAAAAGCCGGCAGCTTCGACGTGGACAAGGTGGTGGCGGCCTCGGCCGGCATCGAACTCAAGACCGCCCCCGAAGGCTACGTCAAGCTGCACGAGAACCACCACCTGTGGAGCAAATCGCGCATTGCCCAGGGCCAGCCCGACGGCACCTTCAAGGTGGTCGCCGAGTCGCCCAACCTGATCGAACCCAACCCTTTCCCCAAGGGCTACCAGTGACCTCCTGACGGGGGTCTGCGGGGCGGCCACAGGGCCGCCCCGGGTGTGCTCACAGACATTGCGCTAAGACAGGCAGGTGCAGAAATGACTTTTTCCGAAATGCTCAATATCGGCCTCATGCAGGGCTTTGCGGGCTTGAGCCTGTTCTCCGTCCTGCTGCTCATGGGCCTGGGGCTGGCCATCATCTTTGGCCAGATGGGCGTGATCAACATGGCCCATGGGGAATTCATGACCATTGGCGCCTACACGGTCTACATGTTCTCGACCCTGGTCGAAAGCATGGCGCCCGGCTTCATGCCCTACTACTTTCCCCTGGCCTTGGGTGTGGCGTTCTTGCTGGCCTTCGTGGCCGGATGGGCCGTCGAGTGGGGCCTGATCCGCCACCTCTACAAACGCCCGCTCGACACCCTGCTCGCCACCTGGGGCCTGAGCCTGGGTATCCAGCAACTGTTCCGCACCGGCATCGGCCCCAAGGAAGTGAGCCCCACCCTGCCCGACTGGCTGATGGGCTCCTGGGCACCGTCCGAAGGACTGGACATCCCGATCAACGGCCTGTTCGTGCTGGGACTCACAGCCCTGGTGACCGGCAGTGTCCTGATCGCGCTCTACAAAAGCCGCTGGGGCCTGCGGGTGCGCGCCACGGTGAGCAACCGCGTCATGGCCAACGCCATCGGCATCAACACCCAGAAGACCGACCGACTGACCTTTGCGATTGGCTGCGGCATTGCCGGTGTGGCGGGCGCGGCCTTCACCACCATCGGCTCGACCGGCCCCACCTCGGGCTCGCTCTACATCGTCGATTCCTTCCTGGTCGTGACCTTTGGCGGCGCGGCCAGCCTGCTGGGCACGGTGGTTTCGGCCTTTGGCATTGCCCAGACCCAGTCGATCACGGAATTTTTCCTGACAGGCTCGATGGCCAAAGTGCTCACGCTGTCGATCATCGTCGTGATTTTGATGATCCGCCCCCAAGGCCTGTTTGCCAGCAAGGTGCGCCGCTGAACGCGCGGCTTCAACCCTCAGGAGTTACCCCATGAACACGTTCAACGCATGGATCAAGAAGTCAGGGCTGGCCAGTGTGCTGGTGCTCGCCGCCCTGCTGCTGGTGGTCTTTCCGCTGGTTTTCGATATCTTCCGGCTCAATCTGGTGGGCAAGTACCTGACCTATGGCTTCGTCGCCCTGGGCCTGGTCATGGTCTGGGGCTACGGCGGTGTGCTCAGCCTCGGCCAGGGCGTCTTCTTTGGCCTGGGCGGCTACGCCATGGCCATGTTCCTCAAGCTCGAAGCCTCGGACCCCATCAGCACCAAGATCCAGTCCACCCCGGGCATCCCGGACTTCATGGACTGGAACCAGCTCACGGCCCTGCCACTGTGGTGGGAGCCCTTCAACTCCCTCCCGTTTGCGCTGTTTGCCGTGGTGGCCGTGCCGACCTTGCTGGCCTTCCTTGTCAGCTACGCCATGTTCAAACGGCGCGTGGGGGGGGTGTACTTCGCCATCATCACGCAGGCCGTGGCCCTGATCCTCACGGTGCTGATCATCGGCCAGCAAGGCTATACCGGCGGCGTCAACGGAATGACCGACCTGAAGACCCTGCTGGGCTGGGACATCCGCACCGACAGCGCCAAGTACATCCTGTACTACCTCTGCACCGGGCTGCTGCTGGGGACCGTGGTGCTGTGCCTGTGGATCCAGAAAAGCAAGCTCGGCACGCTGCTGCTGGCCATGCGCGACAAGGAAGACCGTGTGCGTTTCTCGGGCTACGACGTGGCCATGTTCAAGGTCTTCGTGTTTTGCCTGGCAGCGGGGCTGTCCGGCATCGGCGGGGCGCTGTTCACCCTGCAGGTGGGCTTCATGTCGCCGTCGTTCGTGGGGATCGTGCCTTCGATCGAAATGGTGATCTACGCCGCCGTGGGTGGCCGCATGAGCCTGGTGGGTGCGGTCTACGGCACGCTGTTGGTGAACTTCGGCAAGACCTACTTCTCGGAGAGCTTCCCGGACCTGTGGCTGTTCCTGATGTCGGCCCTGTTCATTGGCGTGACCATGGCCTTCCCTGACGGTCTGGCGGGTGTGGTGGAAGACAAGATCAAGCCCTGGCTGCGCCGCCGCCTGGCGAAACCCGCAGCCCCGGCGGTGGCAGCCCCGGTCGCTCCGGCCGTGCGTGCGCCGCAGCCGAGCGAAGCCGACCAGGCCCTTGCCGCCCTGCCGGAAGGCGTGAGCCGCCAGCGCGCCTGAGCCCCGCCACGCCTTCGATCCACCCACATTCCGGAGAACACCATGAGCAATACCGACTTTGCACTGGCGGTGGAAGACCTCACCGTGTCTTTCGATGGCTTCAAAGCCATCGACACCCTGACGCTCTACATCGACCGCAACGAACTGCGCGTGATCATCGGGCCCAACGGCGCTGGCAAGACCACCCTGCTGGACCTGATCTGCGGTAAGACCCGCGCCAGTGCGGGCAGCATCAAGTTCAAGAACGAAGAGCTGACCGTGCTGGACGAACACACGCGGGTCCGCCGGGGCATTGGCCGCAAGTTCCAGACGCCGTCGATCTACGAAAACCTCAGCGTTTTCCAGAACCTGGAAGTCTCGTACCCCGCGGGCCGCTCGGTCTTTGGGGCCCTGGCGTTCAAGTGCACCGACGAGGTCAAGGCCCGCGTGCAGGGGGTGGCCACTGAAATCGGCCTGGCCCAGTCCCTGGACATGGAAGCCGGCCTGCTCTCGCATGGCCAGAAGCAGTGGCTGGAGATCGGCATGCTGCTGATGCAGGAGCCCGAACTGCTGATGCTGGACGAACCCATCGCCGGCATGAGCGCCCGCGAGCGCGAGCTGACCGCCGACCTGCTCAAGCGCATCTGCAAGAACCGCTCGGTGATCGTGATCGAACACGACATGGAGTTCGTCAAACAGATCGCACACAAGGTCACCGTGATGCACCAGGGAAAGATTCTGGCCGAAGGCTCCATGGAGGCCGTCCAGTCCAACCCCAAGGTGATTGACGTCTATCTGGGCCACTGAGCCCCCCGGGAGAACTCCATGCTCAAAGTGAATGACATGTTCGTGGCCTACGGCCAGAGCGAAGCCTTGCACGGCATCTCTTTCGAGGGCCGCAAGAACGAAACCATTGCCATCATGGGCCGCAACGGCATGGGCAAGACCACGCTGTTCAAGGGCCTGATGGGGGTGTTGCCCCTCAAGTCGGGGCAGATCGAGGTGGCGGGCAAGGATGTCTCGCGCGACGCCAGCTACCAGCGCGTGGCCAAAGGCATTGCCTATGTGCCGCAGGGCCGCATGATTTTTCCGACACTCACCGTGGAGGAGAACATCCAGACCGGCCTGGAAAACGCCAAGGTCAAGCGCATCCCCGATGAAATCTACGCCCTGTTCCCCGTGCTCTGGGACATGCGCAGGCGCAAGGGGGGCAACCTGTCGGGCGGCCAGCAACAGCAGCTGGCGATTGCACGCGCCCTGGTCACCGACCCCAAGGTGCTGCTGCTGGACGAGCCCACCGAAGGCATCCAGCCGTCGATCATCAAGGACATCGCCAAGGCGCTCAACGAGATCCGCAAGCTGCGCGAAATCACCATCGTCGTGTCCGAGCAGGTGCTGTCGTTTGCCATGGATGTGGCCGACCGCCTGTTCGTGATCGAAGGCGGCCGACTGGTCCACGAAACGCTGCGCTCGCAAACCGACGAGGCGCACATCAAGTCCTACCTGTCTGTCTGAGCCCCACCCCCCTTTTGTTTCCCCCTTTCCACGTCCACAAGGAGTTGCACCATGGCTGACACCCTCATCAAAGTCGATCTCCAGCAATCCGCTTACGAGAACCCCCAGGTCCACAACCGCTGGCATCCGGACATCCCGATGGCGTGCTGGGTGAATCCGGGCGATGACTTCATCCTCGAAACCTACGACTGGACGGGCGGGTTCATCCAGAACAACGACAGCGCCGACGATGTGCGCGACATCGACCTGTCCATCGTGCACTTTCTTTCCGGTCCCGTGGGCGTCAAAGGCGCCGAGCCTGGCGACCTGCTGGTGGTCGATCTGCTGGACATTGGCGCGCGGCAAGACAGCCAATGGGGTTTCAACGGTTTCTTCAGCAAGAAAAACGGCGGCGGCTTTCTGACCGACCACTTTCCGCTGGCGCAGAAGTCGATCTGGGACTTCAACGGCATGTTCACCAAGAGCCGCCACATCCCTGGCGTGGAATACGCCGGCCTGATCCACCCCGGCCTGATCGGCTGCCTGCCCGACCCGAAGATGCTCGCCGCCTGGAACGAACGCGAAGCCGAGCTGATCGCCACCGACCCGGACCGCGTCCCCGGCCTGGCCAACCCGCCCTTTGCCGCCACCGCGCACATGGGCCAGCTCCAGGGCGACGCCAAGGCCAAGGCGGCCGCCGAGGGCGCACGCACGGTGCCACCGCGCGAGCATGGCGGCAACTGCGACATCAAGGACCTGTCGCGCGGTTCCAAGGTGTTTTTCCCGGTGTATGTGGATGGTGCGGGCCTGTCGGTGGGCGACCTGCACTTCAGCCAGGGCGATGGCGAAATCACCTTCTGCGGTGCCATCGAAATGGCGGGCTGGGTGCACATGCGCGTCAACCTGATCAAGGGCGGCATGGCCAAGTACGGCATCAAGAACCCGATCTTCAAGCCCAGCCCGATCACCCCCAACTACAAGGACTACCTGATCTTCGAAGGCATCTCGGTCGATGAGGCGGGCAAGCAGCACTACCTCGACGTGAACGTGGCCTACCGCCAGGCCTGCCTGAACGCCATCGAGTACCTGAAGAAGTTCGGCTACAGCGGTGCGCAGGCCTATTCGATCCTGGGCACCGCCCCGGTGCAGGGCCATATCAGCGGCGTGGTGGATGTGCCCAATGCCTGCGCCACGCTGTGGCTGCCGACCGAGATCTTCGAGTTCGACATCAACCCGACCGCAGCCGGGCCGATCCAGATGCTCGACGGCAGCATCCAGATGCCGATCTCGCCCGACGTCAAGTAAGCCCCCGGAGCCGCCCATGCCCACCTACGACTACGCCTGCCCGGCTTGCGGCGGCTTTGAAGCCTTCCGCAGCCTGGCCCAGCGCAACGATCCCTGCGCCTGCCCGGACTGCGGGGCCGATGCCCGCCGCGTGTTTGTCAGTGCCCCCCGCCTGGCCTGCCTGAGCAGCGCAACGCGCAGCGCCCATGAGACCAACGAGCGGGCACAGCACGCGCCGCGCTCATCGCAAGACGGCAACTACGGCCGCCTGCGCCACCCCAGTGGCTGCGGCTGCTGCACCACGGACAAACGCGGCGCTACCGTCACCGCCGCCAACGGTGCCAAGGGGTTTCCCTCGAAGCGCCCCTGGATGATCAGCCACTGAACACAGGAGTTTCCCCATGATTCACGGAGATATTTCGAGCAGCGCCGACACCGTGGGCGTGGCCGTCGTCAACTACAAGATGCCGCGCCTGCACACCAAGGCCGAGGTGCTGGACAACGCCCGCAAGATCGCCGAGATGGTGGTCGGCATGAAACGGGGCCTGCCGGGCATGGACCTGGTGATTTTCCCCGAGTACAGCACCCACGGCATCATGTACGACGCCCAGGAGATGTACGACACGGCGGCCACGGTGCCCGGCGAAGAAACCGCCATTTTTGCCGAGGCCTGCCGCCAGGCCAAGGTCTGGGGCGTGTTTTCGCTGACCGGAGAGCGCCACGAGGAGCACCCGAACAAGGCGCCCTACAACACCCTGATCCTGATGAACGACCAGGGCGAGATCGTGCAGAAGTACCGCAAGATCATGCCCTGGGTGCCGATTGAAGGCTGGTACCCCGGCAACTGCACCTATGTCAGCGAAGGCCCCAAGGGCCTGAAGGTCAGCCTGATCATCTGCGACGACGGCAACTACCCCGAAATCTGGCGCGACTGCGCCATGAAGGGCGCAGAACTCATCGTCCGCTGCCAAGGCTATATGTACCCCGCCAAGGACCAGCAGGTGCTGATGGCCAAGGCCATGGCCTGGGCCAACAACAGTTATGTGGCGGTGGCCAACGCCACCGGCTGGGACGGCGTGTACTCCTACTTCGGCCACAGCGCCCTGATCGGCTTTGACGGACGCACGCTCGGCGAATGCGGCGAGGAGGAACACGGCGTGCAGTACGCGGCGCTGTCCAAGAGCCTGATCCGCGACTTCCGCAAGAACGGCCAGTCGGAAAACCACCTCTTCAAGCTCCTGCACCGGGGCTACACCGGCAAGATCAACTCCGGCGAAGGCGCCACGGGGGTGGCCGACTGCCCCTATGGGTTCTACGACCAATGGATCAAGGACCCTGAAGGCGTGCGCAAGCAAGTGGAATCCTTCACCCGCTCGACGGTGGGCACGCCCGAGTGCCCGATCGAAGGCATTCCGCACACCACGCCGGAACACCGCTGAGCGACCCGCCCCGCCCCGCGCCTGAAGGAGCCCCATGTCCGACCCGCTGGCGGCCTACCGCCTCCCCCAGGCCCCCTGGTACCACCCCACGGGGCAGGAGGTCCTGCTGTACGAACGGGCCTACGCCCACCGCATGCCGATGATCCTCAAAGGCCCCACCGGCTGCGGCAAGACCCGTTTTGTGGAGTACATGGCCTGGAAACTCGGCAAGCCGCTGGTCACGCTGGCATGCAACGAGGACATGACGGCCTCCGACCTGGTCGGCCGCTACCTGCTCGATGCCCAGGGCACGGTGTGGCAGGACGGGCCGCTGACGCGGGCCGTGCGCCACGGCGGCATTTGCTACCTGGACGAAGTCGTGGAAGCGCGGCAAGACACCACCGTGGTCATCCACCCCCTGACCGATGCACGCCGCATGCTGCCGCTGGACAGGAAAGGCGAGGTGATCCAGGCGCACCCAGATTTTCAGCTGGTCGTGTCCTACAACCCGGGCTACCAAAGCCGCAGCAAGGACATGAAACCCTCCACCCGCCAGCGCTTCGCCGCGCTGGTGTTCGACTACCCCGCACCGGACACCGAAACCGAGATCGTGGCGCACGAGGCCGGTATCGCACCCGCGCTGGCAGCGCGGCTGGTGCGCGTGGCCCAAGGCTCGCGCGCCCTGAAAAACCGGGGCCTGGAGGAAGGCATTTCCACCCGGATGCTGATTTACGCGGGCCGCCTGATCCGCGACGGGGTCGATCCGCGTGACAGCTGCGCCATGGCCCTGACCAGCGCCCTCACGGACGACCCCGACATGGCCCAAGCGCTGCACGACCTCGTCGATGCGCACTTTGCCTGAGCCCGCCGGCCCACACCGCCCCGAAGAGACCGGCGACCACCGCGGCCTTGCCGCGCTGGGGCTGCTGCTGCAGGGCCTCTGCGGCCAGGAACGCACCCTGGAGACACGGCCGCCACCGCCCCCCGATGGCCCGGCCGCCCGCGCCGTGCTGACGGCCACCCACCTTTTGCTGGCCCCGCCGGACACCCGGGCCTCCCCGCCGGAGCACCATGCCCTGGCACGTGCCGCCGTGGCCCATGCGGCCGCCCACCTGCTGTATTCACCGGCCGCGTCTCCCGCCGGCCGCCTGAAGCCCCTGGGCCTGGCGGTCGCTTCGGCCATCGAAGATGCACGGGCCGAAGCCCTGCTGCTGCGCCGCCTGCCCGGCCTGCAGCGCTGGTGGCTGCGCAGCTTGCCCGCCCCCCGCACGGCGGGGGAGGACTTCACCGGGCTGATGGCCCGCCTGGGCCGTGCCCTGCTCGATCCCCAACAGGACGACGAAAACGCCTGGATCGCCCAGGCACGGTATCTGTTCACCAGGACCCAGCAGACGCAGGGCCTGGAGGACTACGCCGCGTTTCGCGCCCTGGCCTCCCGGCTCGCCAACGACCTCGGACAGATGCGCGTGCGCTTCAACGACCGGCAGTACGCCGTTCCGGAACCCTGGCGCGACGACAACAGCTACCTGTGGCGGCACGGCGCGTCCCCCACCGATGCCCCGGAGCCCCTGACCATCCACCTGCCACGGGGGCCGGCGGACGCCGTTCCACCACCGACCTCCCCGCCGCCCCACGAGGCAGCGCCCCCCATGGCCCCCGCCCCGGTGCGCTACCCCTATCCCGAGTGGGACCACCGGCTGCAACGCCTGCGCCCCGACTGGTGCACCGTGCTGGACGTGAGCGTCCAGCCCCCCGGAGCCCCTCCCGCACCGGCCCGGACGCCTGCGCGACTGGCCTTGCCACGGGCCTGCCCGGTGCCCGGCGCGCCCCGGTTGCGGCGGCAACGGGATGGCGAAGACATCGACCTGAACGCAGCCATCGACCTGCGGATCGCCCAACGGGGGGGCCTGCCGCCTGAAGAAGGCCTGTTCACCCGGCCCGCCCGGCACGGACGCTCGCAAAGCCTTTTGCTGCTGCTCGACCTGTCGGCGTCCAGCAACGATCCCGTCGCCGGCACGGAGCACACCGTGCTGGACCTTGAAAAAGCAGCAGCCCTGCAACTCGCCCACGCCGCACTGGCACACGGTGACCGCATGGCCGTACACGGCTTTTGCTCCGACACCCGGGCGGCCGTGCATTACCTGCGCCTGCTGGACTTTGGCGCCCCGCTCGACGGCGCAGCACAGCACGCCCTCCAGTCGGCCCCCGCGGCCTTCTCGACCCGCCTGGGCACCGCCTTGCGCCATGCCACCCACTGCCTGGCCGCCGAAACCACGGCGCACCGGGCCATCGTCGTGCTCACGGATGGAGCGCCCTCGGACATCGACGTGTTCGACCCCCACTCCCTGGTCCAGGACGCCCGCGCCGCCGTCCACGCGGCCCGGCGCCAGCAGGTGGAGGTCTGCTGCCTGGCACTCGATGCCACCGCAGAAACCAGCCTGCGCCCGATTTTTGGGGCCCATGGCTACCGCATCGCCACCACGGCGGCCCAGCTGCCGGCACAGCTCATCGCCCTGTATGCCGGGCTGCAGTCCCGGTGAACCCCGCCCCAGGCCGGCAGCAGCCACCAGGCGGTCGGCAGGGCCCGGAGACCGCCTACACCGCACCAAATCAGGGCGACGCACCGGGATAGTGCACCCAGCCTCCCCACGCGGCACCCGCTCGACCGCCCCACCCCCTTGCGCCCGGCCCCACAGCACGGCACGGCCTTTGCTTATCCCCTCGAAACGCTGCCCCACAGACCATGGAACTCACCCCCCGCGAAAAAGACAAGCTCTTGCTGTTCACCGCCGCCCTGCTGGCCGAGCGCCGCAAGGCGCGCGGGCTCAAGCTCAACTACCCCGAAGCGATTGCCTTCATCAGCGCCGCCATCCTGGAAGGTGCGCGCGATGGCAAAACGGTGGCACAGCTCATGAGCGAGGGCCGCACCCTCTTGGCGCGCGAGGACGTGATGGACGGCATTCCCGAAATGATTCCCGACATCCAGATCGAAGCCACGTTTCCCGATGGCACCAAGCTGGTCACCGTGCACCAACCCATTCCCTGAGGAAGCCGCGATGCTCAAAAAATCAAAATTCATAGCTTATTGCGCTTTACTGGCGTGCTCTGGAGCCGCTTTTGGCCATGAAGGCCATGGCCTGGCGGGCGGGCATTGGCATGCCTCCGACAGCGGGGGCTTTGTGGCACTGGCCGTGGCCGTGGCAGCGGCCGCCTGGTTGTCGCGCAAGTGAGCCGCCATGGTGCCCGGTGAACTCCTGATTGACGAAGGCCTGCACCCGCTGAACACGGGCAGTCGCCAGTGCACCCTGGTGGTGTGCAACACCAGCGATCGCCCGATCCAGGTCGGCTCGCACTACCACTTTGCCGAAACCAATGCCGCCCTGGGCTTCGACCGGGCTGCGGCGCAAGGGATGCGGCTGAACTTGGCCTCGGGCCTGGCCGTGCGCTTCGAGCCCGGGCGGGAACGCACGGTCGAACTGATCGATTACGCCGGAGACCGCGTGGTGTTTGGCTTTCGCGCCCTGGTGCAAGGAAAACTCTGATGGCAACGATGGGTAAACGCGCCTATGCCGAGATGTTCGGCCCGACCGTGGGCGACCGGGTGCGCCTGGCCGACACCGACCTGATTGTGGAGGTGGAAGCGGACTACACCCTGCGTGCGGGCAGCTACGGCGAAGAGGTCAAGTTCGGCGGCGGCAAAACCATCCGCGATGGCATGGCCCAATCGCAACAGACGCGGGCGCAAGGGGCGATGGACACGGTGCTGACCAACGCCCTGGTCCTGGACCACTGGGGCATCGTCAAGGCCGACATCGGCCTGCGGGGCGGGCGCATTGCCGCGATCGGCAAGGCCGGCAACCCCGACGTGCAGCCCGGCGTGGACATCGTCATCGGCCCCGGCACCGAAATCATCAGCTGCGAAGGCCTGATCGTCACCGCTGGCGGAATCGACACCCACATCCATTTCATTGCCCCGCAGCAGATCGAGGAAGCGCTGACCAGCGGCATCACCACCATGATCGGGGGCGGCACCGGCCCGGCCACGGGCACGTTTGCCACCACCTGCACCCCCGGCCCCTGGAACATGGAGCGCATGCTGCAGGCCGCCGATGCGTTTCCGATGAACCTGGGCTTCCTGGGCAAGGGCAACGCCAGCCTGCCCGCAGCCCTGCAGGAGCAGATCGAGGCCGGCGCGGTCGGACTCAAGCTGCACGAGGACTGGGGCAGCACCCCGGCCGCCATCGACAACTGCCTGAGCGTGGCCGAAGCCACCGACACCCAGGTCGCCATCCACACCGACACGCTCAACGAGAGCGGCTTTGTCGAAGACACCGTGGCCGCGTTCAAGGGCCGCACCATCCACACCTTCCACACCGAAGGCGCGGGCGGAGGCCATGCGCCTGACATCCTGAAGGTCGTGGGCGAAGCCAATGTGCTGCCGTCTTCGACCAACCCGACGCGGCCCTACACCGTCAACACCCTGGACGAGCATGTGGACATGCTCATGGTCTGCCACCACCTGGACCCGGCCCTGGCCGAGGACCTGGCCTTTGCCGAAAGCCGCATCCGCAAGGAAACCATCGCGGCCGAGGACATCCTGCACGACCTGGGCGCGATCAGCATGATGAGCAGCGACAGCCAGGCCATGGGCCGGGTGGGCGAGGTGATCCTGCGCACCTGGCAGACCGCCCACAAGATGAAGCAGCAGCGCGGCCCCTTGCCGGGCGACACCGACCGGCATGACAACGCCCGCGCCAAGCGCTACCTGGCCAAATACACCATCAACCCCGCAATTGCACACGGCATCGGCCACGAGGTGGGCAGCATCGAGGTCGGCAAATGGGCCGACCTGGTGCTCTGGAAGCCCGCCTTCTTTGGCGTCAAACCCGCGCTGATCCTCAAGGGAGGCTTCATCGCCATGGCCGCGATGGGCGACCCCAATGCCAGCATCCCCACCCCCCAGCCGGTGCACTACCGGCCCATGTTCGGAGCGTTTGGCGGCGCCATCGCTAAGACCTCGCTGACCTTCGTGTCCCAGGCCGGGCTGGCCGCAGGCATTGGCGAACGTTTTGGCCTGCACAAGCCCCTGAGCGCGGTGCGGGGGATTCGGGGCGTGGGCAAGCGCGACATGGTGCACAACCACTACCTGCCCCACATGGAAGTGGACCCGCAAACCTATGTGGTGCGGGCCGACGGCCAGTTGCTCACCTGCGAACCCGCACGCGTGCTGCCCATGGCACAGCGCTATTTCCTGTTTTGAAGCCCCCTGCACAAGCCCCGGCACCCGCAGCCCCCACCATGCTCCAGATTTCCAAGCGCATTGCCGCCGGCCAAGGCCTGGCCCCCGTGCTGGTCCAGCGCGCCGCCAGCGTGGCGCTGGACTGGGACGTGCGCCAGAAAAGCCGTTTCGATGCCATCGACTCCCAGGGACGGGCCCTGGGCATCTTTCTGCCGCGCGGCACCGTGGTGCGCGGCGGCGATGTGCTGGTGGCCGAAGACGGATCGCTGATCCGGGTGCTGGCAGCGCCACAGTCCGTGCTGCGCATCACCCACTGCCCCCAGCACGGCAGCGCCTTCGATCTGCTGCGGGCCGCCTACCACCTGGGCAACCGGCATGTGCCGATCGAGCTGCACCCCACCTACCTGCAGATCGAGCCCGACCATGTCCTGGCCGACATGCTGCGCGCCATGCACCTGACCGTGCACGCCCTCGACGCGCCCTTCGAGCCCGAAGGCGGTGCCTACAGCGCACAAGGCCACGGGCACGGGCACGACCACCCCCACGGCCTCCATGACCACGCCCACTGAGCCGCCCCGGGACCCCACGCCCCCCGCGCCATCCGGCGCCACGGTGGGCCTGCTGCCCTTGATCTGGCTGGCCTCCCCGGCGCTGCCCGTGGGAGGGTTTTCTTACTCAGAAGGCTTTGAAGCGGCCGTGGAATGGGCGGGAGTAGCTACAGAAAGTGAAGCATCGGACTGGCTGAGCGAGCACCTGCACCTGGGCCTGGCACGCGCCGACCTGGCCGTGGTCACCGCCGCCGTGGCGGCCTTGCGCGCAGGCGACGCCGCCCGGGTCGCGGCCCTCAACCAATGGGTGCTGGACACGCGCGAGACCCACGAAGGACGCCTGCAGACCGTGCAGATGGGCAAGTCCCTGCGCGACTGGCTGCACAACCTGGCCCCCGCGCAAGCCGCACGGCTCGACGGCCTGGCCCCCACCTACCCCGTGGCCTTTGCCGCCGCCGCAGCGGCCACCGGGGCAAGCCTGTTCGACATCGGGACCGCCTACGCCTTTGGCTGGGCCGAGAACATGGCGCAGACCGCCATCAAGACCGTGCCGCTGGGCCAAAGCGCGGGCCAGCGCATCCTGGCCCGGCTGGCGGCCGAGATCCCCGAAGCCGTGGCGCGCGCCCTTCACCTCGAAGACGCCGAGCGCCAGGCCTTTTGCCCCCGCCTGTCCATCCTCTCGGCACAGCACGAAACCCAGTATTCCCGCCTTTTCAGAAGCTGAACCCCATGAGCACCGCACTGCACCACATTCCTGGCCGTACCCAAAAGCTCCCCCCCTTGCGCGTGGGCATCGGCGGCCCCGTCGGCTCCGGCAAGACCACCTTGCTCGAAATGCTGTGCAAGGCGATGCGCGAGCGCTACGACCTCATCGCCATCACCAACGACATCTACACCAAGGAAGACCAGCGCCTGCTCACGGTGA
The DNA here is from genome assembly GCA_028685665.1 of Burkholderiaceae bacterium. GTDB lineage: Bacteria > Pseudomonadota > Gammaproteobacteria > Burkholderiales > Burkholderiaceae_C > JAQUDN01. The sequence goes on along the minus strand of JAQUDN010000016.1, from coordinate 3,294 downwards.
GCGGCGCCCTACCCGCCGAACGCATCCTGGGCGTGGAAACCGGCGGCTGCCCGCACACCGCCATCCGCGAGGATGCATCGATCAACCTCGAAGCCATCGACCGCATGCTGGTGCAGTTTCCCAATGCCGACGTGGTGTTTATCGAAAGCGGGGGCGACAACCTGGCGGCCACCTTCAGCCCGGAACTGTCCGATCTGACGATCTATGTGATCGACGTGGCCGCCGGCGAAAAAATCCCGCGCAAGGGCGGCCCCGGCATCACCAAGAGCGATCTGTTCGTCATCAACAAAACCGACCTGGCGCCCCATGTGGGTGCCGATCTGGCCGTGATGGAGGCCGATACGCTGCGCATGCGGGGCGCCAAACCCTTTGTGATGAGCAACCTCAAGACGCTCGCGGGCCTGGCCGACGTGGTGGCTTTCATCGAACGCAAGGGCATGCTGTCCGCAGCGTGAACCCGTACAGACCCGCTTTGCGGGAACGGACCCTGGCCAGACCCGGGCTGCATCGCCGAAAATGCCGCCATGCTGCAATTTGAACTCCTGAAAAACGACCCCTCCAGCCACGCCCGCCGTGGCCGCCTCACGCTCAACCACGGCGTGGTGCAAACCCCCATCTTCATGCCCGTGGGCACCTATGGCACCGTCAAGGGCGTGATGCCGCGCAGCCTGGAAGACATGGGTGCCCAGATCATTCTGGGCAACACCTTCCACCTGTGGATGCGCCCCGGCCTGGACGTGATGCAGAGCTTTGGCGGCCTGCACGCCTTTGAGCAATGGGACAAGCCCATCCTGACCGACTCGGGCGGCTTCCAGGTCTGGAGCCTGGGCGCCATGCGCAAGATCACCGAGGAAGGCGTGCATTTCCAGAGCCCCGTCAATGGCGACAAGCTGTTCATGTCGCCCGAGGTCAGCATGCAGATCCAGACCATTCTGAACAGCGACATCGCCATGCAGCTCGACGAATGCACCCCCTACGAAACCAAGGGCCACCTGACCACCGAGCGCGAAGCCCGCAGCTCGATGGAGATGAGCCTGCGCTGGGCGGTGCGCTCGAAAGAGGAATTCCATCGGCTGAACAACCCCAATGCCCTGTTCGGCATCGTGCAGGGCGGCATGTACCTGAACCTGCGCGAGGAATCGCTGGAACGCCTGGTCGAGATGGACTTTCCCGGCTACGCGGTGGGCGGCGTCAGCGTGGGCGAACCCAAGGAAGAAATGCTGGGCATCATGCAGCACACCCCCCACCGCCTGCCGGCGCACAAGCCGCGCTACCTGATGGGCGTGGGCACCCCCGAAGACCTGGTCGAAGGCGTGGCGGCGGGGGTAGACATGTTCGACTGCGTGATGCCCACGCGCAATGCGCGCAACGGCACCCTGTTCACCCGCTATGGGGACCTGAAAATCCGCAACGCCCGCCACAAGGCCGACCACCAGCCCCTGGACACCGGCTGCACCTGCTACGCCTGCGCAGGCACCTCCGGGGTGTCCTGGGAACAGGGCGGGCGGGCGGGCTTCTCACGCGCCTACCTGCACCACCTGGACCGCTGCGGCGAAATGCTCGGCCCCATGCTCACGACCGTGCACAACCTGCACTACTACCTGAACCTGATGCGCGAGGTCCGCGAAGCACTGGATGCAGGCACGTTTGCCGCGTTCCGCGCGCAGTTCAAGGCCGACCGGGCGCGGGGCGTGTGATCCCAAGCGCCATTCCGGCCTGGAGCGCCTCTTCGAAGGCCTGAATACCTGGCGCAGCTGCAGCCACGAGGGCACAGGCCGCATCCCACGGCGCGCGTGGCGGCGCGGCTGAGGCCGCCCGGCGTCACTGGGCGGAAAGCTACCATGCGGGTATCGCATTCCTTGAGGACGCCCGCGAAGATGGCACATCCCCTGCCCCGGCGGCTGATCGCCAGCGCCCTTCTCACCGTCATGGCGGGTGCGGGCCAGGCAACGCCTGCGGCCGACGCGGCCCTGGCGTACAAGCTCACGACCGGTGCTTACACCTTCTCCGACCATTCGACCGGCTGGGACGTGAATCTGCGCCACAGCTCCGATTGGGGCAATCTATGGGGCGGTTACTTCCGCCTGGCCAGCCAGGAAACGACCCAATGGCGCGCTGGCTGGGACCGCAGCTATGGCACAGCCATCCGCATGAGCCCATCGATCCAATTCGCCAGTGGAGGGTTCGTGGGCGGCAGCGTGCAGGTGGAAACCGGCGACCCCTGGTTTATCGGAGCGGGCCTGGGGCGCACCAACCTGCGCCCCTACTTGAACCTGAATTTCGACCCCAACGATGCCTACCTGCTGTCGGCAGGCCATCGCCGTGCAGACAATCAGCTTTTCATGGTTCAGCTGGTGCGCGACAACCGGCAGAACCCGGACCAGAGGCATCTGCACTTCACCTGGCGCCAGCCGTTGCCCGAGGGCGATCGCCTGACCCTGGACGCGCTCTACAAGACCGGCATCGTGGAAAACGAACGCATCCGACGATGGGGGTTTTCCGCCACCTACGACGGACACATGGGTTTTGTGCGCCTGGCCTGGGACCCAAAAACCAACTTCACCCGCCTGGATGCTTTGCGATTTTCGGTAGGCAGCCGTTTCTGATCGCGTGCCAAGACCAGACAAGGGGCATCCTGAAAAACAGTGGGCGTCTTTGGGCGCCCGATACCCCAGCAGCGACCACCGCGCCGTACGTCAGTCCAGCAGGGTAGCTTGTCGCTTGCGCGCGCTTGGGAGCACCAGCCGATGACCCCTTTAGGCCGTCTGGGTGAAAACCGTCAGCACCCCGGTGTAGCCATAAAGATGGTGGCGGGCAATCTCCCCGCCGGCAAAAAAGCCCACCAAAGGCACATCCCCCAAAGCGTGGCGCACGATCTGCAGCTCGGCACTGGCGCCCCCAAAATGGGGTCCGCCCCGCCCTGAGCAGCTCACATAAATGGCCCCGCAGATAAACCGGCTGCCGGTCAAGCGGGGGGCCAGGTCTTCCGCACCGGGGGCCGGGGCCGTGACCGGCAGGGGGCCGGAAGCGGCCGGCAAGGGGGTCGAAAAGCACTCTTCGGCCGAAAGCTCTTCGCGAATTTCCGCACAGATACGCACCAGATCGGCGCGGGCCGCCGCCACGTGGCGCTGACAGAACGCGAGCTGCATGCCCGCGTGCACCGAGGCGGCCAGGGCCACACCGCGCCGCGCCCCATCCAGGCCCACGATATGGCGCACCAGGGTGTCGGCCCCGAAGTGGCCCGTGCGCTGCAGGCCGGAGGGCGCGGTACCGGCCTCAACCAGACCGGCGAGC
>JAQUDN010000158.1 GCA_028685665.1 Burkholderiaceae bacterium | reverse complement strand
GTGCGGCATGCAGCGTCACGAAGCTGCCCACCAGCAAGAGCAGCACCATGTTCAAGGACAGATCGATGCGGTAGGGCGGCCAGTACAGGGTGACCGTGCCCTGGTTGTTGCCCGCAAACAGGGCGGCGGCCACCGCCACGCCAAACAACGCCAGAAGCCAGAGTGCAGCACGCATGAGAGGGGTTCCCGGTCAGCGGCCGGAGGCGGCTGTGGTGAGTGCGGACAGGGTGTCGTCGAGGCGGGGCAGCTCGGTTGTCTTCATGTGCGTCTGGGCCAGCTGCAGGACCGAGGCGGCGGTCTGTGTGCGGCGCGAGGCCGGGTCAAAGTATTTGTTCAGCGCCGCGCCCGCCGCTGCCAGGTCGGCCCGGGCCGAGTCGAGCTGGCGGGCCAGCACCCCCAGCCGGGCATTGAGCAGCTTGAGCTTGAGGTTTTCGCGCAGGAAAAAGGTTTCTTCGGGCGTCAGCAGAATGGCTTCGGGGTGTTCGATGCGGCGCACGCGCACCAGGCTGCGGGCTTCGTCGCGCACCACTTCCCAGCTGCGCTGCAGGGCGGCCTGCCACCAGTCGGGCGCGGTGGGCGTGGATGTTCCTGCCGCAGCCCCCTGGCCTGCCGACAGGCCCAGGCGCCGCGTGGCCGCCGCTTGCGCCACGGCGTTCTGCACGGGCAGGTCGTCCACCTGGCGCACGAGCTCGTCCAGCCGGGCCAGCAAGGCCGCCGTGTCGGTGACGGCGGCGCGGGTCAGGCGGTCCATGTCGCGGGTGATCGCGCGCTGGACCGGTGCCAGGCGGGGCTGGGCGGCGCGTTCGATGCGCTGCAGGGCGGTCTTGAGCGCGGCCACCAGGGGTTCGGGTGTGCCGGTGAGTTGGGCCTGTTGCTGGGCGAGCCGTATGGCCGATTCGATATCGACCACCAGGTTCTCGTCGCGCGAGCGCGACAGGCTTTGCATCAGCTCTTCGAGCTGCCCGCGCTGCAGGGCGACTTCGCTGACGCGGGCCTCGGTGACAGCCAGGCGGGCGGCGGTGTCGCGCACCAGTTCTTCGGCTTGGCGCGCCATGGTGCGCGCTTCCATGGCCAGGGTGCCTGCATCGGCCGATTGGCGCGCCAGCTGTTCCTGGATGCCGCTGAGCTTTTGCCACAGCAGGCCACTGCTGACCAGGGCGATGGCGGCCACCGCCCCGAGCGCATATGTCACGCCGCCCTGGCTGGTCCTTGCCTGCGCCGCACTTGCCTGGGCAGGCGTCGGAGAACTGGCAGGGGGGGCTGCAGAGGGCGTATCGGTCAGGGGCTCGGAACTCATGCCAGGGATTCTATCGAGGCCACCACCTCTTCCAGAGCGGGCCGGCAGGCGTGGACCTGGCCAAAGCCGGCTGCGTGGGCGGCCTCGGCGATCCGGGGGTGGGTGCTTAGGGCGCGGGCCTGGTCCCAGGTCTGTCCGGGCAGGGCTTCGCGCAGGCAGGCCACGGCTTCGGAGCTGCTGAGCAGCCAGAGCGTGCCATCGTGGGCGGCCTGCCGGGCCAGCGCGAGGTCGGTCGGCGTGAACCGGGGCGCGCCGCGCTCGTAGGCGACCACAAAATCGACCTGGGCGCCAGCAGCGGCGATCTGGCGCGCCAGCCAGTCCCGCCCTTGCCCCAGGGCTTGGGGCGCCGCCGAGGCGCCGGCCGCGCGGCCCCGCACGACCAGGATGCGGTCGCCCGGGCGCACCTGGGGCGCCACCTGCTGCCACAGGGCTTCGGAGTCGAACTGCACGGCATCGGGCGCGGGGCCATCGATCTGCGCGGCGGCCACGCCCGCCGCCCGCAGCGCGCGCGCCGTGCCGGGGCCCGGGGCCCATGCTCTCAAAAAAGGAGCTTCTAACGCAGTAGGGGTGTGCTCTGGAGCCCCTTTTGATGCAAAAAAACAGCGGACGGCATTGGCGCTGACGAACATCACGGCGCGGTAGCGTGGGAGCTGCTCCCAGGCCTGGGCCAGTGCGGCGTGGCTGGCGGGATCGCGGCAGGCCCGCACTGCGATCAGGGGCAGGGCGAAGGCCGGGATACCGTGCGCACGCAGCTGCTCTGTCCAGGCCGCAGCTTCCCGCGCCGGCCGCGTGACGAGGACCCGGGGGGGCATCGCCGGCTCAGGCGCTGACGGGGTCGGCGCTGCGGGCACCGCCCTGGCGCAAGCGCTGGGCGATGGCCGTGCCCAGGGCCTCGGCCTCCGCCAGGCTGTGCACCGGGGCGCTGGCGGCCACCCGCACCAGCGGCAGCAGGCCTTCGGGGTCGCCCCAGGCGGCATCCAGGTGGAGTTGGCCTTGTTCCAGCCGGCCGTGCGCGGCCAGCGGCATCGAGCAACTGCCGCCCATGGCACGGCTGACCGCGCGTTCGGCGGCCACCGTGAGCCAGGTGGCCTGGTGGGCCAGCGGGGCCAGGGCCTCGATCAGGTCGGGCCGGTCGCTGCGCACCTCGATGCCCAGGGCCCCCTGGCCTGCGGCGGGCAGCATGGCTTCGGGCGCGAAGAGCTGGCGGATGCGCTCTGCCAGGCCCAGGCGCTTGAGGCCGGCGGCGGCCAGCACGATGGCGTCGTACTGCCCTTCGTCGAGCTTGCGCAGGCGGGTGTCGAGGTTGCCGCGCAGGGGCTCGATGCGCAGATCGGGCCGCAGCGCCTGCAGCAGCACCTGGCGGCGCAGGCTCGACGTCCCCACCACCGCGCCCGGGGGCAGGGCCTCGAGGCAGTCGTAGGTGGGCGACACAAAGGCATCGCGCGGGTCTTCGCGCTCCATCACGCAGGCCAGGGCAAAGCCTTCGGGCAGTTCCATGGGCACGTCTTTCAGGGAGTGCACGGCCATCTGCGCGCGGCCTTCGGCGAGGGCGACCTCGAGTTCCTTGACGAACAGGCCCTTGCCGCCGACCTTGCTCAGGCTGCGGTCCAGGATCTGGTCGCCCAGGGTGGTCATGCCCAGCAGCGCCACGGAATGGCCGCGCGCGCGCAGCAGGGCTTGGACATGTTCTGCTTGCCAGAGGGCCAGGCGGCTTTCGCGCGTGGCAATGACCAGGGGGAGGGAGGGCGTGTGCGGACTTGTCATCAGTGGGTCAAAAAGGGCTTCGGGGAATGCTAGCATGGTGCAGTGCAACACCGACCGCCGCTTCCTGGAGACTCCGCATGACAGCGACTGCCCGCAAGACCGAAGGTTCCCCGTCCCGCAAGATCGACAAAGACCAGCCCCTCATGGAGGACATCCGGTTGCTGGGCCGCATCCTGGGGGACGTGATCCGGGAGCAGGAAGGCGTGGAGGCCTACGAACTGGTCGAGCAGGTGCGCAAGCTTTCGGTGGCGTTTCGCCGCGATGCCGACCAGGAGGCCGACCGGGCCCTCAAGAAGCTGCTCAAGTCGCTGAGCACCGACCAGAACGTGAGCGTGATCCGCGCCTTCACCTACTTCAGCCACCTGGCGAACCTGGCCGAAGACCGCCACCACATCCGCCGCCGTGCGGTGCACGAGCGGGCCGGCGATACCCAGGAAGGCAGCATCGAAGTGGCCTTGTCGCGCTTGCGCTGGGCCGGAATAGCGCCCAAAACCATCGCGCAAACCCTGGCGGGCAGCTATGTCGCGCCAGTGCTGACGGCCCACCCCACCGAAGTGCAGCGCAAAAGCATTCTGGATGCCGAGCGCGACATCGCCCAGCTGCTGGCGGTGCGCGACGACATCCAGGTCCGGGCCCAGCTCTACAACAGCGCCAAGGACGCCCTGACCCCGCGCGAGCTGGCGGCCAACGAGGCCCTGCTGCGCGCCCGGGTGGCCCAGCTGTGGCAAACGCGCCTGTTGCGCTACAGCAAATTGACGGTGGCCGATGAAATCGAAAACGCCCTGAGCTACTACGAAGCCACCTTTTTGCGCGAGATTCCCAAAATCTATGCCCACCTGGAGCGGGAGCTGGGCCAGTTCCCCGTGCACAGCTTTCTGCGCATGGGCCAGTGGATCGGCGGCGACCGCGACGGCAATCCCAACGTCCCCGCGCAGACGCTGCAGTTCGCCCTGGCCCGCCAGGCCGATGTGGCGCTGCGCCACTACCTGACCGAAGTGCACCACCTGGGCAGCGATCTGTCGCTGTCGGCCCGCCTGGTGCAGGTGTCGCCCGACATGGAGGCCCTGGCGCAGCGCTCGCCCGACACCAGCGAGCACCGCCTGGACGAGCCCTACCGGCGGGCCCTCACGGGCATTTACGCCCGCCTGGCCGCCACGCTCAAGGAACTAACGGGCGGCGAGGCGGCGCGCCATGCGGTCGCGCCCCAGAACGCCTACGCCAGCCCCGAGGCGTTTCTGGACGATCTGCGCGTGATCGAGGCCTCGCTGCAATCGCACCACGGCCAGGCCATGGCGGCCGAGCGCCTGCACCCGCTGGTGCGGGCGGTGCAGGTGTTTGGCTTTCATCTGGCCACGGTGGATTTGCGCCAAAGCTCCGACAAGCACGAAGCCGTGGTGGCCGAGCTGTTGGCCACGGCCCGCATCGAGCCGGCCTACAGCGCCTTGCCCGAGCCTGCCAAGCGCGCCTTGCTGGTCCGCTTGCTGAACGACGCCCGCCCCTTGCGGGTGGTGGGCGGGCAGTATTCCGACCACGCCCAGGGCGAGCTGGCGATTTTCGAGGCGGCCCGGGTGCTGCGCGGGCGCTTTGGCCCCGAGGCGATCCGCCACTACATCATCAGCCACACCGAGTCGGTGAGCGATCTGCTCGAAGTGCTGCTGCTGCAAAAGGAAGTCGGGCTGCTGCACGGCACGCTGGATACCGAGGCGCGCAACGACCTGATCGTCGTTCCCCTGTTCGAAACCATCGAAGACCTGCGCAATGCCGCGCCCATCATGCGCGAGTTCTATGCGCTGCCGGGCGTGGCCGCCCTGGTGCAGCGCAGTGGCGGCGAGCAGGACATCATGCTGGGCTACTCCGACAGCAACAAGGATGGCGGCATCTTCACCAGCAACTGGGAGCTGTACCGCGCCGAGATCGCCCTGGTGGCGCTGTTCGACGAGTTGGCGCTGTCCCACCAGATCCAGCTGCGCATGTTCCATGGCCGGGGTGGCACCGTGGGGCGGGGCGGCGGTCCCAGCTACCAGGCCATCCTGGCCCAGCCACCCGGCACCGTGCGCGGCCAGATCCGCCTGACCGAGCAGGGCGAGGTGATTGCCTCCAAGTACGCCAACCCCGAGATCGGTCGGCGCAACCTCGAAACCCTGGTGGCCGCCACGCTGGAGGCCACGCTGCTGCAGCCCACCAAGCCGGCCACCAAGGCCTTCCACGATGCCGCAGCCCAGCTCTCGCTGGCCAGCATGGGGGCCTACCGCGCGCTGGTCTATGACACCCCCGGCTTCACCGAGTATTTTTTCAACGCCACGCCGATCCGCGAAATCGCCGAGCTGAACATCGGCTCCCGGCCCGCATCGCGCAAGGCCAGCCAGAAGATCGAGGACCTGCGCGCCATCCCCTGGGGCTTCAGCTGGGGGCAGTGCCGCCTGACCTTGCCCGGCTGGCTGGGCTTTGGCTCGGCCGTCGAGGCCTTCGTGCAGACCGAAGGCAAGGACCCCAAGGCGCAAATGGCTTTGCTGCAGAAGATGTACCGGCAGTGGCCTTTTTTCCGCACCCTGCTGTCGAACATGGACATGGTGCTGGCCAAGAGCGACCTGGCCCTGGCCTCGCGCTACAGCGAGCTGGTGACCGACGCGCGCCTGCGCAAAAAAGTGTTCACCGCCATCGAGGCCGAATGGCACCGCACCGCCGATGCGCTGACCCGCATCACCGGCGACAAGCAGCGCCTGGTGCACAACACCGCGCTGGCCCGCTCCATCCGCCACCGCTTTCCCTACATCGATCCCCTGCACCACCTGCAGGTCGAACTGGTGCGCCGCTGGCGCGCGGGCCAGAGCGATGAGCGGGTGCAGACCGGCATCCATATCTCCATCAACGGGATTGCCGCCGGCTTGCGCAATACCGGCTGAGGCCCGCCCCAGGCGCGAAGGGCGTGGGGGGCGCAGCAAACAAAGCGCCAAAAACCGGCTTGTTTCTGCCATGGACGCCCTCGGGGGGCGATAGCATCGCTCGGATGTACCACCTTCACCGACGGCGCACCGTCCACCTGCTGTGCCTAGCGGCTGCGCTGCTCTGCGCCGGCTGCTCCACGCTGGATGTGCCGCGCGCCGACAACTACGCCGCCACCAGCCAGAAAAAGTCGCGGGCGCTGCACCACTGGGATGTTCTGGCCGATGACGTGGCCGGCCGCATTGCCGAAAAACTGCGCGACTGGCCGCCCGGCGAGCACCCGATCTACCTGGCACCCGCCAGCGATTCCACGTTCAACCAGGGCTTTCGCAAGCTGCTGGCCACCCGCTTGCTCGACCGGGGCATCACCCTGTCCACCCAGCCCGCGGAGATCGAGCTCTCACTGGACACGCAACTGGTCCAGCATGGCTCCTCCATCACCAACGGACCGCAGATGCCTTTGACCCGCCTGGCGGCCGGCGTGGCGGTGGGGCGCGATTGGGCCTTGTATGCCCAGGGCGCGGCCTCGGCCGTGGCCAGCGGCCTGGTGCTGGGCAGCATGCTCGACATCTCCCGGCTGGCCACCCAGGGATCGGCGGCTGGCGGGCCTACGCGCACCGAAGTGCTGGTCACCACGGCGCTGGCCAGCAGCAGCCGTTACCTGGCGCGGACGGCCGACATTTACTACATCGAAGCCGACGATGCGCTGCTCTACCAGGTCAAGGAGCCGCCGCCCCCGCCGCCGCCGCCCGCTCCGCTGAAAACCTGGCGGGTCGTCAGCCCATGAAGCGCCGCACCACCCTGGCCCTGCTGCTGGGCGCTGCCACGCTGGCCCAGATCGGATGCGCCAGCTACTACTACGGCGACCGTGCTGCGGGCACCGACCGCACCGATCTGGTCGAGGCCAATTACCGGGCCACCGACATGCTGCTGCTCGATGCCCCGCTCGATCCGCGCCAGCCCGTGCTGGTGGCCACGCTGGTGAATGTGGACCGCCTGACCGAGTCTTCCCGCCTGGGGCGGATCTTTTCCGAGCAGATCGCCAGCCGCATGGTGCAGCGGGGCCTGCGGGTGACCGAGTTGAAATTGCGCGAGCACCTGTCGATGCACCGTGACCAGGGCGAGCTGCTGCTGTCGCGCGAGATCCGCGAGGTCAGCCAGGCCCAGGATGCCCAGGCGGTGGTCGTGGGCACTTACGCCGTGTCGGCCAACCGGGTCTACATCAGCCTCAAGCTGGTCAACCCTGCCGGCAACACCATGGTGGCCGCGCACGACTATGCCCTGCCGGTTGACGAGAATGTGCGCGTTTTGTTGACAGGGCGTTGATAAAAACCATAGCAATAAGGGCTTTATTCACAAGCCCTGGAGGCCATTTTGGCTGCGAATGCGCCCGTGTTTTCCAGGCCTTCGCGCCGCCGCGCATCAGTTGAGCATCAAGGCGCCCGAGCTCTTGCTCTTGCCCGCCCGGGCAGGGGGATTGCACAGGCCGCAGGTGAAGTGGCGGTTCTCGTACAGCTCGGTCACGAACTGCCCGC
>JAQUDN010000015.1 GCA_028685665.1 Burkholderiaceae bacterium | reverse complement strand
TCGCGCACCCACACCTTCGCGCTGCATGTGCCCTACCGGGGCGCGACGCCAGCCACGATGTCGCTGCTGGCGGGCGAGACGCAGTTCATGTTCGACAACCTGACCCAGGCCCTGCCGCACATCAAGGCTGGCAAGCTGCGCGCCCTGGCCGTGACCAGTGCCGAGCGCATGGCCAGCCTGCCCGAGGTGCCCACCATGGCGCAGGCCGGGCTGAAAGACTTCGTGGTGCTGGGCTGGCTGGGCTTCTTCGTGGCCGCCAAGACCCCGCCCGAGGGGGTGGCCAAGCTGCAGGAACACTTGCTGGCCGTGCTCAAGGACCCTGACACGGTGGCCAAGCTGCAGCAACTGGGCGGCACCCCCGGCGGCGCCAGCCAAGCCGCCTTCACCGCCCTGGTGGACGGCGACCGCCAGCGCTGGGGCGACCTGATCCGCTCGCGGAATTTGAGTCTGGACTGAGGGCGGACGCCACCTTCAGGTGGCGCCTTCTCTCTGGGGTCGAGCCACATGACTGGCTTGGGCTTGCCCTTGGGGGGTCCGCCGGTAACGTTGCAGGCGACTGTTGGGCTTATCGGGCAGCGTCATTTCGATCCATGCTCCGCTCAGCGCGGGCAACAGGTAGGCCGCAGAGAAGTGCTTCCTGTCACGCAAGCCCAGTGCTGCCATCAGGGCCTGTCTGGACATCTCCCCCTCCAGGGTCACCAGCAGGGTATTCACTTGAGGGGTGACTTGAGGGGTGACTTGAGGGGTGTCGCCCGCGCGTTCCGACAGGGGGGCCGCGCGCCAGACCACAGCCTTGAACTGGTTGGCCACCCGATCGTCCACCAGATCGATGTGGGACCAGACACCCAGCGCCCTGGGGATGCCGGTGCCCAGGCCTCGGTACGGCAGGATGTGGCTGGCGTGCTCGGCCAGCACGCTGTTTCGGCGGTTGGAGACTCCGGTCCGAATTTGTTGCGGCGTCAGATGGTCTGGCAGGTGGCCTGGACTGATGATTTCTACCCGATCGGCAAAGATGAACAGCCGTACCGTAGCGCTGGTAAAGAAGTCACGGTGGATCAAGGCGTTGACCAGCAGTTCTTCCAGTGCCTGCTCGGGAATCTCCAGTTGTCCCAGGGTGTTGACGCCACGCCCTCCTTGCACATGGTGCAGGTTGCGTTTAATGAACGACATGCCGTGCCGGTATTGCTCCTCGAGCGTGCCGCCTATGTTTTCGCTGTCCAGGTAACGGCTATCGGACAACTGGGTTCCTGGAAAACACGCAGCGGCAACAAAGCACACCGGAAGACGGCGCTGTGGTTGATTTCCAAAAAGCAGCAGTCCGGCCAGATTGGGTGCGCGGTCACGGGCCAAGCCAATGTTTTCCATCAATTGCAGCAGGGGTAAACCGGCTTGGTCCAGGCTGTGGCCGTAGCGGCGTTCAAAGTAACGGGAAAAGTCACGTGCGTTGATGTCGTTGCCCGTAGCGTCACGCACCGGGATCTGGTCGGCCTGCAACAGACCCGCTTGCTGAAACATTCGCTGCAGTTCCTCGCGGGCCGTCACATGCCGTTTATCAGAACCGTTTTTGACCCAAACCCGCCCTTGCAGGTCCATGTAGGGCTTATTCAGTCCTTCAGACACGGTCGCCACCATCACCAGGCCCTGCGCGGTGTACACATTGTGGGTTCGTGGATGCAGCGGTGGGCGCACATGCTGGCTGGCTGCATTCCCGATGAGTTGGTTCAACCGCCGCACAGAAGGTGCATCCAGTCCTGTGATGCGGCCATCGTCTTCCACCCCCAGGTAAATCGAGCCACCCCCGCTGTTGGCGAACGCGGTCAGTTCAGCGGCGATACCGTCGGCGTTGGTGGCATCGCGTTTGAATTGGTGGCGGCTGTCTTCGCCCCGGGCCAGTGTGTGCAAGAGTTCGGTTTCGGTCATGACGGGGCCGTCTTTCCGGGCTGCAGGGCTTATCTTCCTCCGCGATACACCCGCCTCTAGGGGGTATGTCGTCGTGGGGTGGCTGTTTCAATCCTGGCGGGCTTGCCAGACCCCCGCGCTGTCGCCGCCCGCCAGGGTGGCGATGACTTCGGCGGTGTGTTCGCCGTTCTGGCTCATGCGGCCGGGGGCGTAGGCCACCCCATCGAAGCGGGGGGCGGGGGCGGTTTGCAGTACGCCGTCCTGCTCCAGGTACACGCCGCGCGCCTGGTTGTGGGGGTGTTGGGCGGCCTCGACCGGGCTCAGCACCACGCCAAAGCACACGTCGGTGCCTTCAAACACCGCTTGCCACGCGGCCCGGCTGCGGCCTGCGAACAGCGTGCGCAGGCGCTCGCGGCGGCGCGGCCACTGGGCGCGGTCCCACTGGGCGCCCTGGAAGTCGGGGTCGTCCTTCAGGTCCAGCGCATCGAGCAGCATCGCGTAGAACTGCGGCTCGATCGAGCCGATGGTGATGTGTGCCCCATCGGCGCAGGCGTAGGTCTCGTAGAACGGCGTGCCGTCGTGGATGCTTTCACCCTTGCGGTCGGAGATCACCCCCGCCTCGCGCGCCTTGAGCATCAGGTTGAGCATGTGGGCCGAGCCGTCGAGGATGGCCGCATCCACCACCGTGCCCTGGCCCGTGGCCCGGGCCTGCAGCACGCCCGAGAGCAGTCCCACCGCCAGGTACAGCGCGCCGCCGCCGATGTCGCCCACCAGCGTGAAGGGGGTGACTGGAGCGGCGTCGGCCGGCCCGGCCGGCCACAGCGCGCCCGAGACCGAGATGTAGTTGTTGTCGTGCCCGGCGGCCTTGGCCAGCGGCCCGGTCTGGCCCCAGCCGGTCATGCGGCCGTACACCAGCCGGGGGTTGCGCGCCTGGCATTCGGCCGGGCCCAGGCCCAGGCGCTCCATCACGCCGGGGCGCATGCCTTCGATCAGCACGTCGGCGTTTTCCACCAGCTTGAGCACCAGTTCGCGGCCCTCGGGCGTCTTGAGGTCGGCCGACACCGAGCGCTTGCCCCGGTTCAGGATGCTGCCCTTGAATTCGGCGGCACCGCCTTCGCGGCCCACCGAGATCACGTCGGCGCCCAGGTCGGCCAGGTGCATGGCGCAAAACGGGCCCGGGCCCAGCCCGCTGATTTCGACCACCCGCACAGAGGACAGCACTTTCATTGTCATCACACGTCTCCTTGGTTTGTTCTTGTTTCTGGGGGATTCATCCCGCCGTGCCCAGCGCGGCTTCCACGCTGCGCACCAGCGCGATCAGCCGGGGCCCGACGTCGGATTCGAGGGCTTTGCTGTGCGGGCTGAACACCGGCACCGAGGCCGCAAAGATCCAGGACTCGTCGTCGCGGGGCTTTTGCATGGGCACGGCAATCGAGGCGATTTCGCGGTGCAGATCACCGTGGCTGCGGCAGAACCCGTGCCGCTCCAGGTCTTGCTGGGCGTCGGCCAGCCGCTCTTGCAGCCAGGCGCTGCGCGGGGGCTCCTGCGCTTCGAGTTCCGCCAGGTACTGCGCCCGCTGCGCGGCCGGCAGCATGCTCAGATAGGCCCGCCCCGAGGCCGTGCGCGACAGCGAGACATGCACCCCCACTTCGGGCCGGAAAACCTTGCTGTGACTGCCTTGCACCACCTCGACGCAGCTCAGGTTCCAGCCGCTGCCCACCGTCAGCTGCAGCTGGCCGTCGATTTGCTGGGCCAGGTCTTCCATCAGCGGCCGGGCCAGCTGGCGGATGGTCATGCGCGCCAGCACCGGGGCGGCCAGGTTGAGCAGGCCCAGGCCAGGAACATACTTGGAGACCCGCTCGGAGTAGCGCAGCAACCCCAGCTCGCACAGGGTGTCGAGCAAGCGGAACAAGGTGGGTTTGGGCAGTCCGGTGATTTCGGTCAGCTCGCGGCCACTGAGCTCCTGGACGGTGGGGGTGAAACATTGCAGGATGGAAGTCCCCCGCACCAAGGCACTTACCAGCTTATTTTCGCCATCCGGACTCATAAATCGACTTTATTAAAACTTTTTTCGGAACACGTGTCTTGTTGCATTTTGCGGGATGGCCCGCAGCATGGCAAGGGCGGGGGCCCAGTTTTCGCAGATACTGCCGGGCACCGCTTTGGGAGTTTTCCATGTCCGATTTGACCGCTGCTTTTGAAACCGCCGTCGCGCATTCCAAGTCGCTCAGCGAGCGCCCCGACAATGCCACCCTGCTGAAAATCTACGCCCTCTACAAACAGGCCACCGCAGGCGACAACACCGAGAAAAAGCCCAGCTTTTCCGACCTCGTGGGCCGCGCGAAATGGGAGGCGTGGGACAAGCTCAAGGGCGTGGCCACCGACGCGGCCCAGCAGCAGTACATCGACCTGATCGAGTCCTTGCAATAAGGCCCGCAGGGTCTGCCAGCCGCCCCCGTCTGCGCCGCCGCTTCCTGCGCGCTCAGGCCCTGGGTGCTGCCGTGCCCAGCAGCTTGTCGAGCTGGGCGGTGATCTCGGCCTCGATGGGCTGCTTGAAGGCCGAGAACAGAAAGCCCAGCGTGGCGTGCAACTCGAAACGCTCGCCGTCCACCTCCAGCCAGCCCTTCACGCCCGAGCGGTGGAACAAGAGCTTGTCCTGTGCCTCCCCCGCTTGGTAATGGCACTCCATGTCGAATTTCTGTTGGGCTTTTTCGGCCCATGCGTGGGCCACCTTGCGGGCCTCATCAAGGCCCAGGCCGTGGTCACGGCGGATATGGATGTCTGACACCAGGAGTTCCTTTCGATTGGGGCTGCATCTTAGAGCCTGTTCATGGTCTTTTGAGGGTGCCCGCAAGGGGGCAAAACGCTGCCATCGAGGCGCCCGCCGCGGTTCAGGCGGGTGGCCTGGACAAGGCGGGCAACGGGGAGCGCGGTGTTTTGCCGCCTTGCCCGCAGGCTTGCTCCGTGCCAGCGGCGTCTGCGGCCTTGCCACTCCTTGCCGGCTGCGGTTTGCCACGCTTGGCAAGACGCACTCTAGGGATGGGGCACCGCGGTGCTTGTCGTTGCGATGACAAGCGCACCCGCGCCGGGGCGGAGGCCCCCAGCCCTGGCCCTGCCGCAGCCCATGCCGAAAACCGGGGAGGTTCCTGGGGGTGTTCTGCTTCTGAATAGATAGCTAAGACGGCTCGATTCCATTGCCTCTGAGTCACTTTTGACTCGTATGGGCCGGCAGCGAAATCCGCCCCAGCACCTGCAGCGCCAGCAGGGCGATGACGCCGCCGGCGGCGGTCCACCACAGGGCGCGGGTGGCGTCGTGTTCCATCCACAGGCCGAAGAGGCCGGGGGCCAGCACCTGGGCCAGGCGGCCGGGCAGCAGGATCCAGCCCTGGCGGGCGCCGTAGGCGGTGGGGCCGAACAGGGCCAGGGGCAGGGTGCCTTTGGCGATGGTCAGGATGCCGTTGCCCGCGCCATGCAGCAGCACAAAAGCGATGGCGGCCGGGCTGCCCAGCGCCATCAGGATCAGCGCGCCCAGGGGGTGGCCCAGGGTGGCGAGCCGGGTGGCGGTCAGCGGGTGCAGGCGCTGCATGCCGCCAAATTCCAGGATGCGGGCCACGACCTGCGCGGGCCCGACCAGGGTGGCCAGGGCCAGCGCGCCAGCGGCGGTGGCGCCATGGGCCTGCAGCAGGGCGGGCAGGTGGGCGGCCATGGCGGTGCTGGTGAACCAGCCGATGGCAAACACCAGGCCGAGCAGGGCCATGGCCCCTGGGGCGTTGCGGTGGGCGGGGGCGTGGGCGGCTTCTGGCGTGGGGGTGTCTGCCGCGGCGGTGCGGGGGGCATGGGGTGCCGTGCCTTGGGGCGCTGCCTCAGCGGGGCGGCTCGCGTCCTCCTGGGGGGCGGGCCCAGAGTTGGCTCGTGGGTTGGCGGGGGTCCTGAATGGCAGGCTCAGGTTCAGCGGCAGCCCGATCAGCAGGTGCAGCGCCGCCCAGCCCAGGCAGGAGCCGCGCCAGCCCCAGGCGGCTTCCATCCAGGCCGACAGCGGCCAGCCCACGGTGCTGGCAAAGCCGGCCAGCAGGGTGATGCCGGAAATCGCCCGCCGCGCCGCATGGCCGTGCTGGGCCACCAGGGCGGCAAAAGCGGCTTCGTACAGCCCTGCGCCCATGGCCAGGCCCATCAGGCCCCAGGCGGCGGCAAGGCCCACCGGACCTTGCGCGCAGGCCATCGCGGCCAGGCCGGCGGCAAACAGCAGGCTGGTGCTGCCGAGCACAGTGCGCCCGCCCTGGCGGTCGATGGTCCGGCCCGCCCAGGGGCCCAGCAGGGCGGCGATCAGCAGCGCCCCGGAGAACGCCAGGAACACGCTGGCGCTGCGCAGGCCCAGGTCGCGCGCCATGGGGGCGGCCAGCAGGGTGGGCAGGTAGTAGGACGAGGCCCAGGCCAGGGTCTGGGCCGTGCCCAGGCGCAGCACGACCGAGACGCTGGCGCCTGCGGTGGCTGCGGGGGGCGTGGCCGTGTCAGCCATGCGGGGGCAGGCCTTCAGGCCAGCCGGGCAGGGTGCGCAGGCCGGCGAGCAGCGCCTGGCCGGCGGCGTCCACGGTGCTGTCGTTGCGCACCTCGAGGGCGGTGCTGCCGGCTGGCGGCGTGAAGGCGACGGCGCGGCGCACGCGTTCTTCGATCACTTCAGGGGTTTCGCGGCCCCGGGCGTGCAGGCGCTGGCGCAGGGTGTCGGCGCTGGCGGTGAGGTGCACGGCCACCAGGCCGGGGTACTGCGCGGCGGCCTGGGGCAGGTGGGCGCGCGAGCCATTCACTACCACCCAGTCGCCGCGCGCCAGCGCTGCGAGTTCGCCCTGGCGGATGCCGTAGTGCAGCCGGTTGGCCTCCCATTGCAGGCCGAAGGCGCCTTGCTCGGACAGGGTGGTGAAGGCTTCGGGCGTGACGCCTTCGTACTCCTCGGCATCGGCGGTGGCGGGGCGGCTGATGGTGCGCCGCGCCCAGTGCAGCGGCAGGCCGTGCGGCAGGTGCTGGCGCAGCCATTGCAAGAGGGTGTCCTTGCCGGCGCCCGAGGGGCCGCAGACGTAAATCAATCGGGTGTTCATCGTCCCAGCTCCACGGCGTCAAACCACTGAAAATCCGCGCCCGGTGCGGGTTCGGCAAACACCACCAGGTGGGTGCAGCGCCCCGCGGGCAGGTCGGCAAAGTGCGCCTGGGCGGCCTGGGTCAGCGCCTGGCGCAGCGCGGCGGGCGCACCGCGGCCTTCGGGGTTTGGGGCCAGGCTGTCGCTCAGCGTGAGGTGAAAGCGGTAGCGGTCCAGCACATGCGGGTAGCCCCAGCGCTGCAGGTACTGGTCCTGCGCGGGGCTCAAAGTGCTTTTTTGCCGGCGGCGCGCCAGTTCGGCGTCGGACAGGGGCTGGGCCAGCGGGTGCAGTTCGGTGGTGCAGGCGGCGGCCAGGGCGTTCAGCGCGGCACAACCGGGGTGGGCCTGCTGGGCCGGGTCGGGCACCAGCGCCAGAAAGTGGCCCAGCCAGTGCGGTGCCAGCGGGGGCAGTTCAAAGGGCTGCCGGGTCGCGGCCAAGGCCTGCACGGCGCGGCGCAGGTCGCTGGGCGCCAGGCCTTCGGCCAGGGTGAAGGGGGCTTTGAGCGTGGCGTGCCAGCCGTAGCGGCGGGGGTCGCGCGTCAGGTGGTGCAGCGCACCCGGGGCTGGCAGGGGCAGCGCGGGCTGCGGCCGTGCCTGGCCGGTGGCGGCGCAGCGGCCCAGCCAGTGGGCGCCGGCGCGGCCCAGCGGGCTGTCGGGAGGCGGCGCGAAATAGATCGCGTAGCGGTGCGCGCTGGGTTCGGAGGGGGGGATGGTGGGGGGCATGGCTTCAGTCTCCATGGTGCACGCTGAGTTTGACGCGGTCGCCGGCAAACCAGGTGCGCGACCATTCGATGGGGAGGCCGGCCGGGTCCACGTTCAGGCTTTCCACCAGGAGCACGGGGCGCTGGGCGGGCTGGCGCAGCTGTGCGGCCAGCGCGGCGCTGGGCAGCTCGGCGGTGATGCGGCTTTCCTGCCGGGTGTAGTCGGTCACGCCGCAGTGGGCCAGGGCGGTGGTGATGGAGCCGCTGGCGCGCACCCCGGCGTCCAGTCCGGTGAAGCGGGGCAGCGGGAAGTAGCGCTCACCCACGTGCAGGGGCTGGCCCTCGGCTTCACCCAGGGTGTGCAGGCGCAGCAGCCGGCTGCGCGTGGGCACCTGCAGGGCCTGGGCCAGTGCGGCGGTGGCGGTCACCGTGCCGGCTTCCAGCACCTCCAGCCGGCCGCGCAGGCCGGCATGGGCCAGGCCTTGCTGGTGGCGCGTGCGCTTGCCCAGCACCAGGTCAACGGCAAAGTCTTCGACATAGGTGCCGCTGCCCTGGCTGATGCGCACCAGCCCCTGGGTGCTCAGGCTCGACAGCGAGCGGCGGATGGTGTGCCGGTTCACGCCGAACTGTTCGGCCAGGGCGTGTTCGGAGGGCAGGCGCTGGCCGGGGGCATAGGTGCCTTTGCCAATGGCGTCGGCCAGTTCCTTGGCAATGCGGGTCCAGAAGCTGTCGCGCATGGCGGGCGCGGAGGAAGGGGCGAGGGGCGGGGTGTGAACTGTCATGAAACCTACATGAGAGCGATTTAAGCTCGGGGCAGTGGCGCAATTTGTCTATACAACTTTGAGGGTATCACTTTCATGTTTCAAGCCTTTGACAACCCGGGGCCGGCGGCATCTTCCCGCCGCGCGCACTGGATGGCGCTCCTGGCCCGCGCGCCCCTGCCTTTGCTGGAATCGGCGCTGGGCGAGCGCGCGGCGGGCGATGCGCGCTGGCTGCGTGCCCCCGAAACCGGGCTGATGATGGTGCAGGGCCGGGCCGGTGGCTCGGGCGAGCGCTTCCACCTGGGCGAGGTCACGGTCACCCGCTGCGCGCTGCGCCTGCGGGTGGAGGCCGAAGACGCCGACGCCGTGGGCGTCAGCTACATCGTGGGGCGCTCGCACCGCCATGTGCATCTGGCCGCGGTGGCCGATGCCTTGTTGCAAAGCCCTGCCCAGCATGCGGCCATCGATGCCGCGGTGCTGGAGCCGATCCGTGCGCACCTGGCCCAGCAACAGGCCCAGCGCCAGGACCGCGCCCGCCGCACCAAGGTGGAGTTCTTTACCGTGGCCCGCGAAGCCGGCGACAGCGATGAGGAGGACAGCGAATGAACACGAATGCACTCTCCACGCTGGGCGCGGGTTTTTCGAACGAGGCCCTGGGCAGCCAGGCCGTGTTCCGTGCGGTGTTGCACGCGCTGTCGCACCCCGGGCGCTGGACCGCGCTGGAGCACGACGCCGAAGTGCCCGCGGCCTGCCAGCCGGCCTCGGCTGCCGTGCTGCTGGCCCTGGTCGATGCCGACTGCACGGTCTGGCTTTCGCCGCGCCTGGCGGCCAGCCCGGCGGCATCCTGGCTGCGCTTTCATACCGGCTGCGAGGTGGTCGAGGCACCCGCGCAGGCCCGCTTTGTCTGGGTGGCGGCGGGCGATGCGCTGCCCCCTTTGCAGGGCTTGGCCCAGGGCAGCGACACCTACCCCGACCAGTCGGCCACCTGCGTGGTCGAGGTGGCCCAGCCTGCGCCGGACACCCCTGCGGCGGGCTGGCGCCTGAGCGGCCCCGGCATCCGTGAGACGCAGGACCTGCAGGCCGAGGGCCTGCCGCCGGATTTTGCCGACCAATGGGCGGCCAACCATGCCGCCTTTCCGCGCGGCGTGGACCTGGTGCTGGCCACCGGGACACACATCGCGGGGCTGCCGCGCAGCACGCGCCTTCAGACCTTGTTGGAGAACTGATCCATGTATGTGGCTGTCAAGGGCGGGGAAGCCGCCATTCTGCAAAGCTACTGCCTGCTGGCCGAGCAGCGCCGGGGCGACCCGGGCCAGCCCGAGCTGACGGTGGCGCAAATCCGCCAGCAGCTCAAGCTGGCCGTGGACCGTGTCATGACCGAAGGCTCGGTGTACGACCCCGAGCTCGCCGCGCTGGCCATCAAGCAGGCGGCCGGAGATTTGGTCGAAGCGATCTTTTTGCTGCGCGCCTACCGCGCCACGCTGCCGCGCCTGGGCACCAGCTGTCCTTTGGACACGGCGCGCATGGCGCTGGAGCGCCGGATTTCGGCGACCTTCAAGGACCTGCCTGGCGGCCAGGTGCTGGGCCCGACCTACGACTACACCCAGCGCCTGCTCGACTTTTCCTTGCTGGCCGAAGGCCGCACGCCCCCCGCCCCCTCTGCGCGGCCCCCGGCCCCTGCCGAGGCGCCCACGCCGCGCGTGGTGGACCTGCTGAACCAGGAGGGCTTGATCGAAACCCGCCCCGTGCCCCCGGGCGACCCGGCCCCGGTGGACCTGACGCGGGAGCCCCTGCGCTTTCCGGCCGACCGTGCCACCCGCCTGCAGAACCTGGCGCGCGGCGACGAGGGCTTCTTGCTGGCCATGGCCTATTCGACCCAGCGCGGGTACTCCCACTCGCACCCCTTTGTCGGGGAGATTCGCCTGGGCCAGGTGGCGCTGGAGATCGTGCCCGAAGAGCTGGGGTTTGCGATCTCGATCGGCGACCTGGAGATCACCGAGTGCGAGATGGTCAACCAGTTCGCCGGCAGCCAGAGCGAGCCCCCGCAGTTCACCCGCGGTTACGGCCTGGCGTTTGGCCACAGCGAGCGCAAGGCCATGGCCATGAGCCTGGTGGACCGGGCCCTGCGCGCCGACGAGCTGGGCGAGCCCATCGAGTCGCCCGCGCAGATGCAGGAGTTCGTGCTGTCGCACAGCGACAGCCTCGAAGCCTCGGGCTTTGTCCAGCACCTGAAGCTGCCCCATTACGTGGATTTCCAGGCCGAGTTGGAACTGGTGCGCAAGATGCGGGCGGCCGCGCTGGCTGCGCCGGCCCCGGGCGCCATGACAGAAGGAGTGTCGGTATGAACGCGCTGGTAGAGCCCCTGGAGGGGCTGTCGTCCGCCGAGCGGGGCAGCACCGCCCAGCATGTCAACTTTGCCTACCTGGACGAGCGCACCAAGCGCATGATCCGCCGGGCCTTGCTCAAGGCCGTGGCCATTCCGGGCTACCAGGTGCCGTTTGGTTCGCGCGAGATGCCGCTGCCCTACGGCTGGGGCACGGGTGGCATCCAGGTGACGGCGGCGGTGATTGGCCCCGAGGACCGGCTCAAGGTCATCGACCAGGGTTCGGACGACACGGTGAACGCGGTCAATATCCGCCGGTTTTTTGAGCGCACCACGGGCGTGGAGACCACCACGCGCACCACCGAGGCCACCCTGATCCAGACCCGCCACCGCATCCCCGAGACGCCGCTGGCCGAGGGCCAGGTGATCGTCTACCAGGTGCCGGTGCCCGAGCCCATGCAGCGCCTGGAGCCGCGCGAGACCGAGACCCGCACCCTGCACGGCCTGGCCGAATACGGCCTGATGCACGTGAAGCTGTACGAGGACATCGCCCGCTACGGCCACATCGCCACCACCTACGACTACCCGGTGCTGGTGAATGGCCGCTACGTGATGGCGCCCTCGCCGATCCCGAAGTTCGACAACCCCAAGATGCACATGAACCCGGCGCTGCAGTTGTTTGGCGCCGGCCGCGAAAAGCGCATCTATGCCGTCCCGCCCTACACCTCGGTCGAAAGCCTGGGCTTTGAAGATCACCCCTTCGAGGTGCAGCGCTGGGAGGCCGCCTGCGCGCTGTGCGGGGCCACCGACAGCTTTCTGGACGAAGTGATCACCGACGACCGCGGCACGCGCATGCATGTCTGCTCCGACTCGGACTACTGCCAAGGCCGCCAGGACCAGGGGGAGGCCCCATGAGCGCCACGACGATCCGCGAGGCCACCGCAGCCGATCTGGACGCCGTGCTGGCGCTGTACGAGGCGCTGGAGAGCGTGCCGGGCCAGGGGCTGGCGCTGGAAGAGGCCGAGGCGGTGTTTGCGCAGTTCCAGCGCTATCCGTCTTACCGCCTTTTCGTGGCCTGTGACAGCGCCCGGCCGGAGGCCGTGGTGGGCAGCTACGCGCTGCTGGTCATGCACAACCTGGCCCATCGGGGGGCACCCTCGGCCGTGGTCGAGGATGTGGTGGTGGCGCACGCGCTTCGGGGCCGGGGCATCGGCCGCCAGATGATGGCCCATGCCGTGCAGCAGGCCCATGCGGCCGGTTGCTACAAGCTGGCCCTGTCGTCCCATCGCAAGCGCACCGAGGCGCATGCGTTTTATGAGTCCCTGGGCTTTGCGCAGCACGGCCTGAGTTTTGTGATGGAACCCTGACATGCACTCTTTCGAGACCGATCCGCCGCTGCTCAGCGTGCGCGGCATCCGCAAGCACTACGGCGAACGCCCGGCTTTGCACGATGCGTCTTTTGACCTCTGGCCTGGCGAAGTGCTGGCCGTGGTGGGCGAGTCCGGCTCGGGCAAGTCCACCTTGCTCAATGCCGTGGCCGCGCGCAGCCAGCCCGATGCGGGCAGCGTACAGTTTCGCGGCCGGGATGGCGCCTTGCAGGACGTCTTTGCCATGACCGAAGCCCAGCAGCGCCTGCTGGCGCGCACCGATTGGGGCTTTGTGCACCAGAACGCTGCCGACGGCCTGCGCATGGAGGTGTCTGCCGGGGCCAATGTGGGGGAGCGCCTGATGGGCCTGGGCGAGCGCCACTACGGCCGCTTGCGCGCGGCCGCCACCGAGTGGCTGCAGCGGGTTGAAATCGACCCGACCCGCATCGACGACGCCCCCCGCCATTTCTCGGGCGGCATGCGCCAGCGGCTGCAGATTGCGCGCAACCTGGTCACCCAGCCGCGCCTGGTGTTCATGGACGAGCCGACCTCCGGCCTGGATGTGTCGGTGCAGGCCCGTTTGCTGGACCTGTTGCGCCAACTCACCCGGCAGATGCAGCTGGCCGCCATCATCGTCACCCACGATCTGGCCGTGGCCCGCCTGCTGGCCCATCGCATGGTGGTGATGCAGCGCGGCCGCATTGTCGAGGCCGGCCTCACCGACCAGGTGCTGGACGACCCCCAACACCCCTACACCCAGCTTTTGGTTTCTTCGGTACTGCAGCCATGACCTCTCCCGTCCTTCAGATGAAAGGGGTGGCCAAGCGCTTCACCCTGCACCACCAGAACGGCATCGAACTGCCGGTGCTGGACCACGTCGATCTCAGCGTCCATGCGGGCGAATGCGTGGTGCTCGATGGCCCCTCGGGCATGGGCAAGAGCACTTTGCTCAAGCTGATCTATGCCAACTACCGTGCCCATGCCGGGCAGATCACGGTGCAGCTCCCCGGCGCGGAGCCCGTGGAAGTGACCGAGGCCACGCCCCGAGCGCTGGTGCAGCTGCGCCGCGATGGCATCGGCTACGTCAGCCAGTTCCTGCGGGTGATCCCCCGGGTCTCGGCGCTGGACGTGGTGGCCGATCCCCTGGCCGAGGCAGCGGGCGACGACCCTGCTCTGCTGGCCGCAGCGCGCGAACAGGCCCGTGCCTGGCTGACCCGCCTGCGGATTCCGGAGCGCCTGTGGCACCTGCCCCCCGCCACCTTCTCCGGGGGCGAGCAGCAGCGCATCAACATCGCGCGCAACCTGATCAAGCCCAAGCCGCTGCTGCTGCTGGACGAACCCACGGCTTCGCTCGATGCCGCCAACACCGCCACGGTGGTGGCGCTGATCCGCGAGGCGGTGGAGCGCGGCGCGGCCGTGGTGGGCATCTTTCACGACGCCCAGGTGGGCGATGCCGTGGCGACACGGCGGGTCAATGTCGCGGCATTCCGGGAGAACGCATGAATTCGAACCTTGTCTTTAAGAATGCCCGCCTGGTCCTGCCCGGGGCGGTGGTTGAGGGCAGCCTGTCGGTGGCGGACGGCCGCATCCAGGCCCTGGACGGCGGTGCCACCGCCGTGCCCCAGGCAATCGACCTGGAAGGCGACTACCTGTTGCCCGGCCTGGTGGAAATCCACACCGACAACTTCGAGCGCCACCTGATGCCCCGGCCCAAGGTGCAGTGGGCGCCCGCGCCTGCGCTGCTGGCGCACGATGCCGAGGTGGCCGCTGCCGGCATCACCACCGTGTTCGACGCCCTGGGCGTGGGCGAAGCCGACCCCGAGAGCCTGCGCGGCAGCGCCTGGCACAAGGTGCTCGAAACCATCGATGCCTGCGCCGCCCAGGGCCTGCTGCGCGCCGACCACCACCTGCACGTGCGCTGCGAGCTGCCCGCGCCCAACACCATCGAGCTGTTCGCACCCTTCCACGACCACCCGCGCCTGGGCCTGATTTCGCTGATGGACCACACCCCCGGCCAGCGCCAGTGGGAGGACATCGAACAGGCGCGCATTTATTTCACGGGCAAGAAAGGCTGGAGCCAGGAGAAATTCGAGCGCCAGGTCCAGCATTCCGCCACCTTGCAATCCCAGTACGCAGCGCCGCACCGGGCCTACTTTGTTCAGTACTGCCGCACCCACGGCATTGCGCTGGCCAGCCACGACGACACCACGGTGGCGCATGTGGAGCAGGCCCACGCCGAAGGCGCGGCGATGTCGGAGTTCCCGACCACGCTGGCCGCCGCCCGGGCGGCGCATGCACGCGGCCTGCTGACGGTGATGGGCGGCCCGAACGTGGTGCGTGGCGGCTCGCACTCGGGCAACGTGGCGGCGGCCGAGCTGGCGCGCCAGGGGCTGCTGGACATCCTCTCGTCCGACTATGTGCCGGGCAGCCTGCTGAGTGCGGCCCTGCGCCTGGAAGAAGACGGCATTCTGGGCCTGCCCCAGGCGGTGGCCACCATCACCCGCAACCCGGCGCGGGCCTGCGGCATGGCCGACCGGGGCGAACTGGCGCCCGGCCTGCGTGCCGACCTGGTGCGCGTGCGCCTGGCCACCCTGCCAGGCGGCCAACGCCAGGCGGTCGTGCGCGGCGTGTGGCGTGAAGGCCAGCGGGTGCTGTGATGGCCTTGGCCACTGTCAAGACCTTGTCACACAGCCCCACCACACTCCGCTTGTCCCCATGGCCTGTCTATACGACTTGGAAAGTCCCATGTCTTACGCACTTCGCATCGAACACCTGAACAAGCATTTCGCCAACGGCAAGCACGCCCTGCGCGACATCCATCTGACCATCCACCACGGCGAGATGGTGGCCCTGCTCGGCGCTTCTGGCTCGGGCAAGTCCACCCTGCTGCGCCATGTGGCCGGCCTGGTGGCCGCCGACAGCGGCAGCACCTCGCGCATCGAGATCGATGGGCGCTGCGTGCAGGAAGGCGGCCGCATCCACCGCGACATCCGCAAGACCCGTGCCCAGGTGGGCTTTGTGTTCCAGCAGTTCAATCTGGTGGACCGCTTGCCGGTGCTGGTCAATGTGCTGGTGGGCCTGTTGCACCGCATGCCGCTGTGGCGCGGCTGGCTGCGCTGGTTCAAGACCGAGGAGCGGGCGCTGGCACTGGAAGCGCTGGCCCGCGTGGGCATTGCCGAATGCCATGGCCAGCGTGCTTCGACCCTGTCGGGGGGGCAGCAACAGCGCGCCGCCATTGCCCGCACCCTGGTCCAGGGCGCCAAGGTGGTGCTGGCCGATGAGCCCATTGCCTCGCTGGACCCCGAATCCTCGCGCAAGGTCATGGACATCCTGGCGCGCATCAACCGCGAGGATGGCAGCACCATCGTGGTCTCCCTGCACCAGGTGGACGTCGCCTTGAAGTACTGCCCCCGCGTGGTGGCACTGCACCAGGGCCAGGTGGTGTACGACGGCCCCTCGGCCGCGCTGACCCCCGCTTTGCTGCGCGAGCTGTATGGCATGCAGGCCGAAGAAATCCTGACGGGCGCCTCGCTGGTCACCCCCACCCACCCGCCCGTGGTGTCGCCGCTGCCCGGCCCGGCCTGGACGCCGCCCCTGGCGCAGGCCGCCTGATTCCGGTTTTCTTTTTTGTTTTCTCACAACTTCTCAGGAGTTTCACCATGATCCGCAAACTGTGTGCAGCATGGGCCCTGGCTTTGGGCGCCACCGGCGCGATGGCGCAGGACCTCAATTTCGGCTTCATCTCGACCGAAGCCAGCCAGAACCTCAAGGCCGATTGGCAGCCGCTGCTGGACGACATGGAAAAGCAGACCGGCCTGAAGGTCAAGGCCTTCTTTGCGTCCGACTACGCCGGCATCATCGAAGGCATGCGCTTCAACAAGGTGCAGGTGGCCTGGATGGGCAACAAGTCGGCCATGGAAGCGGTAGACCGTGCCAACGGCGAAGTGTTTGCGCAGATGGTCAATGCCGACGGTAGCCAGGGCTACACCTCGCACCTCATCGTGCACAAGGACAGCCCGCTGGCCAGCCTGGACGATGTGCTCAAGAACGCCAAGTCCCTGACCCTGGGCAACGGCGACCCCAACTCGACCTCGGGTTTCCTGGTGCCGGGCTACTACGCCTTCGCGCAGAACAAGGTCGACCCCAAGACCCACTTCAAGCTGGTGCGCAGCGCCAACCACGAGACCAATGCCCTGGCCGTGGCCAACAAGCAGGTCGATGTGGCCACCAACAACAGCGAGAACCTGGAAAAGATCAAGGAGCGCCAGCCCGAGAAGTTCAAGGACATCAAGGTGGTCTGGACTTCGCCGCTGATTGCCCTGGAACCGCTGGTGATGGGCAAGAACCTGCCCGATGCCACCAAAGCCAAGATCAAGACCTTCTTCTACAACTACGCCAAGACCGACGCCCGCGAAAAAGAGATCGTCATGAAGATCTCCAAGCTGTCCGGTTTCAAGCCCTCGACCAACGCCCAGCTGACCCCGATTCGCCAGCTGGACCTGTTTGGCAAGCGCACCAGGATCGAGAACGACAACACCCTGGGCGAGGCCGACAAGAAGGCCAAGCTGGCCGAGCTGGACCAGCAGCTCGCGGCGCTGAAATAAGCCCTCTCCCTGAGGCGCTGCACGCGGGCCCGTCCGGCGCCGGTCCGGGTGCTGCGCCCGCGCGGCGGGATGGCCCTTGCGCGGCGTCGGTGGGCCTGTGCCGTGCCGGTTTCCCCGCCGTCCGGGGCCCGCGACGCTGTGCCCCCTGCGATACCCCCTTTGAAGTCTGAATTTCCCATGTCCTCTGCTTTGACCCCCTCGTCGATCGCCCTCGCGGCAGCGGCCGCTCCCAAGCGCAGCCTGACCTGGTACGCCGCCTGGGGCCTGCTGCTGCTGTTGCTGGCGGCCTCCTGGGAGGGCGCGGACATGCGTCCGCTGGACCTGCTGCGCGACTCCGGCAACATGGCCACCTACGCGGCCGAGTTTTTCCCCCCCAACTTTGGCCAGTGGCCGCTGTACGTGCAGGAAATGCTCGTCACCCTGCAAATCGCCCTGTGGGGCACGGCCCTGGCCGTGCTGACCGCCGTGCCGCTGGCGCTGCTGGCGTCGGCGAACATCGTGCCCGCCTGGGTGTACCAGCCGGTGCGCCGCGTCCTGGATGCGTTCCGGGCGATCAATGAGATGGTCTTTGCCATGCTGTTTGTCGTCGCGGTGGGCCTGGGGCCGTTTGCCGGCGTGCTGGCGTTGTGGATCCACACCTCGGGCACCCTGGCCAAGCTGTTCTCCGAGGCGGTCGAAGCCATCGACCCCCAGCCTGTGGAAGGCATCCGCTCCACCGGGGCCAGCGCCTTGCACGAAATCATCTATGGCGTGATTCCGCAGGTGATGCCGCTCTGGATCTCGTTCACGCTGTACCGTTTTGAAGCCAATGTGCGTTCGGCCTCGGTCGTGGGCATGGTGGGCGCCGGGGGCATCGGCGTGGTGCTGTGGGAAATCATCCGCGGCTTCCAGTACGCCGAGACCTGTGCGGTCATGCTCATCATCGTGCTGACGGTGAGCCTGATCGACGTGGTGTCTGCACGCATCCGCAAAGCTTTGGTGTAAACAACATGGCCTTGAACCCCCACGATATTCTGGACATGCTCGCCACGCGCGGGCCAGCGCAGTACGGCCGGGAAGCCGTCAGCCAGCTGGAGCACGCGCTGCAATGCGCCCAGCTGGCCGAACAGGCCGGCGAAGCCCCCGCCACGGTGGTCGCGGCCTTGCTGCACGACCTGGGCCATTTGCTGGCGCCTGCGCCCAAGGCCCCGTCCGCGCCCGACACCCCGCAGGCGCAGGACGATCTGCACCAGTACCTGGCGCTGCCCTTTCTGCGCCCGGCCTTCCCCGATGCGGTGCTCGAACCGATCCGGCTGCATGTCGATGCCAAGCGCTACCTGTGCGCGGTCGATCCGGGGTATTGGGACACGCTGTCTCCGGCTTCGAAGCACAGCCTGGAGCTGCAGGGCGGCGTGTATTCCGTAGCCGAGGCCGCGCGTTTTGCCGACCAGCCTTTGGCCCAGGAAGCCGTCCGGCTGCGCCGCTACGACGACCTGGCCAAGGTGCCGGGCCTGCCCACGCCCGACCTGGCCCATTACGCGGCGGTCCTGCAGGCCGTGGCCCTACCGCGCGCCGATGCCGCGGTGGGCGCTGGCACGGCCGGCTAGTTCACACTATCCTTGGTGCGGGTCTACCCACCAAGGAGTGTGTTCATGTTGTACCGTTTCAAATCCCGTGCAGAGCCCGATCTGATCATGCTGGAGCCGCAAGGCCGCCAGATGCTGGAGCTGATCGGCAAAACCCCCGAGGTCCGTGGCATCGTGACCCTGGCGCAGATCCCGGCGGCGGTGGCGGCGCTGGAGGCGGCCATCGTCCGTGAAGCCGCCCAGCCGGCGGCCGAAGAAAAAGCCCCTGCAGAAGACGGCGAGGTCGAGGCGCTGCAGCCCACCATTGGCCTGCGCCAGCAGGCTGCGCCTTTCCTGACCCTGCTGCGCCGCAGCGCCGAAGCAGGGTGCGACGTCGTCTGGGGGGTGTGACGCAGGGCCGTGGGCCCCCCCCAAAAAAAAACCGCCCTGCAAGAGGGCGGTGGTTCAGCGGTGCAGGCGCTCAGTCGGCGTACTGGCCGGAGGTCTTGATCAGAGCGCCCCATTTGTCGATTTCGGCCTGCACGAATTTCTTGTGCTCGGCCGGCTCGACGCGTTTGTCGCTCACCACAATCGCGCCCAGGCCTTCCTGCTTCTTGATGAATTCAGGGTCCTTGAGCGCGACCTTGAGGGCGTCATTGATCTTTTTCAGCACCTCGGCGGGCGTGCCTTTGGGGGCGTACAGGCCATGCCAGATGGTGACTTCAAAGTTTTTCACGCCCGACTCGGCCATGGTGGGCAGGTCCTTCAGCGCCGGGGTGCTCAGCCGCTTGGTGGTCGTCACGGCGTAGGCCTTGATCTTCTTGCTTTCGATCTGCCCGGTGGTGTTGGTGGTCTGGTCGCACATCAGGTCGATCTGGCCACCGATCAAATCCGTCATGGCCGGGGCGGTGCCCTTGTAGGGCACGGTGGTCATGTCGGTTTGCAGGGCCGACTGCACCAGCAGGCCGCACAGGTGCGAGGCCGAGCCCAGGCCGGCGTTGCCCAGGTTGATCTTGCCCTTGTTCTGGGCAATCCAGGCCGACAGTTCCTTGTAGTTCTGGGCTGGCATGCTGGGCCGGGCCACCAGGGTCATCGGCACGTCGTTGACCAGGCCCAGGTATTCAAAGTCGTTGAGGACGTTGAAGCTCAGCTTGCGGTAGAGCGCCGGCATGGTGGACATGCCGATGTGGTTGAGCAGCAGGGTGTAGCCGTCGGGGGTGGCGCGGGCCACCTTGGCGGCGCCGATGGAGCTGCCGGCGCCGGCCGAGTTGTCCACGATCACATTGGCCCCCAGGGGCTTGCGCAGGGCTTCGGCCAGATCGCGGGCCACACGGTCGGTGGGGCCGCCGGCCGAGAAAGGCACCACCAGGGTGACGTTCTTGTCTTTGGCGGGGTAGTCGAGCGCATGGGCGCCCAGCGCGGTCAGCGCTGCGGCCGCCAGCAGCGTCATTTTGAGCAGTTGTCTCATGAAAATTCTCCGGTAAGGAGCGCGCATGATAGCGGGCGGATACCGAAAGTGACAGGACGCGTTCCCGGAGCCGGGGCGCGCCCTGGTTTGGGTCAAAATGGCCTCTAAAGCACGCTGCACCAGTGTTTATTGCTATTTATTTGATAGCTTTTGGGCGATTTGGGGTGCCAGAACCGCCCTGCGCCGTGGGTCCGCCAGGGCGCAGGCTTGTATCAGGCCCTGTATCAGCGGTAACTGCGCGCGTCTTCAATCACGCGTCCATCGTTGGGCAGGCTGCCCGGGGCCACCATCTGGACATCGCCCCGCAGCTTGGTGACGTCCCGAATGGCTTCGCCGACCTGCTGGGCCAGGCCCTCGGAGGTTTCGCGGGTTTCGATTTGCAGAACCATCTGGTCGTTGGCCATTTCGCCTGTGACAACCAGGCGCGCGCGCTGGATCTGCGGGAAACGGCTGGCGATGCTGGCGATCTGGCCGGGATGAACGAACATGCCCCGCACCTTGGTGGTTTGGTCGGCGCGGCCCATCCAGCCCTTGATGCGCGTGTTGCTGCGGCCCGTGGGGCAGGGGCCGGGCAGCACGGCCGAGAGGTCGCCCGTGCCAAAGCGGATCAAGGGGTAGTCTGGGTTCAGGGTGGTCACCACGAGTTCGCCGACTTCGCCATCGGGTACCGGGTCGCCGGTGCCGGGGCGCACGATCTCCACGATCACGCCTTCATCGAGCACCAGGCCTTCACGCGCTGCGGTTTCATAGGCGATCAGCCCCAGGTCGGCCGTGGCGTAGCACTGGTAACCCGCAATGCCGCGCTCGGCGAGCCAGTCGCGCAGGGACGGGGGAAACGCCTCGCCGGACACCAGGGCCTTGGTCACGCTGGGCAGGGGCACACCGCTTTCGGCGGCTTTTTCGACCAGGATCTTCAGGAAGCTGGGGGTGCCGATGTAGCCTGCCGGCTGCAGCTCGGCCATGGCTTGCACCTGTTGTTCGGTCTGGCCGGTACCGCCGGGGAACACCGTGCAGCCCAGGGCATGGGCCCCGGTTTCCATCATCGATCCCGCCGGAACGAAGTGGTAGCTGAAGCTGTTGTGGATCAGCTCGCCCGGCCGGAAACCGGCGGCAAACATGGCCCGGGCCATGCGCCAGTAGTCGCGCCGGGTGCCTTCGGGTTCGTAAATCGTGCCGGGGCTGGCAAAGATGCGGGGCATGGACGGGCCAAATCCCAGGGCGCTGAAGCCGCCAAACACATTGCGGGCCCGTTCGGCCTTCTGGCGTTCCAGCAGCTCGGATTTGCGGGTCACCGGCAGTTGCGCGAGGGCGGCGCGGGTCTGGATGCTGGCGGCATCGACGCCGGCCAGGATGCCGGCAAAGGCGCTCGCATGGGCCTGGGCATGGGCAATCTGTGCGGGCAGTGCGGCCAGCAGGGCGGCTTCGCGCTCGGCAGGGGCTCGGGTTTCGAGGGCGTCGTAGAAGGCAGTTTGTGCGGTCATGGCGGTATCAAAAAAGTGAAAGCACGGTATCCATCGTTTCAAGCCGCAAGCGCTAGGCTTGAACAGGCATACCCCAGGCCACTGCCACCGCGGAACCGGCTTGGCCGGGCCGCTGGCGGCGTCCCCCGGGAGAAGCCGCAAAGCGGCTCAGGGGGGACTCAGGCCAGCCAACGCTTGCGGCGCTTGTAGCTCTTGACGTCCTTGAAGCTCTTGCGCTCACCGCCGCCCACGCCCAGGTAGAACTCCTTGACGTCTTCGTTGCTGGCGAGGTCGCTGGCAGCGCCATCCATCACGATGCGGCCCGATTCCATGATGTAGCCGTAGTCGGAGTACTTCAGCGCCATGTTGGTGTTCTGTTCGGCCAGCAGGAAGGTGACCTTCTCTTTGGTGTTCAGGTCTTTGACGATGTTGAACACCTCTTCGACGATCTGCGGGGCCAGGCCCATCGAGGGCTCGTCCAGCAGCACCACGCTCGGGTTGGTCATGATGGCGCGGCCGATCGCGCACATCTGCTGCTCGCCGCCCGAGGTGTAGGCCGCCTGGGAGGTCCGGCGGGTTTTCAGGCGGGGAAAGTAGGTGTAGACCTTTTCGAGGTTGGCCGCGATTTCGGCCTTGCTCGAGCGCGTGTAGGCGCCGGTCATGAGGTTTTCTTCGATGGTCAGGTGGGCAAAGCAATGCCGGCCCTCCATGACCTGGACCACGCCCCGCCGGACGAGGTCGGCGGGCGAGAGGTTTTCGATGCGCTCGCCGCGCAACTCGATCGTGCCTTTGGTGACCTCGCCCCGCTCGCCTTTGAGCAGGTTCGAGATCGCGCGCAGCGTGGTGGTCTTGCCAGCCCCGTTGCCGCCCAGGAGCGCGACGATGCTGCCCTCGCGCACCTGGAGCGAGACGCCCTTGAGCACCAGGATGACGTGGTTGTAAATGACTTCAATGCCGTTGACATTGAGAACGATGTTTTGAGAGTCCATGGTGTTGCCTTCGCTGTGCCAATCGAAAGGGCTGCACTGCAATCCTTTCGGTTGGGGGCTGCCCACAAGGGCAACCGCTGCGTCATCGGCCGTTGAACTGGCGTGGCCCAGGCCAGGGCCACCGCGCAAGGGCCGCCCCGCCGCGCCGGTGGCGTCCCCCTTCCCGTGCGAAGCACGAGAGAAGGGGGAAGGCGCGTGAGCGCCTCAGGGGGATGCGCCGAATCAGCTTTGGCAGTCAGCGGCCTCGCGGCGCTTCATCTTCTTGTCTGCCAGGTACTTCTCGGAGTCGGCCTTGACCATGGGCTTGAGGATCTGCTCATCGGCCTGGTACCAGTCGGACGAGAAGTTCCACTTCTTGCCGTCCCAGGTGTGGACCCGGGCCCAGGTCGATCCCATGTGGTCGGAGCAGCTCGTGGACAGGGGGCGCATCACGTCGTTGAAGCCCAGGGCGTCGAGCTTTTTCTGGTCGAGGGCCAGGTTTTCCATGCCCCAGCGCACTTGTTCGCCGGTCATGACCTTGCCCTTGCCAAAGCGCTCTTGCGCACGGCGCACCGCTTCGACGGCCAGCATCTGGATGATCACGCCGCGCGTGTACAGCACCGAGCCCACTTCTTCCTTGGGACCCGTGCCCTGGCCCTTGTCGTGGACATTCTTCAGGATGTCCTGGATGACCTTGCTCTGGGTGCCGTAGCCGTTGAGTGCCAGGGCGTTGTAGCCCTTGGCGCCTTCGCCCACGTCCCGCACATCGGGTTCCGCACCGGCCCACCACACGCCATACAGCTTGTCGCGGGGGAAGCCAGTGGCCTGGGCTTCCTTGAGGGCGGTGGAGTTCATCACGCCCCAGCCCCACAGCAGCACGTAGTCGGGACGGCTCTGGCGCACTTGCAGCCAGGTGGCTTTCTGTTCGACGCCCGGGGCGGTCACGGGCAGCATCTGCAGCTCGAAGCCGTGCATCCGGGCGCGCTCTTGCAGCACGGGGATGGGTTCCTTGCCAAAGGCGCTGTCGTGGTAGACCAGGGTGATCTTCTTGCCCTTGAGCTTGTCCATGCCCCCGGCGTTCTTGCCGATGTGCTGGATCAGGATGTCGGCGCCCGTCCAGTAGCTGCCCATCAAGGGGAAGTTCCACTTGAAGGCCATGCCGTCCTGTGCCACCGACAGGCCATAGCCCAGTGTGATCAGCGGGATCTTGTCCACGGGGGCTTTTTCCGTCAGGGCAAAGGTGATGCCGGTGGCCTGGGGGTCGAACAGGGCCACGCCAGGGCGGCTCTTCAGGCGCTCATAGCATTCCACACCGCGGTCGGTGGCGTAGCCGGTTTCGCATTCTTCGAAGGTGAGCTTGACGCCATTCACGCCGCCATCGCGGGCATTGATCAGCTTGATGTAGTCCTGCTTGCCGTTGGCCCATGGCACCCCGTTGGGCGCATAAGGCCCCGTGCGGTAGGACAGCAGAGGGAAGAACTGTTCCTTGGCCTGGGCGAAAGCGCTGGTAGACAGCGATGACGCACCAGCAGCCACCACAGCAGCGGCGATCACGATTTTGGAAAGCTTCATGGATGTCTCCTTGGTATAAAAGTGGTGAAGCACGGGGGGATGCAAAAAGTCGGGAGCGGAGCCGGGCTCAGTGGGGGAAGGGCCACAGGCGCAGTTTCTGTTTGCCGATCGACCAGAGCTTGGCCAGGCCATGGGGCTCCACGATCAGGAACCAGACGATCAGGGCTCCGAAAATCATCAGCTCGGCATGCGAGATGCCGGCGGTCGAGATTTCCACCCCCACCAGGCGGGTCAGCATGGGCAGGAACTGGTTCAGGAAAATGGGCAGCACCACGATGAATGCGGCCCCGAAGAACGAACCCATGATCGAGCCCATGCCGCCGATGATGACCATGAACAGCAGGCGGAACGAGACTTCAACCGAGAACGCGGCCGACTCCCAGGAGCCCAGGTACACGAAAGCCCACAGGCCACCGGCCATGCCGATGATGAAGGAGCTGACCGCAAACGCGCTGAGCTTGGCGTACATCGGGCGGATGCCGATCACCGAGGCGGCCACGTCCATGTCGCGGATCGCCATCCACTCGCGGCCCGTGGCGCCGCGCACCAGGTTCTTGGCCAGCAGGCCCACGACCAC
Organism: Burkholderiaceae bacterium; assembly: GCA_028685665.1. Taxonomy (GTDB): domain Bacteria; phylum Pseudomonadota; class Gammaproteobacteria; order Burkholderiales; family Burkholderiaceae_C; genus JAQUDN01. Next base: position 6,668 of record JAQUDN010000015.1, on the reverse strand, counting down.
CAGCAGGCCCAGGCAGAACAGGTACTTGCTCACGGCGCTGTCGATCGGCATGCCGAAGAACTGCAAGCCGCTGACCGAGACCGAGCCCGAAGGCGAGTTGTTGGTCAGCCACTGGATGCGCAGGAACATCCAGTCGCTGAAGAACTGCGCGGCCAGCGTGGCCACGGCCAGGTACAGCCCCTTGACCCGCAGGCTGGGCAGCCCGAACAGGATGCCGAACAGCGCGGCGCACAGCCCGCCCAGCACCAGGGCCACCACCAGCGGCATGCCGGGAAAGCGCACGAAGAAGTTGAAGGCGCCGTAGGCCCCCACGGCCATGAAAGCCCCCGAGCCGAGCGAGATCTGGCCGCAGTAGCCGACCAGGATGTTCACGCCCAGCGCCGCCATCGACATGATGACCAGCGGAATCAGGATGGCGCGGTAGAAGTAGTCGCTGGCCAGCATGGGTACCACCAGGAAGGCGGCGGCAATCAGCAGCAGGACGGCGACGCGGTCCTGGGTGATGGCAAAGATCTGTTGGTCGGCCTTGTAGCTGGTCTTGAACTGGCCGTTTTCTCTGTAGAACATCTTTATTTCTCCGTTGAAGCCATGGAGGCCATGGTCTTTTGGCTGCGGTGCGCCCAGCGCACCTTCGCTGAAAAATCATGCTTCGCCTGCAGCGAAGCGCCCTTCGGGCAGATCGCGCAGGTCATACGCGATCAATGATTTTTTCGCCGAACAAGCCTTGGGGGCGGAACAGCAGGAAGACCAGGGCCAGCACGTAGGCAAACCAGATTTCGATACCCCCACCGACCATGGGGCCGATGTACACCTCGGAGAGCTTCTCGCCCACGCCGATGATCAGGCCGCCGATGATGGCGCCGGGCACCGAGGTCAGGCCGCCCAGGATCACCACGGGCAGGGCCCGCAGGGCCACGGTGGTCAGCGAGAACTGCACGCCCAGCTTGGAGCCCCAGATCATTCCGGCCACCAGGGCGACGACACCCGCCACGCACCAGACGATGACCCAGATGCGGTTCAGGGGAATGCCGATGGACTGTGCTGCCTGGTGGTCATCGGCCACCGCCCGCAGCGCGCGGCCGGTGGTGGTCTTCTGGAAGAAGACGCTCAGCAGGGCCACCAGGGCTGCAGCGATGGCGGCGGCGATCACGTCTTCCTTGTTCACCAGCACGCCGCCGCTGAACATGGAGTCGAGCAGGAAGACCGGGTCCTTGGGCATGCCCACGTCGATCTTGTAGATGTCGCTGCCAAAAATCGTCTGGCCCAGGCCTTCGAGGAAGTAGGTGATGCCCAGGGTGGCCATCAGCAGCGTGGCGCCTTCCTGGTTCACCAGGTGGCGCAGCACCAGCCGTTCGATGATCCAGGCGACGATGAACATGCAGCCTCCCGCCAGCACGAAGGCCAGCAGGTTGGCCACCACGAGGTTGTCGAGGCCGGTCCACTTCGGAATCCATTCCGAGAAGCGCGCCATGGCCAGGGCTGCGAACAGCACCATCGCGCCTTGCGCAAAGTTGAAGACGCCCGAGGCTTTGTAGATCAGCACGAAGCCGAGCGCCACCAGGGCATAGAGCATGCCGGCCATGAGGCCGCCAATCAGAGTTTCCAGAAAGAACGCCATGTTTGTATCTCCTTGCGCTCAGTGGCTGGTGCCGAGGTAGGCCCGGATCACATCTTCGTTGTTGCGCACTTCTTCGGGTTCGCCGTCGCCGATCTTCTTGCCGTAGTCCAGCACCACGACGCGGTCGGAAATGTCCATCACCACGCCCATGTCGTGCTCGATCAGCACGATGGTGGTGCCGAACTCTTCATTCACGTCGAGGATGAAGCGGCACATGTCCTGCTTTTCCTCGACGTTCATGCCGGCCATGGGTTCATCGAGCAGCAGCACTTGCGGCTCCATGGCCAGCGCGCGGCCCAGGTCCACGCGCTTTTGCAGGCCGTAGGGCAGCTGGCCCACGGCGGTCTTGCGGAAGGCCTGGATTTCCAGGAAGTCGATGATGTGTTCGACAAATTCGCGGTGGCGGATTTCCTCGCGCTCGGCGGGGCCGATGCGCAGCGCCTGCAGCAGCAGGTTGCTTTTGATCTTGAGGTTGCGCCCGGTCATGATGTTGTCGATCACGCTCATGCCCTTGAACAAGGCCAGGTTCTGGAACGTGCGGCCAATGCCCATCTCGGCCACCTGGCGGCTGTTCATGTGGTCGAAGGTCTGGCCGCGGAAGGTGATCGAGCCCTCCGACGGCGTATAGACCCCGTTGATGCAGTTGAGCATCGAGCTCTTGCCGGCGCCGTTGGGGCCGATGATCGAGCGGATTTCGTGCTCGCGCACATTGAAGGAAATATCGGTCAGGGCCTTGACGCCGCCAAAGCGCAGGCTGATGTTCTTGATGTCCAGGATGACATCGCCAATCTTCTTTTCGGTCATGGTGCTTTTCCCGGGTTCAGGCAGCGGCCTTGGCAGGCGCATGGGTCTTGGCATCGAGGATTTGCAGCGTGGCGCTGACGCTGCCGGTCCGGCCGTCCTCGAACTTCACCTGGGTCTGGATGAACTGTTCGGTGCGGCCCGCGTACAGCGCCTCGACCAGCACCGCGTATTTCTCGGCGATGAAGTTGCGGCGCACCTTGCGGGTGCGGGTCAGCTCGTCGTCATCGGGATCGAGTTCCTTGTGCAGTACCAGGAAGCGTGCCACCTGGGTCTCGCCCATGCCCGCCTCGCCCGCCAGGTCGGCGTTGACCTTGCCGATGCACTCGGCGATCAGCTGCAGCACCTGGGGCTTGGAGGCCAGGTCGACATAGCCGCCATAGGGCAGGCCCTGGCGTTCAGCCCAGTTGCCCACGGCTTCGTAGTCGATGTTGATGAAGGCGCAGACCTGGTTCTTGCCGTGGCCGAAGCACACGGCTTCCTTGACTTGCGGGAAGAACTTGAGCTTGTTCTCGATGTAGTTGGGCGCGAACATGGCGCCGCCGAGCAGCTTGCCCACGTCCTTGGCGCGGTCGATGATGCGCAGGTGGCCGTCCTGGTCGAGCACGCCGGCATCGCCGGTGTGGAAGTAGCCGTTGGCATCGATGACTTCCGCGGTGGCGTCGGGCCGTTTGTAGTACTCCTTGAGCACCGACACGCCCTTGACCAGCACTTCGCCGTTGTCGGCAATCTTCAGCTCGATGCCAGGCGCGGCCTGTCCCACGGTGTTCAGCTTGACCTGGCCATTTTTCTGGATGCAGACATAGGCGCAGGTCTCGGTCTGGCCGTAGAGCTGCTTGAGGTTGATGCCGATCGAGCGGAAGAACCGGAACAGGTCCGGGCCAATCGCCGCGCCGGCGGTGTAGGCCACGCGGATGCGCGACAGGCCCAGCACATTGCGCAGCGGGCCGTAGATGGTCAGGTCGCCCAGGCGGTACAGCAGGCGGTCCACGGCGCCCACGGGCTTGCCGTCCAGGATGTCGGCGCCCACGCGGCGTGCCAGGTCCATGGCGCGCTGGTACAGCCAGCGCTTGGCGGGCGCCGCGTCTTCCATGCGGATCGAGACCGACGTCAGCATGCTTTCGAACACGCGGGGCGGGGCGAAGTAGTAGGTGGGGCCGATCTCGCGCAGATCGATGTTCACCGTGGCCGCCGATTCGGGGCAGTTGATGGTGAAACCCGCCACCAGCCATTGCGCCAGCGAGAACAAATGGTCGCCCACCCAGGCCGGGGGCAGGTAGGAGATCACGTTGTCGGACGGGTTCAGGCCATCGACCTCCACGCCGCCCTGGGCCGAGGCGATGAAGCTGGCGTGGGTCTGGCACACGCCCTTGGGCTTGCCGGTGGTGCCCGAGGTGTAGAGGATGACCGACACATCGTCGGGCTGGTTCTGTGCCACCAGCGCATCCCAGGCGCCCGGATGGCTGCGGTCCCACTCGGCGCCCAGGGCCTTGAGGGCCTCGGTGCTGATCAGGCCGGGCTGGTCGTATTTGCGCAGGCCGCGCGGGTCGTCATAGATGATGTGCTGGATGCCGGGCACCGTCTCGCGCACTTCGAGCAGCTTGTCCACCTGCTCCTGGTTTTCCGTGAAGACGAACTGCACATCGGCGTCCTGCATCACGAAGGTCATCTCGGAGGCCACGGCGTCCTGGTAGAGCGGAATCGGCACGCCGCCGATGCTTTGCACCGCCACGAAGCCCATGTAGAGATTCGGGCGGTTGTCGCCGATCAAGGCCAGGTTCTGGCCGCGTTGCAGGCCCAGCGCCGCCAGGCCGCAGCCCATGTGGCGCACATTCTGGGCCGCGGCTTGCCAGGTCCAGGTCTGCCAGATGCCATATTCTTTTTCGCGCAGCGCCGGGGCGTCGGGGCGCTTGGCGGCATGCTGGAGCAGCAGTTGCGGAAACGTGGTCTTCATTCCGTATCCTCAGGGTTCGGGGTGGGCCAGGATGGCCGGCGTGTGCAGGGGTGTGCAGCAGTTGGGGGCGATACTAGGGGTGTCTTTGACGCCTTTTTGTCTTTATGGCGACAATCTTCGGGAAAATACCGAGCAAAATGTGCAGGTGGGGTGGCGTCGCCTTGCCCGATCTCTCTTTTTTCTTATGAGCCAGGATCTTTCTTTGCACCAGCGCCGCCGTGCGCCCACGTCCGATGAGCTGCAGGGCATTCCCTGGCTGGCCTTGTTGCAATCGTTCGAGCGCGAGCGGGCGATGGCCGCTCTGGTGGTCGGGGATGCCCAGGCGGGCGACTACGTCTGCCGCGTCGGCCGACCGGTGACCTACTGGTTTGGCGTGGTCGAAGGGCTGCTCAAGATGAGCAGCGACAACGAGCAGGGCCAGACCATGACCTTTGCCGGCCTGCCCCCCGGGGGGTGGTTTGGCGAGGGCACGGCCATCAAGCGCGAGCCCTACCGCTACAACGTGCAGCCGCTGCGCAAGAGCGTGGTGGCGGGGCTGCCCATCGACACCTTCCACTGGTTGCTCGACCATTCGATTGGTTTCAACCGCTATGTGATGAACCAGCTGAACGAGCGCCTGGGGCAGTTCATTGCCGCGCGCGAGATTGACCGCATCAGCAACCCCGATGTGCGCGTGGCGCGCAGCCTGGCGGCCCTGTTCAATCCCAAGCTGTTCACCGGGGTGGGCGAGGTGCTGCGCATCACGCAGCAGGAGCTGGCCTACCTGGTCGGGCTGTCGCGCCAGCGGGTGAACGAAGCCCTGATCTCGCTGCAGGCCCAGGGCGCCATCCGCATCGAATATGGCGGGGTGCGCGTGCTGGCCTTGCAGGCTTTGCACTCCAGCGTGGCGCCCGGCCGGGAGGCCTGAGAGCCTGTTCATGGTCTTTTCAGGGCGTCCGCAAGGTGGCAAAACGCCGCCATCGAGGCGCCCGCCGCAGGCCAGGCGGGCAACGCAGAGTGCGGTGTTTTGCCGCCTTGCCCACAGGGTGGCTCCATGCCCGCGGCGTCTGCGGCGTTGCCAATCCTCGCCGGGCCACCAGCCCGGCTGCGGTTTGCGCCTTGCACCCACCGCCGGCATGGAGCCACGGACACCCTGAAAAGACCATGAACAGGCTCTGAGCCGGGCCGGTGAGTGCGGGCCGGACCTGCCCGGGCGGCCCTGGCCGCGCAAAGGGGGAAAATACGCCCCATGTCTGAATCCAACCGCCCTCCCGTGGCCCCGCCGGCTGCGGCGTCCGATGCCCCCGCCACCCCTGCGCGCCCCATCCTGCGCCGCCCGGCGGTTCCTGCACCCGCCCCCACCGCGTTCGATCGGCCGCGCAAGGCCGTGCGTCCTTTTGCGCCCCCGCGCCCCGGGTCTGCCGCGCCCGCCCGCCCCGGTCCGGCCCCCAATCGACCCGCCTCCAGCCGCCCTGCGCCCAACCGATCCGCTGCGGGGGATCGGCCCGCCCCCGTGCGCGCCCAGCCCGCCCCGCGCCCGGCACCGCCGCAGCGTCCGGCCCCGCCGGCCGTGCGCCCGGCACCGGGCGGAGCGGTGGCCGTGCGGGCCGAGGCCGGCGAGGGCACCCGCCTGAACAAGCGCATGGCCGAACTGGGCTTGTGCTCGCGCCGCGAAGGCGATGCCTGGATCGAGCAAGGCTGGGTCACGGTCAACGGCGAGGTGGCGGTCATGGGGCAATTGGTCCAGCCGCTGGACCGTATCGCCGTCGCCCCCGAGGCCCGGGACCAGCAAGAGCAGCAGGTCACGATCCTCTTGCACAAGCCCATGGGCTTTGTGTCCGGCCAGGCCGAGGACGGCCACCAGCCTGCGGTCACGCTGATCAACCCCCGCACCCACTGGCAAGCCGATACCAGCCGCACCCGGTTCAACTTCCACCAACTGCGGGGCCTGGCGCCTGCCGGGCGCCTGGACATCGACTCCGTGGGCTTGCTGGTGCTGACCCAGGACGGCCGCGTGGCGCGCCAGATCATTGGGGAAGACTCCGAGATGGAGAAGGAATACCTGGTGCGCGTGGCCTATACCGGAGCGGTCAACGGAGCGGCCGAAGGATCGGCTGCCGCCACCTATGGCCGCCTGCAGGAGATCGATGAGCGCGACGCCGTGCGCAGCGATGTGCAATCCGTCTTCCCCGCCGACCGGCTCGCCCTGCTGCGCCATGGCCTGAGCCTGGACGGCCAGCCGCTCAAGCCCGCCCAGGTGGAGTGGCAGAACCCCGAGCAGCTGCGCTTTGTGCTGACCGAAGGCAAGAAGCGCCA
>JAQUDN010000157.1 GCA_028685665.1 Burkholderiaceae bacterium | reverse complement strand
GGGGGGGTGGGGGGGGGGGGGCGTGGTTTCGCTGGGACCCGTGGGGGTGCCGGCCACCGGTACACCTGGGGCGGCCTGGGGAGCGGAACCCGTGGCACCGGGCCCTCCGGCTGCGACCTCGGGGGTGTTCAGGGCAGGCGTCGTGGCCGCATTGAGCTGGTTCAGCTCGGTGATGTTCTTGGACAGCTCACCCATCCGGGCCGAGGTTTCGCGTGCCTGCTTTTCGCGGGCGAGCTGGTCTTCGGCCAGCTTCTGGCCTTCGACGGCCGCCCGGGACAGGGTCAGCTTGTCGGGGGTGGCCGTGGTGGTTTTCTGGTCTTCGACCCGGGTCTGTACGCTGCCCGTGGCGGTGCGGCCGGGGGCCGCGACTTCTGCGGCGGGTGCGACGGTGGCGAGTTTGCGGCGGAAGGCGTCGAAATCGGTGCTTTGGGCGGTCAAGAGCTGGCGGGCCTGCTCGGGCGGCGTGGCTTGCGCCGTGGCAGCGTCGGGCATCTGCAGCAAGGCACCGGCCTTGATGCGGTTGACATCCCCGGCGATGAAGGCGTCCGGGTTGGCCCGCATCAAGGCCACCAGCATCTGGTCCAGCGACACCCCGGCAGGACGGTAGGTGTTGGCGATGCGGCTGGCCGTGTCGCCGCGCTGGACCGTGACGCCCGCAGTGGCTGCGTTGGCGCTGGCCTGGGACGAAGGGCGTGCCGCGCCGGGCGGGGCTGCGAGCGTGGCGGCACCCGGCAAGCGGGGAGTTGCAGGGGGGGGCGACGCGGTGGGGGCCCCGCCAGAGGGGGCTGCCGGGGCGGCAGGAATTTGGGGGGTGGCGGTGACCGAAGGCGCTGCACCGCGCACGGTAGGGGGGTCCAGCAGCAAGGTGTAGCTGCGCAGCAGGCGGCCGGTGTTCCAGCTTGCGTCCAGGACCAGGTCCATGAACGGTTCGCTGATGGGGCGTTCGGTGGACAGCCGCAGGATGGCCCGGTTGCCGGGGCGGCGCTGTACTTGCACCTGCAGGCTGTTCAGCACGGGCGAATATTCCATGCCCTGGGCCCGGAAGATGTCGGGGCTGGCCGTGTTGGTGCGCAGGGTTTCGAATTCCGTCGGGGTGATCTGGGGGACTTCGATCTCGGCCCGCAGGGGTTCGCCCAGGGCCGATTGCACGCTCAGCCGGCCCAGCGCGAGGGCCGATGCTTCCGAGGGGAACAGGCCCACCCACCCCAGGATCGCTGCCGCAAGGGCAGAAAGCTTCCAGCGCTGCGCATTCGATACCACCGTGGAGGGGGCTGCGGCCTGCGTGGTCGGTGTTGTTTTTCTCATAGAAGGTTCGAGCCCCGGCACGTAAAAATAGACGAATTGACCATAGCATCAATGTTTTACAGCGGCAAGCCCGGGCGCTGTGCGGGCCCGTGCGGGGCAAGGGGGGCTTGCCCGATCGCTGGGAGAGGGGCCTGGAACCCGGGGGGCGCGGGCACGGGGCCGGCCCCCGGCCCGGGCGTGTGGGCCGGGAGGCCCCTGTACCCCCGGTCTCCCGGGAGCGCAGGCGTCAAGCGGCCAGCAGAATGCGCAGCATGCGGCGCAGCGGTTCGGCGGCGCCCCACAGCAGTTGGTCGCCGATCACGAAGGCCGAGACGTACTCGGGCCCCATGTTCAGCTTGCGCACGCGGCCCACGCCCACTTCGAGGCCGCCGGTGATGGCCGCAGGGGTCAGTTCCTTGACGGTGATGGCGCGGTCGTTCGGCACCCACTTCACCCACGGGTTGCCGCCCTGGATCAGGGCTTCGATCTCGGCCAGGGGCAGGTCCTTGTTCAGCTTCAGCGTCAGCGCCAGGCTGTGGCAGCGCATGGCGCCAATGCGCACGCACAGGCCATCGACGGGGATGGTGGCTTCGGTGCCCAGGATCTTGTTGACCTCGGCCTGGCCTTTCCACTCTTCCTTGGACTGGCCGTTGGGCAGCTGCACGTCGATCCAGGGGATCAGGCCGCCGGCCAGCGGGGCGCCGAAGAACTCGGTGGGCACATCGTTGCGGATGGTGTGGGCCACCTTGCGGTCGATGTCCAGGATGGCCGAGGCGGGCGTGGCCAGCTCGTCGGCCACGGCGGCGTGCACCACGCCCATGCCCTTGAGCAGTTCGCGCATGTGGTTGGCGCCGCCGCCCGAAGCCGCCTGGTAGGTCATGGAGCTGACCCATTCCACGAGGCCGGCCTTGAACAGGCCGCCCAGGCCCATCAGCAGGATGGAGTTGGTGCAGTTGCCACCGATCCAGTTTTTGCCGCCAGCGGCCAGCGCCTTCTGGATCACGTTGTCATTGACCGGGTCGAGCACGATGACCGCGTCCTGCTCCATGCGCAGCGACGAGGCGGCGTCGATCCAGTGGCCTTGCCAGCCCGCCGCGCGCAGCGCCGGGAACACGGCCTTGGTGTAGTCGCCGCCCTGGGCGGTGATGATGATGTCGCACTTCGCCAGCGCGGCGATGTCATTGGCATCCTGCAGCTGGGTGTGGGTCTTGGCCATGGCCGGGGCCTTGCCGCCGGCATTCGACGTCGAGAAGAAGACCGGTTCGATCAGGTCGAAGTCGCCTTCGGCCTGCATGCGGTCCATCAACACCGAGCCGACCATGCCGCGCCAGCCCACCAGTCCTACGAGTTTTGTCATGTCAAATGCCCTTTCAAATAATGAAACAGTGCCAGACCGGACTGCTCACCTGGCTCGTCTGGCCAGGAAGGGCGCACGACGAACCAGGCTGGATCAGCCCTTAATGGTCGTGGTTTTGGTGATGGTTGCGCGCGCGCTTGCACCGGCCTCTAGGGCGGGGGCAATGTTCAGGAGGAACGGGCGGGCGACAAACATGGGGCGCGATTGTACTGGATGCGCGCGCGGTTCCACTGACGCGCGTACCGTTCGCGTGCCGGCGGGGTGGGGCGTTCTGCCTGGGTTCTTTCGCCGCCTGGTTTTCTGTCCACGGCGGCGATGCTCGGGGGCCCCTGGAGTCGGAAGGGGCCTCAATTCCTGGCTGTGCTGGGCCCCGCCGGGGCGAAAAAAAGGCAGCCCTTGCGGGCTGCCTGGGGGACGGCCGCAGGGCGCTGTGCCCTGGACTTTTTAGCCCTGCAAGGCCTTCACCACGGCATCGCCCATCTGGGCCGTGCCGACCTTGGTCGTGCCTTCGCTGTAGATGTCGCCGGTGCGCAGGCCTTGCGACAGCACCTTCTTCACGGCGACCTCGATGCGGTCGGCGGCTTCGGGCTGTTGCAGCGAGAAGCGCAGCATCATCGCGGCCGACAGGATGGTCGCCAGCGGGTTGGCGATGCCCTTGCCGGCGATGTCGGGGGCCGAGCCGTGGCTGGGTTCGTACAGGCCCTGGTTCTGGCTGTTCAGGCTGGCCGAGGGCAGCATGCCAATCGAGCCGGTGAGCATGGAGGCTTCGTCGGACAGGATGTCGCCAAACATATTGCCGGTCACCACCACGTCAAAGCGCTTGGGCTCCTTGACCAGCTGCATCGCGGCGTTGTCGACGTACATGTGGTCCAGCGCCACATCGGGGTATTGCTGGCCGATCTCGACCATCACGTCCTTCCAGAGCTGGAAGGTTTCCAGCACGTTGGACTTGTCCACGCTGGTCACGCGCTTGCTGCGCTTGCGGGCGGCCTGGAAGGCCACGTGGGCGATGCGCTCCACCTCGGGGCGGCTGTAGCGCATGGTGTCGAAGGCTTCCTCGGCGCCGGGGAAATGGCCATCGGTGGCGATGCGGCGGCCACGGGGCTGGCCGAAGTAGATGTCGCCCGTCAGCTCGCGGATGATCAGGATGTCCAGGCCCGACACCAGCTCGGGCTTGAGGCTGGAGGCATGGGTCAGCTGCTCATAGCAGATCGCGGGGCGGAAGTTGGCGAACAGGCCCATGGCCTTGCGCAGGCCCAGGATGGCTTGCTCGGGGCGCAGGGGGCGGTCCAGGGTGTCGTACTTCCAGTCGCCCACGGCGCCGAACAGGATGGCGTCGGCGCTTTGGGCGAGCTTCAGCGTGGATTCGGGCAGGGGGTGGCCGGTCACGTCGAAAGCGGCACCGCCGACGGGGGCGGTTTCCATCTCGAACTTCAGGTCGAGGGCGTTCAGGACCTTGACCGCTTCGGCGACGATTTCGGTGCCGATGCCATCGCCGGGGAGGACTGCAATTTTCATGGTGGATTCACTTCTTTTTTGATAGCTGGTGGCGCTGGATTTCAGAAGGCTAGAAGCCTTTTTTGCTGAAATCAGGGCAGAGAGGTTGCCTGGGCGCGGCCCAGGCCAGGGGCGCCGTGGAACGGGCTTTGCCAGGCCGCTGGCGCCGTCCCCCTTCCCGCGCAGCGAGAAAAGGGGGGCGCCGCGCAGGGGTTCAGGGGGAGGGGCTGAAGGTGTGTGCCAGCCAGGGCTTGACGGCCAGGCGCTCGGCTTCGAAGGCCTTGATCTTGTCGGCCTGGCGCAGGGTCAGGCCAATGTCGTCAAAGCCGTTGAGCAGGCAGTACTTGCGGAAGGCCTGCACTTCGAACGGGATTTCTTCGCCTTGCGGACGCACGACCACCTGGCGCTCCAGGTCGATGGTCAGCCGGTAGCCGGGGAAGACGGCCACTTCGTCGAACAGCTGGGCCACGGTGCTTTCGGGCAGCACGATGGGCAAGAGGCCGTTCTTGAAGCAGTTGTTGAAGAAGATGTCGGCAAAGCTGGGCGCAATCACGGCGCGAAAGCCGTACTGGTCCAGCGCCCAGGGGGCGTGTTCGCGGCTGGAGCCGCAGCCGAAGTTCTTGCGGGCCAGCAGGATCGAGCTGCCCTGGTAGCGCGGCTGGTTCAGCACGAAGTCGGGGTTGGGCTGGCGGCTGGCAGGGTCCTGGCCGGGTTCGCCGTGGTCCAGGTAGCGCCATTCGTCAAACAGGTTCACGCCAAAGCCGGTTTTCTTGATCGACTTGAGGAACTGCTTGGGAATGATGGCGTCGGTGTCGACGTTCTCGCGGTCCATGGGGGCCACGAGGCCTTGGTGAAGGGTGAATTTCTGCATGGTGTGCTTACTTGGCGGCGCGTTCGATGGCGTTACCGGCTTTTTCGATGTCCTGGCCCACGCCCCGGACGGTGTTGCAACCGGCCAGCAGGAAGGCGAGGGACAGGGCGAGAAGGGTAGCGGTCTTGTTCATGGCGAGGCTCCTCAAAGGCCGATCAGGCAAAGGTACGGATGTCCACAAAATGGCCGTGCACGGCGGCGGCGGCGGCCATGGCCGGGCTGACCAGGTGGGTGCGGCCTCCGGCGCCCTGGCGGCCTTCGAAGTTGCGGTTGGAGGTGGAGGCGCAGCGCTCGCCGGGCTCCAGGCGGTCGGCGTTCATGGCCAGGCACATCGAGCAGCCGGGCTCGCGCCATTCAAAGCCGGCGGCCTTGAAGATCTGGTCCAGGCCTTCGCGCTCGGCCTGTTCCTTGACCAGGCCGGAGCCGGGCACGACCAGGGCCAGCGTGACGTTCTTGGCCACTTTCTGGCCCAGCTTCTTGACCACGGCGGCGGCTTCGCGCATGTCTTCGATGCGGCTGTTGGTGCAGGAGCCGATGAAGACCTTGTCGATGGTGATGTCGTTGATCGCCTTGTTGGGCTGCAGGCCCATGTACTGCAGCGCGCGCTCGATGGCACCGCGCTTGTTGGCGTCTTTTTCCTTGTCGGGATCGGGCACGCGGGCGTCGATGCCCAGCACCATTTCAGGGGAGGTGCCCCAGGTGACCTGCGGCAGGATCTCGGCGGCGTTCAGGGTGACGACGGCATCGAAGACGGCATCGGCATCCGAGTGCAGCGTCTTCCAGTACGCCACGGCCTGGTCCCATTCCACGCCGGTGGGCGAGAGGGGGCGGCCCTTGACGTACTCGATGGTCTTGTCGTCCACCGCCACCAGGCCGGCACGGGCGCCGGCTTCGATGGCCATATTGCACACGGTCATGCGGCCTTCCATGCTCATGGCGCGGAACACGGAGCCGGCGAATTCGATGGTGTAGCCCGTGCCGCCGGCGGTGCCGATCTTGCCGATGATGGCCAGCACCACGTCCTTGGGGGTCACGCCCTTGGCCAGTTCGCCATCGACCTGGACCCGCAGGTTCTTGGCTTTCTTGGCCAGCAGGGTCTGGGTGGCCATCACGTGCTCGACCTCGGAGGTGCCGATGCCGTGGGCCAGCGCGCCAAAGGCGCCATGGGTGGAGGTGTGCGAGTCGCCGCAGACCACGGTCATGCCGGGCAGGGTGGCGCCGTTTTCGGGGCCGATCACGTGCACGATGCCCTGGCGCTTGTGCATGAAGGGGAAGAACGCGGCCGCGCCGCTCTCGGCGATGTTGGCGTTCAGCGTGGTGATCTGTTCTTTGCTGATCGGGTCGGTGATGCCGTCGTAGCCCAGCTCCCAGCCGGTGGTGGGCGTGTTGTGGTCGGCCGTGGCCACGATGGAGCTGACGCGCCAGACCTTGCGGCCGGCCTGGCGCAGGCCTTCAAAGGCCTGGGGGCTGGTGACTTCGTGCACCAGGTGGCGGTCGATGTAGAGGATGGCGGTGCCGTCTTCTTCGGTGTGGACGACGTGCTCGTCCCAGATCTTGTCGTACAGGGTGCGTCCCATGGGGGGTCTCTTTGTGGTGGAGTGGGGAAAGGGATTTTAGGGGGCGGGCAGGTGCCCTGGCGCGGCGGCGCCCAGGTGTTCGACCAGCAGGCGTGCGGCCATGGGCAGGGCCTCGAAATCGCGGGCGACCAGGCGCAGTTCGCGCCGCGCCCAGGCGTCGCGCAGCGGAATCGCGGTGAGCTGGCCCACGCCCTGCATCAGCGCAAACGCCCGGTCGGGCACCAGCCCAACGCCCAGGCCGTTGTCGATCATGCGGCACATGGCATCAAGCCCGGTCACCTGGATGCGCAGGCGCAGCGGGCGTGCCGCGGCGGTGGCTGCGGCGCGCATGGCCAGCCCGATGCTGCTGTGGGCGTGCAGGCCGACGATGTCCCAGTCAAGCACATCTTCAAAATCAATAGCATCCAGGGCAGACAGGGCGTGGCCTAGCGGCACAACCAGCCGTAAATGGTCTTGGCGGTAAGGGCGGCTTTGCAGCCAGCCGGCCCCTTGTCCGGTGTGGCAGACGCCCAGGTCGGCCGCGCCTTCCTGCACGGCCTGCAGCACGTCGGTGCTGAGGTGTTCCTGCAGGTCGATCTTGATCTGGCTATGTTGCCGGGCGAAAGCGCCCAGGTCTTCGGGCAAGAACTGCACGATGGCTGAGATGTTGGCGTGCATGCGCACATGGCCGCGCACGCCGTCGGCGTATTCACGGAGTTCGCCCTGCATGCGTTCCAGCCCGAACAGCACGGCGCGGGCATGGTGCAGCAGGCTTTCGCCGGCCGGGGTGAGCGTCACGCCCCGGCTGTGGCGGTTGAGCAGGGTGGTCTCGACGGTGGTTTCCAGGTCGGACAGGCGTTTGCTGACGGCCGAGGCGGCAATGAACTCGCGCTCGGCCGCACGGCCAATGCTCCCGAGCTCACACACCGCGACAAACAGTTGCAGGGACGTGAGATCGATGCGGCGGGTGAAACTGCGCTCGGAGCTTTTCATGGGGTGAAGGCATCTTTAAAAAAGATGACTTGTGATTTTCCCTGCAAAAAACACCTCTGACCATCGCAATATGCGATGCCAGGCCTGCTGCTT
>JAQUDN010000014.1 GCA_028685665.1 Burkholderiaceae bacterium | reverse complement strand
TACGCCAGTTCGTCACAGGCAACGGGATTTTTGCGTTCTTCGATGCCCCTTGGGCGCCGATTTACCTGGCGGTGCTCTTCTTCCTGCACCCGATGCTGGGTTGGTTAGCGGTTTTCTTTGCGCTGGTGCAAATGGCACTGGCCTGGTTTGGGCATCGTCATACGGTTGCACCCGCCGAAGCCGCTTCCAAGGCGTCCTCGGAGTCGGGGGCTTATCTGCAAAGCAAGCTGCGCAACGCGGAAGTGTTGGAGTCCATGGGCATGGTGCACAACCTGCACCCGCATTGGGCTGCACGCCACCAGTCCACCCTGGCTTTGCAGTCGGCAGCCCAGTCCATTGCACACCGCGTGACAGCGTGGAGCAAGTTCATTCGCTATGCGCAGCAGTCCCTGGCCCTGGGAGCGGGGGCTTTGCTGGTGATTGACGGTCAGCTGTCTCCCGGGGGCATGATTGCTGCCAACGTGTTGATGACACGGGCGTTATCGCCGATTGACATGATGGTGGGTACCTGGCGCAGTTTCATCAGCGCGCGTTCGTCGTTTGAACGCCTGGAGACTTTGCTCACTCAGTTTCCCGAGCGTGACCCGGCTTTGTCGCGGGTGGCTCCCAAAGGGGCTCTGACGCTGCGCAACGTGGTGGCCACGGCCCCAGGCCGGAGTACGCCGATTTTGAAAGGTGTCAGTACCGCCGTCGAGGCCGGGACCGTGACCGTGGTTCTGGGGCCTTCGGGCTCTGGGAAGTCGACATTGGCCCGCACGATGGTCGGGATCTGGCCCGATGTGTCTGGCGAGGTGTTGCTGGATGGCTTGCCGATTGCCGGCTGGGATCGTACGGAGCTGGGGCCCTACTTGGGCTACCTGCCCCAGGATATCGAGTTGTTTGAGGGCACCATCGCGGAAAACATTGCCCGTTTTGGCACAGTGGATTCCGAGAAGGTGATTGCCGCCGCCCGCAGTGCCGGTCTGCACGAGATGATTCTGCGTTTCCCCAAGGGTTACGACATGCCCATCGGCGAAGCTGGCGGGCTGCTCTCGGGGGGGCAGCGTCAGCGCATTGGCTTGGCACGTGCGGTGTATGGCGATCCCGTGATGGTGGTGCTGGACGAGCCCAACGCCAATCTGGACGATGTGGGGGAGGCCGCCCTGGTGCGGACGGTGCTTGGACTCAAGGCTGCGGGGCGCACCGTTTTCCTGATCACCCATCGGCCCGGTATTTTGGCGGTCGCCGATCGCTTGTTGATTTTGCGGGATGGCCAGGTCCAGGCGGACGGTCCTCGCGACCAGGTCTTGTCTGCGTTGCGCGCGGCGCAGGCGGCGGCCCAGCCATCGGGCACTGCACCCGCCTTGTCGGTGCAGCCCGCATAACCCCTTTGTTTCCTCTTTTTTGACCGCTCCAATGGGTCGTTTCTGACATGGATAAACCTCAAATGAGTTCTTCTACAAGTACCCCCGCGCGCACTTCTGCTGCCCAGGGGGGGCCCGGTGCTGTCAGTTCTGCGCATGCCGCAGGGGATGCCATGCGCGCTGGCCGCATTGGTTTGTGGGCCTTGGCCGTCGGTTTTGGCGGGTTTCTGCTGTGGGCCGCGCTGGCGCCTTTGGATGAGGGGGTCCCAGGTCAAGGGATTGTCGCCATCGACACCAAGCGCAAGGCGGTTCAGCATCTGAGTGGCGGGATCGTCCAGAGCGTGCTGGTCCGCGAAGGCGATGTGGTCAAGGAAGGGCAGCTGCTCATCAAATTGGACGAGGCGGTGGCGCGCTCCAATTTTGAGAGCGTCCGCCAGCGCTATCTCGGCCTGCGCGCCATGCAAGGGCGTTTGCAGGCCGAGCAAGCGGGCCTGGGCCGTGTCGTCTTTCATCCGGACCTGGAGAAGGCCGGTTCGGACCCCTTGATTCGCCAGCAGATGGTGAACCAGGAGCAGTTGTTCACGAGTCGCCGTAATCTGCTGCGCTCGGATCTGCAATCCATCGAAGAGAACATCCAGGGGCAGCAGGGCCTGCTGGACGCTTATGCCGGCATGCTGGCCAATCGGCGCAACCAGTTGTCTTTGCTCAATGAAGAACTGGGGCATCTGCGTGGCCTGGTGAAGGAGGGCTATGCCCCGCGGAACCGGCAGTTGGAAATGGAGCGCATGGTCTCGGATTCGAGTTCCGCCATTGCAGACCTTCAGGGCAATACCGTGCGTGCGCAGCGCGCCATCGGGGAGTTGCGCCAGCGGGCTGTGTCGCGTCAACAGGACTACCGCCGTGAAGTGGAAACCCAATTGGCCGATGTGACCCGCGAAGTGCTGTCGGATGAGCAGAAGTTCAAAGCCGTGGCGGACGATTTGGGGCGCACCGAGATCAAGGCTCCTGCGGGGGGCCAGGTCGTGGGCCTGATGGCCCAGACCGTTGGGGGGGTGGTGCAACCGGGTCAAAAGCTCATGGATATCGTGCCTGAGAACGATACCCTGCTGCTCGAAGCCCATGTCGCTCCGCACCTGATTGACCGGGTACATGCCCAGTTGCCCGTCGATGTGCGCTTCTCGTCCTTCGCGCATTCGCCGCAATTGGTGGTGGAAGGCAAAGTGGTCTCGGTCTCGGGGGATTTGCTGACCGAACCGCAGACCAATGTGAGTTACTACCTGGCACGGGTGCAGGTCACCCCCGAAGGGCTCAAGACCCTGGGCAAGCGCCAGCTCCAACCCGGCATGCCCGTGGAAGTGGTCTTCAAGACCGGTGAGCGTTCCCTGTTGACCTACCTGCTGCACCCGCTGACCAAGCGTGTCTCGGCAGCCATGAAAGAGGAGTGATGTGATGGCTTTCCACTCAGTTTCTTTGGGAAAACCGATGAACCTGCGCCGTGTGCTGTGGGCCAGTGCGGTGATGAGCGCCATCGGTGCGGCCTTTCCGCAGACTGCTTCGGCCCTGGATTTGCGCCAGGCGTACGACGCGGCGTACCAGAACGACGCCCAGATCCGAGCCTCCCGCGCAGGAGCCGAGTCCTCGCGTGAGCGCTTGCCGCAGGCGAAGTCTCAGCTCCTCCCCAACGTGTCGTTTTCGGCGGGGCGCAATTACAACGACCTCACCAGCCACGGGCGCAATGTCCTGGGGCAGCCGAGCACCACCGAGAGCAACTATTTGTCGGGCAACCAGACCTTGTCCGTGCGCCAGCCTTTGTACCGTCCCTACCAGACGGCCGCACTGCGCCAGGCTGAGGCCCAGGTCGACGATACCAATGCTGCGCTGGAACGGGATGAGCAGGCCCTGTTGGTCCGTGTCGGCGAGGCCTATTTCGAGGCCCTGTTGGCCGAGGACCAGTTGGCCCTGGTGCGGGCCCAGAAAACGACCTACACCGCCCAGCTGGATGCGGCGCGCAAGGGCTTGATCGCCGGTTCGGGGACCCGTACCGACGTGGATGAGGCCCAGGCCCGCCTGGACATGACGGTGGCACAGGAGCTGGAAGCCCAACAGAACCAGCGATTCACCCGCCACCGCCTGGAGGTCCTGATGGGGCAAAGTGCCGACGATCTGGCAAGCTTGCCGAAAGGACCGTTTGTTGCGCAGGACCCCGTGCCGGCTTCGGTCGATGCCTGGATGGAGCGCGCTGAACAGAACAGCCCTGAATTGCAGTCTTTGCGTGCCCAGCTGGAAGCGGCCCGCCAGGAAGTGGACAAATCCAAGGCCGGGCATTTGCCGACGCTGGATGCCGTGGCCCAATGGGCGCGAACCAACAGCGACAGCGTCTACAGCGTCAATTCACGCTACGACAACAAAGTGATTGGCCTGCAACTCTCCGTGCCCCTGTATGGGGGCGGTTATGTGAACTCTACGGTCCGACAGGCGGTTGCTGCCCAGGAGCGTGCACAGGAAGCCCTGGAAGCCACGCGCCGGGATCTTGGCGTACGGGTCCATCGGGAGTTTCGGGGGGTGACGGAAGGCGTCTTGCGCATCCTGGCTTTGGAACAGGCCGTCCGGTCGGCTGAGTTGGCTGTGGCCTCGAATCGGCGTTCGTTTGAGGGGGGCATGCGGACCATGATCGATGTCCTCAATGCCGAACAGCAAAAAACCACTGCCTTGCGGGATTTGGCCCAGGCCCGTTACCTCTATCTGGTGTCCCGGCTGCGCCTGCAATCTCTCGCAGGCGACGATCGCTTGGCCAATATCACAAGCGTGAATGCCTGGTTGTTGGTACCTTGAGGTCCCCCTGTGTGCCTCAGGGGAGGGCGCTTCGGTAGCGCCCTTTGAGGTCTTTGGCTGGGTTGTCCCGTAGGGAGCGCCAGCCTCGCCTCACACCCGCCAGCGCGCGAGGCAGAGCAAGGTCGTTGCGGCCATGTAGCGCAGCACGCTCAACCACGAGTGGAAGATCCGGGACTGGCCCACCACCCGCAGGTTCATCGACACCGGAACTTCGGCAATGTGCAGTCCGGCACGCCGGACCAGGAGCAGGGCCCCCAGATCCTGGTAGTCGAGCAAGGTCGCTTCACGCGAGGCCAGGACCCCCATGGCCGCCCGGTTGTAGAGCCGGAACCCCGAGGTCAGATCCCGCAGATCAAAGCCTGCCAGCTGGCGGAACCAGTGCCATGCCAGTTGGCGTACCCGACTGGCCCGTTCCGGGAATGCGCCGATGACCAGGTCGGCCTGCCCTCGTGCGCGTAACAAGGTGGGGATTTCGGCCACTTCATGCTGGCCGTCGGCGTCCATGGTGATCACGGCCCGATAACCTTGTGCCAGACCATAGCGAATGCCGGTTTGCATGCCCCCCCAGGCCCCCATGGGCAGGGGCGGGCGCAGGACCTGTGCACCCGCTTCCCAGGCGATCCGACCTGTATCGTCGGTGCTTTGGTCATCAATCACCAGGACGTGGGTCCAGCCCGCAGCGTGGAGCTGGTGCAGCATGTTCCCAATCGTGGCCGCCTCGTCTCGGGCAGGAATCACGATGAGGACATCTTTGCCCGATTGGGGCGGGCGGGTATCCGGGGCCGCGATGGCGTACTGGGCATGCACCTGGCTGGCACAGCTTTGAATTCCGAATTGCACGCGCAAGGCTTCGGGCCCCGCTTGTCCCAAAGCCTGGCGCAGGGCCGGCTTGTCCCGCAACTGGCCGATTGCGTCCCTCCAGTCGTCGACATTCTGGGGTTCGGCCTGGATGCCGACCCGGGCCTGGCTCACCACCCAGGGCATCCCGGAACCCGGCAGGCGCGAGACGATGCAAGGCCGGGCATGGGCCATGGCTTCCAGCAGCACGATGCCAAAAGCTTCGGTGCGCTCTCGGGAGGCCAGGCAGAACACATCGCAGGTCCTGAGCAGGGCATTTTTCTGGGCATCACTGACGCTGCCCAGCAGGCGGACGTTGGGCGCTTTGCCGGGGGGCGTCAGTGACTGGATCAAGGTCTCCAGCTCGCGGCGCAATTCCCCTTCGCCCGCGATCAGCAATTGCACCCCTGAGACACCGCTGGCCGCCCGGATCAGGGTTTCAAACCCCTTGTAATAGACCAGACGGCCAATCGACAGCAGCCGCAGTCCATTGCCTTGCCATCCTTCGGGCTCGTGGTGGGCGGTGGCAAGCGCCCGCGCAGGTTCTTTCAGGCCGAGGGGGATGACGGCACATTTGTCCCTCCAGGCCTGCAAGGGTTCGCTGGCTTCAAGATAGGGGGGGGACGTGACAACCACCCGTTCTGCGCGTTCGAGTACGGCTTGCTCAAAAGGGCGGTACAGGCGATAGGCCCAGGCGACTGCGGTCCGGATGGTGGAGGGCACCACGTCAGAGTGCCAGTGCACCACCCAAGGAATGGCCCGCGCTTCACTCAAGGTCAGGGCCCAAAACGCCGAATTGTTGGGCATGTGCAAATGCAGCAGGGCGGGCTGGAACTGCTGGATCGCCCGGGCCAGCGCCGACCTGAACCCCACGGCGATGGGCGCGTGCACCAAATGACCCTGCACCGGTACCCGGATGATCCAGGGGGGGTCATCCGCCTGGGCCTCTCCATGTACCAAGGCGCAGGCATTCAGGCCTTGCAAGCGCTGGGCTTCGATCAAATCCGCCAGAAACACTTCCATGCCTCCCAGGTGGGGGGGGTAGAACTTGCCGACGTGCAGGACGGTCACGGACATGGTTACCGTACAAGCTTGTCGCTGGCGATCTGGCTGCGTATCTGGGCGTAGCGGGGGTTGCGCGGATCCAGTGCGATGGTCTGGTCCAGGTCTTTCAGGCTCGCGGCCTTATCCCCGGATTTGAAGTACGCCATGGCGCGACCATAGAAGGCGGGGGCGCTGGGATGGACGGCAATCACCTGGTCGAAAATTGCCAGGGCGGCTGCCGTATCGCCTTTGCCGACTTTGGCGGTTCCCAGTCCGATCAGCAGACGTTCCGCACGCGGGGCGTCTTGGAGCAGCAGATTGAAATCGGCAATCGCCACATCGTATTGCTGCACGGCAATCGCGGCCTCGGCCCGCAGGGCGCGCTGGTGGACCATGGTTGCTACGTTTTCAGTAGCTGCTGAGGCAATACCCGCGCTCGATTCAACCGCTTTTGACAGACTTTGATAGGCCTCGCCAAAACGTCCCAGCGCGAACAGCGATTCGCCTTTGTGGAACTGAACCAAGCCGTCTGTAAAGCCTTTGGCTTCCGCACGTGCGAAAAAAGCCAGTGCTTGCGCATGGTTTTTTTCACGCTGGTAAGCCACGCCCATGTTGAAGAGGGCGTAGCCCTTGGACTCCCCCAGGGCCTCGGCCGTGGCCGATTCTTTTTTGGCCTCTCCCAGAGAGCCCATCTCGATGTGGTAGCCCCCGAGGTTGAGAAACGCCTGCCAGCGGCCCACCGCATTGGCCGGGGCCTTGAGGTCAATCTTCGCGGCGGCGTCGCCCCAGGCGGTCAGGGGATCGCGCAGCGAGAGGGTGCGTTCCCAGGCCAAGGTGGCGAAGACCGCCACCAAAAGACCTCCGAGTACGTAAATCGTCCGGGGCTTGGAACCGGTCAGCAACACGGCCACCAGGCCTGGAACGGCAATGGCCCAGAGGTAGCTGCGGTACAGCACGAACGGGTCTTGTACCCAGACCGTGGCAAATTCCGAAAAGAAGAGCAGGAGGGGGAACAAGAGGCACAGGCCCACAAAGCTCAGAACGCCGCGCCCTTTCAAGAACAGCGCGATCGACGTGCCTGCCAGTGCGATGTAGCCCAGGCCCCCCAGGACGTGGGGAAAGGAGAAGAAGCCCAGGGGGAAAGCCGGCCGCAAATCCAGTGACATGACCGTCACGTTGGGGAAGAACCAGAGAAAGCCGTAAGCAAAGAACAGCATCGCCTCGTTCAGCACGCTGAGTGGGTACATCCACGGCGTAATCCCCGGGCTCAGTGCTTCGAGTTGCTGGGTGAATTCGACAGAGCGGGCGTCAAACGTGGTACCCAGCAGATTGCCAAAGGTGATCAGGAACACGGTGGCCACGGCCCCCAGCACCAGCAAGGAGAGTGCGCCTCCGATGGCGATGGACTTCAGGGGGGGGCGCTTGACCTGGATATAAAGCGGAACGGCCATGGCGATGGCCAACAAGGCGTGCTCTTTGGACAGCACGGCCGCTCCGTAAGACAGCAAGGCCAGGACATACCAGTGGATTTTCCCCGTGAGCAGACCCCGCAGGTAGCTCCCGCAGGCCAGCACCACGAACAGCGTGGCCATCACGATGGAGCGCTGGACCAGGTAGCCCACGGCATACACCGCCACAGGGTTGACGGCGAACAGCCCGATCCCCAGCAGCAGCGCGGCTTGGCGCGATGCCTCGAAGTGGCCGCTGCTCTTGAAATCTTCCGGAAAACGCACCTGGGCCAGCAGATCGCGCATGAGCGCATACAGCGCGGCCACCGTGCCGGCGTGCAGTGCGAGGTTCACCAGCCTTTGCTTCCACCAGCCTTCGCCCAACAGGCTTTGTACCCAGACGAAGCTTCCGTAGGACAGCATTCGGGGCTTGAAGGCCAGCAAGCTGCCGTAGCTGCCAAAGATGGTGCCATCTTTGAGTCGCATGTCATCGAACACCAGTTCGTTGTGCAGGCCGGGCAGGTAAATGCACAGCACCGCTGCGATGAGGAGAGCTCCGAACCCAAGGACCGGAAAACTGGCTTTTGTCATGGTCAGCGGTGCCGTTCAGGCGTTATTGGCTTACAGGGAGTCGATGAAGCTCCGCAGCTTGTCTGAGCGGCTGGGGTGCTTGAGCTTGCGCAGGGCTTTGGCTTCGATCTGGCGGATGCGTTCACGGGTCACATCGAACTGCTTGCCGACTTCTTCCAGCGTGTGGTCGGTGGACATTTCGATGCCGAAGCGCATGCGCAGCACCTTGGCTTCGCGAGGGGTCAATCCGTCCAGGATGTCTTTCACCACGTCGCGCAGGCCCGCCTGCATGGCGGCATCGATCGGTGCGGTGTTGGCGCCGTCTTCAATGAAGTCGCCCAGGTGGCTGTCGTCGTCATCGCCAATCGGTGTTTCCATCGAGATCGGCTCTTTGGCGATCTTCATGATCTTGCGGATCTTGTCTTCCGGAATCTCCATCTTTTCGGCCAGGATGGAGGCGTCGGGCTCGAAGCCGAACTCCTGCAGATGCTGGCGCGAGATGCGGTTCATCTTGTTGATGGTCTCGATCATGTGCACCGGAATGCGGATGGTGCGTGCCTGGTCGGCGATCGAGCGGGTGATGGCCTGGCGAATCCACCAGGTGGCGTAGGTCGAGAACTTGTAGCCCCGGCGGTATTCGAACTTGTCCACCGCCTTCATCAGGCCGATATTGCCTTCCTGGATCAGGTCGAGGAATTGCAGGCCGCGGTTGGTGTACTTCTTGGCAATCGAGATCACGAGGCGCAGGTTGGCCTCGATCATTTCTTTTTTCGCATCGCGCGAGGTGGCTTCACCTTCATTCATGCGCTTGTTGATGTCCTTGAGCTGTGTCAGCGGCACCACCACGCGGGTCTGGATGTCGGTGAGTTTTTGCTGCAGGTCCTGGATCGGTGGAATGTTCCGGCCCAGCACTGCGCTCCAGGGTTTGCCGGCAGTCGCCTGTTTTTCGACCCATTGCAGGTTCAACAGCTGGGAGGCCACCTTGTTGCCGGCTTTGTCCATGCCGCTGAAGTCGGCAATGAAGGACTCCTGGGGGTAGCCGCACTTGTCCACGATGATGCGGCGCAGTTCCCGCTCTTTCTTGCGGACATCGTCCACCTGGGCACGCACCATGTCGCACAGCTTTTCGATGGTCTTGGCCGTGAAGCGGATCGTCATCAGCTCGGCGCTCAGGGCCTGCTGGGCCTTCATGTAGGCCGGGGTCCCGTAGCCTTCCTTGTCATAGATCTTATGGACCTTGTCAAAGAGTTCACGCAGCTTGTCAAAGCGCTCCAGTGCCTGCTTCTTGAGTTCTTCGAGCTTCTTGGTCAGGGCCTTGGAGCCGCCTTTGCCGTCATCGTCGTCGGCTTCATCGAACTCATCGAAGTCTTCTTCGGCCACATAGTCGTCGGCCTCGTTGGGGTTGGAGAAGCCGTCCACGATGGTCGAGATGACGACCTTGCCTTCGCGGATTTCCTCGCCCATGTTGAGGATTTCGGCAATGGTGGCCGGCGAGGCCGAGATGGCCTCCATCATGGCCATCAGACCGCCTTCGATGCGCTTGGCGATTTCGATTTCGCCTTCGCGGGTCAGCAGCTCGACGGTGCCCATCTCACGCATGTACATGCGCACGGGGTCGGTGGTGCGGCCGAATTCGCTGTCCACGGTGGACAGGGCGGCTTCGGCGGCTTCTTCGGCTTCTTCCTCGGTGGCGCCGGCAGGGGCGTTGTCGGTGATGATCAGGGCTTCGGCGTCCGGCGTCTGCTCATACACCGCCACGCCCAGGTCGTTCAGCGTGGTGATGACCGCTTCGAGGGTTTCGGCATCGACCAGCTTGTCGGGCAGGTGATCGTTGATTTCAACGTGGGTCAGGTAGCCGCGGGTCTTGCCCAGCTTGATCAGGGCCTTCAGGCGCGAGCGGCGCTTGGCCAGGTCTTCTTCGGACAGGACGGTCTCGTCCAGGCCGAATTCCTTCATCAAGGCCCGTTCCTTGGCCTTGCTGATCTTCATGCGCAGGGGTTTGACCTTCTCGGCGGCGGGGGCAGCCTCGGTTTCGGCTTCGACTTCCCCTTCAAGATCGGCTTCGATGTCGGACAGATCGGCATCATCGCTGCTTTCCTCGGCGGCCCCAGCCTTGGGCTTGCGGCCCCGTTTGGCGGGTGTCTTGGCGGCGGCAGCGGCTGCCTTGGGCCGTCCGGGGCGCTTTTTGGCACCTTCCTCAGTCGCATCCGCGTCTGCGGCGGGGGGCGCAGCGGCCTTGACGGTTTCGGCCCCTTCCACTTTGGCGACCGCTTTTTTGGCGGGGACCGCACGGACTTTCCGGACAACGGCCTCGGGCGCGGCGACCGTCTTGAACGGAATGCCATTGACCAAGGTGGACACCGTGCCCTCCTCGGCGCTGGCCGTGCTGGTCGGGGATGGTTTGGCGGTCTTTTGAGTGGGCATGCGATAACCTCAGAAGCAAAAACGGTCACAAGGAAGAGACGGGGCCACGGGCGTCGGCGCGGGCAGCACTGCCCAAGCAAGGCTGTGGCAGCTGGAGGAGGGGGCCTCTTGGCAGCAAGATGTCTGGGCGAACATTTGGTGTGCAGTCCTTGCGGTGAGTGGGCGGTTGTGCGCGTTTGTCACGGTGGCCCGGCCCGGAGGTGCTGCTGTCGCTCTTGCGGATAAGCGATAGATTATATCGACCTGGTTCTTTTCAAGAGTGCTGGGCCGCGACTTTCTCCAGGGCATTGCGGCGTGTCTGGAGGTCCCGATAGCGTTCGAGCGCGGTGGGGTCCTTGCTGAGGGTGTGGATGAGGTCGTTTTGTTGGGTCTTAATCTGCTCGATCAGAATGCGGTTGAGCAGCCCACGCAGCTCGGTGCGCAGCTCTTTCAAATCGCCCTCGGTCTGTGCGTGCGAGCCTGTCATGACCTTGTGGGCGAGGTCCTCGCAGGGATGGTCCCGCAGGCTTTCCCGCAGGACCGCCCAGGTTTGGTGGCCATGCTCATGGAACTGGCCTTCCAGCCAGACGAACAGGGGGCCATGGGGCATTTCCAGGGAACACAGGGCCGTGTGGTCTTCCTGGGTCAGATGGTCCAGAAATTCCATATGGGACAGCAGCAGGCGTGCGGCATGGTCCGCTCGGCTGAAGGGCAGGGTGCGCACGCCACGGGGGGCTGAGGCCCAGGGATCTTCAGGGCGTTTGGGGCCTTTTTTCCAAGGTCTTTGTGTGCGGCGCGGGGAAGGTGGTGCCGCGTCCCATGGCGGGGGTTCTCCGTCTGGGGCAGGCATGCTGGTGCGTGGGGGCGCCTGGTAGCTGGCGGTGCGGGCGGCATCGCGCGACGCGACCTGTGTCCAGAGCTCTGCCATGTCCGCCGTGCTCAGCTGCGCCAGCTCTGCCAATTCACTGAGCAATTGCCGTTTGAGCACGCCGTCCGGAAGAGCGCTCCACAAGGGACGGGCGTTGCTGGCCATGTGGGCCCGGCCCTCGGCCGTACCCAGGTCGCAGTTGTCGCTGGCGGCTTCCACCAGGAAGCGGCTCAGGGGCATCGCGTCGCCGATATGGCGCGCAAAGGCTTCCGTGCCGTGGGCCCGGATGAAGCTGTCTGGGTCATGTTCGGCGGGCAGGAACAGGAATTTGATGCTGCGGGTGTCGCTGGCGTGGGGCAGGGCGGCTTCGAGGGCCTTGCGCGCCGCGCGCCGGCCTGCGGCGTCACCATCAAAACTGAAAACGATGGCCTCGGTGAAGCGCAGCAGCTTTTGCAGGTGATCGGGGGTGCAGGCGGTGCCCAGGGTGGCAACCGCATTGGGGAAGCCGAGTTGCGCCAGCGCCACCACATCCATATAGCCCTCGGTGATCAGGGCATAGCCTTGTTCCCGGATGGCGGTGCGTGCTTCGAAAAGGCCATACAGCTCGCGGCCTTTGTGGAACACCGGGGTTTCAGGGGAGTTCAGGTATTTGGGCTTTTCGTCCCCGAGCACCCGGCCGCCAAAGCCGATGCATTCGCCTTTGACGTTGCGGATGGGGAACATCACCCGGTCGCGGAAGCGGTCGTAGCGCTTGTGGTCTTCCTCGCCCACGAGGACCAGGCCGCTCTCTTCGAGCAGTGGGTCGTCGTATTGAGGGAACACGCTGGCCAGACTGCGCCAGCCCTCCGGGGCATAGCCCAGTCCATAGGCCTTGGCCACCGCGCCCGAGACGCCCCGTCCCTTGAAATAGTCCACCGCGCGGGGTGAGGCACGCAATTGGCGGCGATAGGCGTCGGCGGCTTTTTCCAGCACGTCGGTCAGTGTGGCCTGCTTTTGCCGTTGGGCGGCCGCCCGTTCTTTCTCTTGGGGGGAGATATCGTCATCGGGCACCTGCAAGCCCACTTGCTGCGCCAAATCCTGCACGGCTTCCACAAAGCCCATTCCAGCGTGCTCCATCAGAAAGCTGATGGCATTGCCGTTTTTTCCGCAACCGAAGCAGTGGTAGAACTGTTTGGAGGGGCTGACGCTGAAGGATGGCGACTTTTCTCCGTGAAAAGGGCACAGCCCCATGAAGTTCGCGCCGCCTTTTTTGAGTTGCACGTAGCGACCCACGATTTCGACCACATCGACGCGGGCGAGCAGCTCCTGGATGAATGACTGGGGAATAGACACCTGGGGATTTTCCTCTATTGGACGGAACCATGGCGGGGCCCATCTTTGCTCTAATCAGCAGCGCATACCGCACCGAAACCAGGAGGGATTCCATGACCAGCATCTATGACCAGAACCTGCCGCGCACCGAGGCCAACTTTGCCGCCTTGTCTCCCCTGGGCTTTTTGGAGCGTGCCGCCCAGGTGTATCCCGACCGGCTGGCGATTGTGCATGGGGCGCTGCGCCAGACCTGGGCGCAGACCTATGTCCGCTGCCGTCAGTTGGCCAGTGCACTCTGCGGTGCCGGAATCGGCAAGAACGACACGGTGGCCGTCATGCTGCCGAACACCCCGCCGATGGTGGAGGCCCACTTTGGCGTGCCGATGGCCGGGGCGGTGCTGAATGCACTGAACACCCGGCTCGACCCTGAAACCATTGCCTTCATGCTCGACCACGGTGAAGCCAAGGCCGTGATCGTGGACCCCGAGTTTGCGGGCGTGATGGCCCGGGCTCTGGCGCTGCGCCAATCCCGGGCCCCGGTGCTGGTGATCGAGGTGGAAGACGCCTTGTACGGACCCTCCGACTCGCCCATCGGAAGCACCACCTACGAAAGCTTCGTGGCGTCGGGAGACCCCGCATTTGCCTGGCAGCTCCCGGTGGACGAATGGGATGCCATTGCACTCAACTACACCAGCGGCACCACCGGCAACCCGAAGGGGGTGGTGTACCACCACCGGGGGGCGGCCACCAATGCCATCTCCAATGTGCTGGAGTGGGATATGCCCAAACACGCCGTGTATTTGTGGACTTTGCCCATGTTCCATTGCAACGGATGGTGTTTTCCGTGGACGGTGGCGGCCCGTGCCGGGGTCAATGTGTGTTTGCGCCGGGTGGATGCCCAGGCCATCTTCGAGGCGATCCGTGCCCATGGCGTGACCCATTACTGCGCGGCCCCGATCGTGCACGGTCTGCTGGTCAATGCCCCGGACGCCATGAAAATCGGCCTGCCCGCGGGTGTCAAGGCCATGGTGGCAGGGGCGGCTCCCCCAGCCTCCATGATCGAAGGCATGGAAAAAATGGGGTTCGACCTGACCCATGTGTACGGCTTGACCGAGGTCTATGGCCCTGCCACGGTGTGTGCCAAGCATGCCGCCTGGGAGGCGCTGGACATCGGGGAGCGCGCCCGGCTCAATGCCCGCCAGGGTGTGCGCTACCACCTGCAGCGTGACGTGCGCGTCCTGCACCCCGACACCTTGGAGCCCGTGCCCCAGGATGGCGAAACGATGGGCGAGATCATGTTCCGCGGCAATATCGCCATGAAGGGCTACCTGAAGAACGCCGCGGCGACCGAGGAAGCGTTCAAGGGCGGATGGTTCCACAGCGGTGACTTGGCGGTGCAGTACCCCGACGGCTACATCAAGATCAAGGACCGCAGCAAGGACATCATCATTTCGGGGGGTGAAAACATTTCGTCCATCGAAGTGGAGGATGTGCTGTACCGCCATCCGGATGTCCTCGCGGCGGCGGTGGTGGCCAAGCCCGATGCGAAATGGGGCGAGACACCCTGTGCCTTTGTCGAATTGAAGGCCGGTGCCCAGACCACCCCCGAGGACATCGTGGCCCACTGCAAAAAGCATCTGGCCCATTTCAAGGTCCCGCGGGCCGTGGTGTTTGGCGAGTTGCCCAAGACCAGCACCGGGAAGATCCAGAAATTCGAGCTGCGCAAGCAGGCGGGATCGGTGGACGCCATCAACGTCTGAGTGCCGGCAGAGCGATGGCTGCGATGGCTGGAGGTGCGAGAGTTTTGCCCCTTTTTGGCCTTCAGTGTCCGTGGATAAAGCGCTTATTGCTATTAATAAAGTAGCGTTTTCAGCCTGTGAGGGGCGGGCGCTGCGGTCCTGGTCAGTGGGTGGCAGGGCGGGGAGGCTTAGGCCGGGGAGGCTGGGTGGTGTGGACGAGCAGAGTGGCTTTGTCCATGTCCCCCGCGAGCAGGGCCACCGACGCCTTGAGTGAATGGGCGATGCTGTGATCGATCAAGGCGCGATGTTCCGGCGAGGGTTTTTTCAGGACCCAGTTGGCCACTTCGGCCTTGACGCCCGGGTGACCGATGCCAATGCGCAAGCGCCAGTAGTCGGCCGAACCCAGTTGGGCATGGATATCGCGCAGCCCATTGTGACCCGCATGGCTGCCCCCGCGCTTGAGCTTGACCTGGCCTGGCGAGATGTCCAGTTCGTCATGCACCACCAGGATTTCGTCGGGCTGGATCTTGAAGAAGCGTGCCAGGGCCGCCACCGATTTGCCGGACAGGTTCATGAAGGTCTGCGGCTCCAGGAGCCAGACGCTTTGTCCGTGCACGGAGGTACGTGCCACCAGTCCGTAGTAGTTGCGCTCCGGGACCAGTGTGGTCTTCAGTTCGCGCGCCAGCGCATCGATCCACCAGAAACCTGCGTTGTGTCGGGTGGCTTCGTAATCCGGCCCAGGATTGCCCAGGCCCACAAACAGCTTGATCATGGGTGCCATTCTCGGGTGCATTCATCCAAAAAAACGGCCCACACAAGTGGGCCGTTGGAGGGCCAGACCACTTCGGTGGACTGGCCGTACAGGGGTTGAAACCTGGTGATTACTTCTTGCCCTTGCCTTTGCCCTTGGCATCTGCAGGTGCTGCTTCGACAGGGGTTTCCACGACAACGACGGGAGGCACCACGGACACCAGCACAGGGTTGTTCTGGCCGCCACGGATCACCGCGCTCACGCCCTTGGGCAGCTTGATGTCCTTGAGCTTCAAGGAGGTGCCCTTTTGCAGCGTGCTCAGGTCCACCGAGATGAACTCAGGCAGGTCCGAAGGCATGCACGACACGTCCAGTTCGGTCACGATGGGGTTGATCGAGCACTTGTCCACCTTGACGGCGTTCGACTCTTCTGCACCGCTGAAGTGCAGTGGCACCTTCATGTGCAGCTTGGTCTTTTCGTCGACGCGCTGGAAATCGATGTGCAGCACCAGTTGCTTGAAGGGGTGGTGTTGCACGTCACGCAGCAAGACCTTGCTGGTTTGGCCGTCGATTTCCATGTCCAGCACGCTGGAGTGGAAGGCTTCCTTCTTGAGGGCGTGCCACAGGGCGTTGTGGTCGATCTCGATGAGTTGGGGTTCTGTGGAACCGCCATACACGATGCCAGGGGTCTTGCCCGAATTGCGGAGACGGCGGCTCGCACCCGTACCCTGCTTTGCGCGCTCAAAAGCGACGAAGTTCATAGTTAGCTCCTGAAAAGGACCGACCGCGACCAGTCGTATCCTGTTGAAAAAAGGCCTGGACCACTGCAATGCAGTGACAGACCCGATTGCGTTCCCGAAAACCAAGGCCTCCCGAAGGAGGCCTGCAAGCATCTGGTCTTACAACAAAGTCCCCATCAGGGAGACCCCGCAGGCTTAGAACAGATTCTCTGGATCCGAGAACAAACTCATGACCGACTCGCCCTTGGCAATGCGCTGGATCGTTTCGGCGATCAGCGGTGCCACGGACAGTTGGCGAATCTTGACGCATCCCTTGGCCGCATCGCTCAGGGGAATGGTGTTCGTGACAACCACCTCGTCAAGCGCAGATCCCTTGGCAATGCGTTCAATGGCAGGACCGGAAAAAATAGGGTGAGTGCAATAGGCATACACCTTTTTGGCACCGCGCTCCTTGAGGACTTCGGCCGCTTTCACCAAAGTGCCTGCCGTATCAATCATGTCGTCCATGATCACGCAGTTGCGGCCGTCAATTTCACCGATGACATGCATGACTTCAGAGACATTGGCCTTGGGGCGGCGCTTGTCAATGATGGCCAAATCGCAACCCAGTTGCTTCGCCAAGGCACGGGCCCGCACGACCCCGCCCACGTCGGGGGAGACCACAATCAGGTCGTCATATTGCTTTTGACGCAGGTCTCCCAAGAGGACCGGCGATGCGTAGATATTGTCGACGGGGATGTCGAAAAAGCCCTGAATTTGGTCTGCATGCAGATCCATGGTCAAGACTCTGGCAACGCCCACAGCCTGCAGCATATTGGCCACGACCTTGGCAGAGATCGGAACCCGGCTGGAACGAGGGCGGCGGTCTTGGCGTGCGTAGCCGAAATAGGGAATCACTGCACTGATGCGTTCAGCGGAGGCACGCTTGAGTGCATCCACCATGATCAGGAGTTCCATCAAGTTTTCGTTGGTGGGCGCGCAAGTGGACTGGACCACGAACACATCGCGAGCACGAACGTTTTCTTTGATTTCGACAGTGACTTCACCGTCAGAAAATCTTCCCACATCGGCGGCGCCGAGAGTCGTGCCGAGGTTTTGAGCAATTTCAGCTGCCATGCCAGGATTGGCATTGCCGGTGAAAACCATGAAGTCGGGTGTGTTGCCTTGCATAGCGTTCCAGCAGTCTGAAGAAAAGCCCGTATGCGAAAAGAAATTTGGCAGGGGAGAAAGGATTCGAACCTTTGCATGCCGGAATCAAAATCCGGTGCCTTAACCAGCTTGGCGACTCCCCTACACGGGCCAACTGCTGAGAGCAATTAGCCGTTATTTTAATTTGTTGACCAGCCTTCAAGAGGATGAATCTCTAAATTTTTACACACTTTGATGGTCCATTTGCTGGGCGCACTATGTACATCGAAAGTCTGTTTTATTTGCGCAAAAACTGCACTTCCAGAGCCTGTCATTCGACCTTGCAGCCCGTTTTTTTCAAGCCAATGCAATGCTTGACTTATTTCGGGACACAGTGCTTCAGCGACCGACTGCAGGTTGTTTTTACCAAATTGGTAGTGCTCTGCAGCAAAGTCTGCGATTGTAGCATGGTTTGAATCGCGTCTCAGATCTTCCGAGGAAAAAATGGATTTTGTATCCAAGCCTGCAGCCGGTTTCACTATCACAAACTGAGATGGTGGCGGTTGCTGCTCATTCACAAGAGGCAATATTATCTCACCAATTCCTTCGACCCAGGCGTTCCTTCCCCGTAAAAAAAAAGGAATGTCTGCGCCCAATGACAGTCCTATGGTTTCGAGGGTTGATCGGGGTAGGTTCAGTTTCCAGAGGCGGTTGAGTGCGAGCAGGGTGCTTGCCGCATCCGAGGATCCGCCGCCCATGCCCGCTTGCGCAGGAATGCGTTTATGCACGCCAATGTGTGCGCCTTGTCGGCAGCCTGTGGCCGCTTGCAGTGCTTGTGCTGCCTGTAATGTCAGATCCACTGCCGGCAGGGGAGGGCCTAAATCTTCGCGGCTGATTTGCCCGTCTCCTCGGATTTCAAAGTGCAATGTGTCGCACCAATCGATGAGCATGAACACAGATTGCAAGAGATGGTAGCCATCCGGCTTGCGACCGGTAATGTGCAGAAAAAGGTTCAATTTTGCCGGTGCTGGCACGTCGTAAAGGGCTTGCATGGCGGGGTTTAGCGTGTCAGAGCGATCCGCAGAGTCGCTTGTGGAACAGGATCGTACCGGTGTGCTGTGACACGTCCTGCTGATATGGAGGACAAATCTGCCTGCCAGCCCGGTGCATGGGTTGGTGTCCCTTCGAACCAATCGAACAAGGCGTTGATGGGAAGGTCGATTCCCGCAAGGTCTGTGATCAGCGCCGCCAGAGATCCGGATTCGCGCGTGGTTTCCGGTGTGGTCAGTCGCGCATGGCCTCCCGTCCAATTCAATTGGGCCAGCACATTGCCTAAGGGGCTTATCAGCACAAGTCCGCCTTGCTGCTCAGCGCCGCTCAGCTCGAAAGATGCAGAAAAAGACGGATTGGAGTCTCCCTCAATTTGGAGGGAAAAGCGTCCTGTCCATAAGGGGGTTCCGACAGGTTTCTGGGGTGCTTGCGGCATTTGAGCGCAGCCACTCATGCACAGCAAGAGCAGTAAAAGTCCTCGCCAAAAAAGTTCTTTGACGTGTCGTGCTGTCCGGGGGGGCGGAGGACAGGTGTGTTGCGTGAAAAGCGCATTCAAAACGGGACCCCGAGCCGCTTCAAGGTGTCTTTGAGGGTGCCATTGTCTGGACTCAGGCGCAAGCCTTCTTGCCACGTGGTGGTAGCGCGTTCACGCTCCCCCATGCTCCAGAGCACTTCGCCAAGATGGGCGGCAATTTCAGGATCAGGCCGTACTTGGAACGCTTTGGTCAGCAGGCGTGCAGCTTCTCCCCGATTGCCCAGTCGAAATTCGACCCATCCCAGGCTATCGGTGATGAAAGGATCCTCCGGTGCGTGTTGCAGGGCTTTGTTGATCAGTTGCTTGGCTTCGTCCAAGCGCTCTCCCCGTTCCGCCAAAGAGTAACCCAGGGCGTTGTACGCGTGAAAATAATCAGGGTGGCGCAGAATCAGTTGTCTGAGCAATTTTTCCATGGTCTCGGTTTGGCCCGCCTTTTCTGCAAGCATCGCTTGCTGGTAGGCAAAATCCACCTCGTCTGGGGCCAGGGCAACCAATTCGGTTTGCACGTCATAGGCTTCCTGGTACCTGTGCAGGTCTTGCAATAACTGCACTTCTGCTTGGAGTTTCCGGTGCACCGTATCAGGGGTTGAGGCCGGCAATTGGCGCAGCAAGGACCGCGCCTTCGTGAGTTCGCCTTGGCGCGCAAGCAACGTCGCCCGCATCCTTTGAATACTGAATGTTTCCTCTGAATCATCGATTTGGCCTAGCCAATTTGCAGCCTCGGAGTAGTCTTTGTTTCTTTCGGCGATGCTTGCATTTAGCAGATAGGCCTCGGTCAACAGCCGCTTCGGTCTTTCGTTGGCGGGCATTGCCTGGATCAGCTCGAGCGCGCGCTGGTTGGACCGGGTTGCGGCGGCGGTCTGGTTGCCTTGCAATTGCAGCTTGCTCAGGGATAGCCAGGCTTCTGAAAAATCAGGTTTTTCAGCGGTGATGATTTCCAGTGCGTGGATTGCTTCTGCAAAGCGTTGCTGCCCGATCAAGACCCGGGCATAGGCCCAGCGCAAGTCGGGTTTGGATTGTTGCGCCAGGTATTTTCTGACGATGGATTCGGCATCTGGAATACCTTCTTCGATCAAGGCGACTGCCAATGCTGCGCTGTCTTCTTGAGTCGGGTCCAGTGCCACTGCATGGCGAGTTGCTTCCAGAGCCCCCATTTTGTTCCCTGCTGCCAGGCGCATGCGTCCCAGCGCAATCCAGGCTGCAGAGCCTGTGTGGGGGTTCGTGAGTTCATCCGCCAGGCTTTGCTCAACAATGGTTGCTGCCAGTGTTTTATCGCTGGCCCGGCCATAAATTTGTGGAATCGCTCCCAGGGTAGAGAGTTTGGCCAGTTCGGAGGAAAGGGCGAGTTCGCGTCGCAAAAGCTCGGTTGTTTCGCTGATGCGATTCAGTGCGATCAGCAATTGCAAAACATACCGGTTCGCCTCGCGCGATGCGGGGTCCGCTTCTTTCCAGGCGCGTGCTGCAGCCAGTGCATAGTCCCCTGACCGCGCTTGCAGGGCAATTTCTATGGACCGTCGGTACAGCTGGGAGTCGCCGCTCCGTCTGGCTGCATCCAGCATCAGTGCATAGCCGGTCCCGGCATCTCCTGTCCTGGCGTTGAGTTCACCCAGGAACATTTCGTAGAACAGCTCACCGTCTAAGGCCGGATTCACCGCAAACGCGCGAGGCGTTTGTTTGGCGGCAGGCTCGGGGGCGGGTTGTGCCCAGCCAGGGGAGACAAGCTCCGCCAATCCTGTGATCAGCGCAGCAATCCGGAAGTA
This sequence comes from Burkholderiaceae bacterium, assembly GCA_028685665.1. Taxonomy (GTDB): domain Bacteria; phylum Pseudomonadota; class Gammaproteobacteria; order Burkholderiales; family Burkholderiaceae_C; genus JAQUDN01. The sequence continues at coordinate 11,037 of JAQUDN010000014.1, read as the reverse complement.
ATGAGGTCGTACCATCGGTTCATAATAATTCATGCCTAAAAAGATGTTGCGACTGCCTTCCTATGCCTGAGTTACCTGAAGTGGAGGTCACCAGACGAAGTTTTGCGCTTGAAATTACCGGAGCGCGAGTGGAGTCAGTACGAGTCGGGAAACCGCTGCGTTGGCCTCTCGGCTGCGATCCTCAGTCTTTGGTGGGGTGCAAGGTGCTGGGTTTGCGGCGCAGGGGTAAATACCTGCTGCTGGATCTGAATCGTGGTTTGTTGCTGCTGCACCTTGGCATGTCTGGCAGCGTGCGCTTTGCACCGTCGCTGCCAGTCCCTGGTGTGCATGATCACTTTGAACTGCTCACATCTCAGGGGGTATTGCGTTTGCATGATCCCCGCCGGTTTGGAGCGGTGGTGTATGCCTCTGGAGAGCAGGATCCCATGGCGATCAAGCTGCTGGGTGGATTGGGGATGGAGCCGTTGTCCGATCAATTCAGTCTGCCTGCATTTTTGGCCGGTCTCCAGGCCAGCCGTGCAGCGATCAAGCAACTTCTGTTGGCGGGACGAGTGGTCGTGGGCGTAGGAAATATCTACGCATCAGAAGTTCTTTTTTTGGCAAAAATTCATCCGGCAACAGCGGCCTCAAGCATTGGTTCTACACAGGTTCAAGCCTTGTATTTGGCTATTCGGGAGGTACTGGCACGCGCTGTGGAAGCAGGGGGGACCACTCTGCGTGACTTTTCCAATGCCAATGGCATGACAGGGCATTTTCAGCAAGAAACCCACGTGTACGGGCGTGACAATGCGCCTTGCCATTTTTGTGGCACACCGATTGGTCTTTTCAAGCAAGGCCAGCGAACTACCTACTTTTGTCCTCAATGTCAGTCCGCCTGACGTTGTTTAGTCCATCACGTGGTCTCCCGAGAGTCGGAAGGGTAGCCTGCTTGAAAGCGTTTGCAATCGTGGATACGTTAGTGAAAAAAGAGGATGCGATCAATTGACAACATGTAGTGCTGTGCGATTTGGGGGTGAAGTTTCCAAGACTGTGCGATGGAAGGGCTTGTCCGTATGACCTTCCCCCAGATCGATGTCGCTGTCCGGGTGGTGGATTGGCAATCCGCGCATGGCCGCAATCATTTGCCTTGGCAGCAAACTCGGGATCCCTACAAGGTCTGGTTGTCCGAAATCATGTTGCAACAGACCCAAGTCAGTACGGTGTTGGACTACTATGGACGCTTTCTTGAACGCTTCCCTGATGTGAGTTCGTTGGCTGCGGCCTCTCAGGAGGACGTCTTGGCATTGTGGAGCGGCTTGGGGTACTACAGCCGTGCCCGCAATTTGCATCAATGTGCACAACAAGTGCTTCGTAATCACGGTGGCGTATTTCCGGATCGCGCCGATCTTTTGGTGACTTTGCCTGGAATTGGGCGTTCAACGGCAGGTGCTATTGCCGCCTTCTGTTTTTCTGAACGGACCCCCATTCTGGATGCCAATGTACGCCGTGTCCTGACGCGCTTATTGGGTTTTGCGTCCGACCTGGCGCTGGTCAAGAATGAGCGCACTCTCTGGGCTCATGCTGCGTCTTTGCTGCCTGTCACCGACCTTGTCGATTCAATGCCCCGTTATACCCAAGGCTTGATGGATTTAGGTGCCAGCCTCTGCGTGCCGCGGAAGCCTCTTTGTTCACAATGCCCATTGCAGAGTTTGTGTGTCGCCTATCGTGAGGGAGATCCTGAAAAATACCCTGTCAAGACGCGCAAGTTGGTCCGTCGATCAGAGTCTTGGTGGCTATTGATCCTCAAAGACAGGGCCGGGCGTGTTTTGTTGCAGCTGCGTCCCTCGAAGGGAATCTGGGCAGGTTTGTACTGTGTTCCTGTATTTCCGGACGCTACGTCTTTGATGGCGCTGCTGAGTGGATCATCTTTCTCGAATATCTCCATCGAAAACAGGGCTCCTTTCTTGCATGTGCTGACCCATCGCGATCTGTATCTTCACCCCGTGGTCGCCGAGTGTGATGCAGAGATGGTGCCCCAGGACCTTGGTGATTGGTTTGCCCCGGAGCAGTGGGGGGGGCTGGGATTGCCCGCGCCTATTCGGAAGTTCTTGGACAGTCTTTGACCAGTGCATTTGCCCTGAGCTACTTTGGCATGCATCATCTGCGTTGAATGGATCGCTCCTACAAACCGTCCAGTTCTCGATGGCGGCGCAACGTTGTCCAGCGTTTTCGAAACGCCTCTGTCAATTGCTCCACCAAGTAGACGGATCTGTGTTGTCCGCCGGTACAACCTATGGCCACTGTGACGTAGCTCCGATGGTTGCGTTCCAGCACATCCAGCCAATGAACAAGGAACTGCTGGATGTGTTCAAACATCAAGTGAGCATCCGGTTGGTCCCGCAAGAAATGAGCGACAGGTTCATCCAGTCCCGTGAGGTCGCGTAACGCGGATTCGTAATGGGGGTTTGGCAGCATGCGAACGTCGAAAACGTAGTCCGCATCGACCGGAATTCCTTTTTTGAAGGCGAACGACTGGAACACCAGCGTGAGTTGCCCCGGTGCTGTGAGCACCAGGTTTTTGACATAGCTTTGAAGCTGGGACGCGCGGATGGTGCTGGTGTCGATGACATGCGACTGTTCACGCAGGTCTGCCAGCAGCTCTCGTTCAAGCTCAATGATTTGCACCAAAGCACGGCGACCTGCCAATGGGTCGTCATGGGAGAGGGGGTGTCTGCGCCTTGTCTCCGAAAAGCGCCTGATGAGGGTGTCTGTCGTGGCGTCCAGGAAGAGCGATCTCACCACCACGTTCTCGGCTTTTAGGCGGTTCAACGCCTGGGGGACCTGGGGTAAGGATGTGGCGCTGCGTACATCCATGGCAATGGCCAGGCGATTCCCATGGTGCTGATGTTCCAATGTGACGAATGCGGGGAGCAACTCGGGAGGGAGATTGTCAACACAGTAATAGCCGGCATCTTCCAACGCGTGGAGTGCCACGGATTTTCCGGAGCCAGACATGCCTGTAATCAGCACAATTTCGAGGTGCATCGCATCAACCTTTCTGCAACCCTGCGGCCAGATGTAGCATTTCGCGGGCATGTGCCAAGGTCGTTGCAGTGGAGCGCTCTCCACCCAACATACGCGCTAGCTCTGTAATTCTTTGATCGTCTGAGAGTGGTATCACGGTGCTGGTCGTGGCAGTGGCGCAGCGCTGTTTGGATACCAGCAGGTGATGGTCGGCAGAAGCTGCGACTTGCGGCAGGTGTGTGACGGCCAGTACTTGTCTGTCACACCCTAGCTGATGCATCAGCTTTCCCACTGTTTCTGCGACTGCCCCACCGATGCCTGAATCCACTTCATCGAAAATGAGCGTGGAGGCTGTGCCCAACTCGCTGGTACTGACCGAAATAGCCAGCGAGATCCGTGAAAGCTCTCCTCCTGATGCAACTTTTCCAATGGGGCGCGGCGTCATCCCCTGGTGGCTGGCGACCAGGAAAAAGACATCATCAAGGCCGTGGGCCCCTGGCGTAGGCGAGGGCGATAAGACGACCTGAAATAACCCGCCAGCCATGCCAAGATCTTGCATGGCTTGGGTCACTGAGCTTGAAAGTTGATGCGCGGCGTTGGTGCGTGCTCCTGAGATTTGGTGAGCTGCTAATTGGTACGCGGTTGCGCTGTTCGCTTCGGAGGTTTGGAGCGACTCTATATCTGCCGCTGTCTCCAGCCGTTGTAATTCAACGTGCCACGCACGTAAAAGCGATGGGAGATCCCCTGGGATGCGTTTGTACCTACGGGAAAGAGCCATCCATTGGGTGATGCGTGTATTGAGTTCCGCCAGCCGATCAGGATCGAGCTCCGTATGGCGTAAATACGCTTGCAGTGAGTGCATCACATCGGTCGCTTGAGCCAAGCTGGAGGCCAATATGTCTGTCAATGTGCGAAATTCAGGTTCGAAGGCCACCTGATTTTCCAATAATGAAATCGCTCTGCTCAGACAGGCACGGATCCCCGATTTTTCGTCTTCCATCCCTGTCAGCGCTCCTTGTGCCGCATCGAGGAGGGCCTGTGCGTTGGAAAGTTTGCTGTGTTGCGCTTCTAACTCTTCCCATTCATTCTCTGCGGGGGCGAGTTTGCTGACTTCGGCAATCTGCCATTGCAATCGCTCTCGCTCACTTTCAATGGTGGTCTGTGCGGCTTCTGCTTGGCGCAATCTTTTCTCGTCTGCGCGCCATTGTGCCCAGAGTGTCGCAAGATGACGGGTGGAAATGCCACCGTAAGCATCCACCAGATTGCGCACCGATTCTGGGCGGGTCAGGCTTTGCCAAGCATGTTGACCATGAATATCCACCAACATGTCGCCCAGTGCACGCAATTGGGTGACTGTGACCGGAGTCCCGTTGATCCAGGCGCGACTTTTGCCTTGCACATCCATCGTTCGGCGCATGAGGAGAACGCTATCGGCCTCAATGCCTGAATACTCCAGCCAGGGCCTCGCGTTCGCGGGGCAATCAAATTCTGCGCAGATGTCTGTTCGGGACGTGCCTTCACGGATCAGACCCGCATCTCCCCGAGACCCCAATACCAATTGCAGCGCATCAATGAGAATGGATTTTCCTGCGCCGGTTTCTCCTGTGAGTGCGGTAAATCCTGTCTTCAGATCTAGCTCAAGCACTTGGACAATCACGAAGTCCCGCAAGGTGATTCGCTTCAGTGCCATGTCTACGAGCCTCCTTCATTCCATCGTAATTTTTTGCGTAGCGTTGCGAAGTAATTCCAACCGGGCGGATGCAGAAAGCGGACGCTGTGTTCAGAGCGTTGAACGATGATTCTGTCTCCATGGAGCAGGGAGGCCAGTGACTGCATGTCGAAGTTGGCACTCGCATCCCTGCCATTCACAACCTCAATCGCAATCTCGGCGGCATCGGACAGAACGATCGGCCGGTTGGATAAGGTGTGCGGCGCAATAGGAACCAGGACCCAGCCAGGAATTGAGGGGTGCAACATGGGCCCACCTGCGGACAACGCATAAGCCGTCGATCCTGTGGGTGAGGCAATGATGAGTCCATCTGCCCGTTGATTGGCCACGAAATGGCCATCCACTTCCACGCGCAGTTCGACCATTCCGGAGGTCGCACCACGATTGACAACGACGTCGTTCATGGCAAGCGCTTCAAAGACAGTCTTTCCGCCTCGAATGACCCGTGCGTGCATCAGTGGGCGTGAATCTTCTTCGTACTCCCCATCCAGCATCGGGGTCAGCTTGGATGCGTAGTCATCCAATGGTATATCCGTGATAAAACCCAATCTGCCTTGGTTGATGCCTATCAATGGAGTTCCAAAGCTTGCTAGCCTGCGAGCTATGCCCAGCATCGTCCCATCGCCACCAACAACCAAGCCAAGATCACAATGGGTTCCTATAGCATCGACATCCATCGCCGGATAGCGAGCCAGGCCCATGTTGGCTGCAGTCTCCGCCTCCAAAACTACCTCGCAGCCGCGGCGCGACAAAAAATGTGCAATGTCTTCAAGTGCCTGGCGAGAACCATCAGCCATGGTTCCAGACGCAGTTGCCTGGTACTTGCCGATAAGCGCAACGTGACGGAAAGTAGACTTCATCGTGAAATTACATCACTAAAATTATTCGATGCTAGATGATCGTGCCAAGTTGTTGCTGAAAGCGTTGATTGAACGATATATTGCTGACGGTCAGCCTGTTGGTTCTCGAACCCTGTCACGTGCGTCAGGTCTTGAGTTGTCGCCAGCGACGATCCGCAACGTCATGGCCGATCTTGAAGAGTTGGGCTTGATTGTCAGTCCCCATACCTCGGCAGGACGTGTTCCAACTGCACGTGGGTATCGCTTGTTTGTCGATACGATGTTGACGGTTCAAAAGGGAGCTTTGCTTCCCTCGCAGTTGGTGGCGGAGCAACCGCAGAAAGTCATTGCCAATGCAGCCCAACTCCTGTCGAACTTATCGCATTTTGTTGGGGTGGTGATGGCGCCTCGTCGCCCCTCTATTTTTCGCCACATAGAGTTTTTGCGGCTTTCCGAACGCCGCTTTCTGGTGATCATCGTTTCTCCAGAGGGCGATGTGCAGAACCGGGTCATCTTCACCGATATTGACTATTCGCCGTCACAGCTGGTCGAAGCCGCTAATTTCTTGAATGCTCACTATGTGGGCTTGGCGATGGAGCAAGTCCGCGAGAAGCTGAAGCTGGAAGTGGATACGCTGCGAGAAGAGGTTGCCTCCCTGATGCGAGCGGCTGTCGCTGCGAGTTCCGATGCTTTTTCTGAGGCCCAGGACGAGGTCGTGATCTCAGGCGAGCGCAATTTGTTGTCGGTCAGCGACTTTTCCAGTGATATGGGGAATCTGCGCCGAGCGTTTGACCTGTTCGAGCAGAAAACCCAGATTCTGCGTCTCCTTGATGTTTCCAGCCAGGCAGAGGGGGTCCGAATTTATATCGGGGGCGAGAGCCAGATCGTTCCTTTCGAAGAGTTGTCCGTTGTCAGCGCGCCTTATGAGGTGGACGGGAAAGTGGTCGGTACCTTGGGCGTGATTGGCCCCACACGCATGCCATACGATCGGATGATCCAGATTGTGGACATCACATCAAAGCTGGTTTCGAACGCCCTGAGCCATCGTAAATAAGCTGTGGTGTTGCGAGCGGTAGCGCTACAGTGTTCTGGGCTGTATGTGCATCTCCGCTGACTGATGCTGCCTCATTGGTCGCCTGCACCATCTTGCCCATAGACGTCGGTGTGGACACCGTCCTTGTTTCCCTGGCCATTGGATGGACAACGCCGATTACAATCGGTGGATGGTTCGGGGCGTTAGCTCAGTTGGTTAGAGCAGAGGACTCATAATCCTTTGGTCGCGGGTTCAAGTCCCTCACGCCCTACCAAGGGATGCAACGTACCGCTTCTCTGAAAAGACGTCTGTGGATGAACATGCTCGGAAGATATGTATCCAACCAGCGGCGTGCTACAGAAGTTTTTTAAGGTATGAACAGAGGTTCAATAAGTTTTGAACCAAAGTGCGTTATAATTCTTGAAGTTTCGAAGCGCGCAATGTTTTGGTAAGTGATAAAATAAAAATCACGCGACAAAAAGTGTGCTACAATACGAAGCTTAGCGGCTGTAGCTCAGCTGGATAGAGTACTTGGCTACGAACCAAGGGGTCGTGGGTTCGATTCCTGCCAGCCGCACCAATGTTAGAAGCCTGCAGCCAAAAGCTGCAGGCTTTTTCATTTTCTAAGCGCGTTGCGCGTGTTCTGGGGAGTTCGCTCTATGCGCAAGGAATTCACGGCGAATGAATTCACCCACCCAGAGGATGAGCCTCCCCATTTTTCTGCACAGGCTGCGGGTGATAAGAACTACATCACTCCCCAGGGGTACGCGTCTTTACGGTCTGCCTTGCTCCAATTGATCGATGTGGACCGTCCCCAGGTGGTGGATGTCGTTCACTGGGCTGCGAGCAATGGAGACCGGTCCGAGAACGGGGATTACCTGTATGCCAAAAAGCGCTTGCGTGAAATTGATCGCCGCATTCGGTTCTTGACCAAAAGGCTTGAGATCGCCGAAGTCGTGGATCCAGGCATCCACGCAGGTAGCGATCAAGTGTTCTTTGGTGCGTCGGTGACCTATATGGATGGCGAGGGGGCGGCATACACGATCACGATCGTCGGCATTGATGAGGCGGACACTCAACGAGGCCAGGTCAGTTGGGTGTCTCCTGTGGCCCGTGCATTGCTGAAGTCCAAAGTCGGGGACGAAGTGCGTTTGCCCACCCCGGGCGGGGTACGTACTTTAGAGGTGCTTCGTGTGAATTATGCAGAGCAGGTGTTGCCGGCCACCTGATCCGCAAGGCATGCGCTTCTGGATGTCATGCTTGGGGCATGGTGCGCTCTGCGCGAATGACGGATTGCGTTCTGCGGAGGTTGCGCAGCGCGGTTTCCAGGTGTGCTTGATCACGGACGGCAATCACAAAACGCAGATCTGCCGTGTCCAGCGTCACCTCGTCATCCATGTCAACGTGGGTGATATCCGCCTCCGCATGGGCCAGATCGGCCGCAACGCGTGCCAGGACGCCTTTGCCATTGCTGACGGTTACCACAATGCCGGTCTCAAACAGTCGCGTCGGTTCTTCAGACCAATCCACGGCAATGAACCGCTCACTGTCTTTGTGCTGAAGGCGTTTGGCGACATTGCATTGCGCTGTGTGAACGACGAGTCCTTCCCCTCTGCCCAGATAGCCCACAATGCTGTCGCCGGGAACAGGCCTGCAGCAAGGCGCATACTGCACTGAGGCATTCTCGCTGCCGTCGAGTGTCACGGCACCTTGGGACAGGGTTTCGTGGGAGGTGTAGCGTTCGCGCGTCATCAGGAGCGCATCAGGGCGATGTCCGTTTTCAGACATCAGCACCATAAGTCGTTTGGCCACAATGCTGGCAATCCGTTTGCCCAGGCCCAGATCTGTCATGAGCTCGCTGCGGGTTCTGTTGCCTGTGAAGCGCAGCAGTTTGTCCCAAAGCGCATGGTTCTCGGGGTCGAGTGGCGGCAATTGTTCCAGGCCTTCCGCGCGTATGGCCTGGGTCAGCAGTTTTTCGCCCAAACCCTCGGACTCTGTGTGCGCCAGCGTTTTCAGATAATGGCGAATCTTGGAGCGTGCACGTCCTGTGCGCACAAATCCCAGCCAGGCGGGGTTGGGTGTCGACACAGGGTCGGTTGCGATTTCTACGACATCACCATTTTTCAGTTCTGTTCGCAGAGGAACCTGCTCGTTGTTGATTTTTGCGGTGGTGGCCCGATTCCCTACATTGCTGTGGATGGCATACGCAAAGTCCACCACCGTTGCTCCCCGCGGAAGGGCCATGATTTGGCTCTTGGGGGTAAAGACGTACACCGCATCGGGAAACAGATCCACCTTGACGTGGTCCCAGAACTCGGCCGCATCCCGCGTTTCGTTCTGAATGTCGAGCAGGGACTGTAGCCATTTGGTTCCCAGTCGCTCTGCAGACTTGCCGTCCGCATTTTGGGCTTTGTAAAGCCAGTGTGCTGCGACGCCCGCTTCTGCCACCACGTGCATTTCTTCTGTGCGCATCTGGAATTCAATATTGATCCCCGAAGGCCCTACCAAAGTGGTGTGCAGCGATTGATAACCATTGAGCTTGGCGATGGCGATATGGTCCTTGAACTTGCCCGGCACCGGTTTGAACATCTGGTGCAGAACACCCAGTGCGGTGTAGCAATCGGTGATCGTGGGGACAATGACCCTGAATCCATACATATCGGTCACCTGGGCAAAACTCAGGTGCTTCATGTCCATTTTCTGATAGATGGCGTACAGGGTCTTTTCGCGGCCTGCCAGGCGCACTTTCATGCCAATTTTCGCGAAAGCTGCATCTACGTCGGTTTGGACTTTCTGGAGGAGATCGCGTCGGCGATTGCGTGATTTCTGGATGGCCTTGGACAGGGTGGCGTAACGCCAGGGGTGCAGGTGCCGAAAGGCCAGATCCTGCAATTCGCGGTAGGTCTGGTTCAGTCCGAGGCGGTGCGCGATGGGTGCGTAAATTTCCAGCGTTTCAGAAGAAATGCGCCCCCACTTGCTGCGCGGCATGTCCGAGAGCGTGCGCATATTGTGCGTACGATCGGCCAGCTTGATCAGGATGACCCGCACGTCACGGGCCATGGCCAGCAGCATCTTCCGGAAGGATTCGGCCTGGTTCTCTTCCCGGGTGTTGAATTGCAGCTTGTCCAGCTTGGTGAGTCCATCCACCAGTTCGGCGACGGGGGCGCCAAAGCGATCGATCAGATCGGCCTTGGTCACGCCGCAGTCTTACATGGCGTCGTGCAACAAGGCGGCCATCAAGGCTTGCGCATCCAGCTTCCAGGTGGCGCACAGAGCCGTTACGGCAATCGGGTGCGTGATGTACGGCTCGCCGCTGTTGCGCAACTGACCCAGGTGGGCAGCATCCGCAAAGCGGTAGGCCTGCTTGACTTGCGAGATGCTGGCGGGGTCGAGGTAATCGAGCTTTTCCATCAGCGCCGCAAAGCTTGCCGCTGCTGCGTTGGCTGCGGCTGCGCTAGCAGAGACCGGTCCGTTGCCGGGTCGGGGCTGGGAGGGGGCTGGGGGTGAATGGAGCACCGCGTTCATCTCTTAAATGTAGCGCGGTCGTGCCCGGCTATCTGGCAGGGCGAAAAAAAAGCACCGCGCGGCGGTGCTCCATGGAGAGGCTGGTGATGCAGTGGCTTCAACCAGGAACCTTCTTCAGCATTTCCAGCCCGACCTTGCCTTCGGCGATTTCCCGCAGAGCCGTCACGGCAGGCTTGTTGCGGCTTTCGATGCGGGGGGCATGGCCTTGGCTGAGCATGCGGGCACGATAGGTGGCGGCCAGAACGAGCTGGAAACGGTTGGGGATTTTTTCCAGACAGTCTTCTACGGTGATGCGTGCCATCGTTTTTCTCCGGGAATTCAGGTGATATTGAGCGACTGAAAGATGTCAGCACGGGCGCGGCGCTGGGCGGCGTACTTGAGTCGCTGGGCGTGAACTACGGCTTTTAGATCGAAAAGCGCGCGCTCAAACAACTCATTGATTATAACGAAGTCGAATTTGCCGACCTGTGCCATCTCTGTGGCCGCGTTCTGCAGCCGGGTGGCGATGACGTCCGGGGTGTCTTCGCCACGGCGTTCCAGGCGCGAGCGCAATTCTTCCCAGCTGGGCGGCAGGATGAACACCAGGACGGCATTGGCGAAGGCTTCTCGGACCTGCAGAGCGCCCTGGAAGTCGATTTCCAGAATCACATCCACGCCCTGGGCAATCCGTTCCTCGATGGCATGTTTGGATGTGCCATAGCGGTTGCCGTGGACATGGGCCCATTCGACAAAGGCATTGGCTTGGACCATGGCGTCAAATTCGGAGGCCGAGGCAAAAAAGTATTCCCGGCCGTGCTTTTCCTGGCCTCGGGGCGCGCGCCTGGTGTGGGACACCGAGGGGTGAACTTGGGCGTCCAGTTCCAGAAGGGCTTTGACCAGGCTGGACTTTCCAGCGCCGCTCGGGGCGG
>JAQUDN010000156.1 GCA_028685665.1 Burkholderiaceae bacterium | reverse complement strand
GTCAGGCCTTGCAGGCAGCTGGGGCAGCTGGTCAGGATCTTGATATTGTCCTGGGCGGCCACCTTGCCCGGGCTGGTGCCCGTGGCCTGCATCACCGCCCGCAGGGCTGTCTCTCCCTTGCGGATTTCCTCTTCCTTGCGGAAGCGCACCTGGGTCGAGACATCCGGGCGCGTGACGCCCAGGGTGCCCGACTCGCCGCAGCAGCGGTCGCTCTTGAGCACCTGCTCGCCGACCAGCGCCTTCACGGTCTTGAGCGAGTCCTGCAGCTTCATCGGGTTGTGGCAAGGCTCGTGGTAAAGATAAGCGCCCTTGCCTTCGAGCTGGATGCCCTTTTCCAGCAGGTACTCGTGGATGTCGATGATGCGGCTGCCCGGGAAGATCTTGTCAAATTCATAGCCCTGCAACTGGTCGTAGCAGGTGCCGCAGCTCACCACCACCGTCTTGATGTCGAGGTAGTTCAGCGTATTGGCCACCCGGTGGAACAGCACGCGGTTGTCGGTGATCATCTTCTCGGCCTTGTCGAACTGGCCCGAGCCCCGCTGGGGATAGCCGCAGCAGAGGTAGCCCGGGGGCAGCACGGTCTGCACGCCCGCATGCCAGAGCATGGCCTGCGTGGCCAGGCCCACCTGGCTGAACAGGCGCTCCGAACCACAACCGGGGAAATAGAACACGGCCTCGGTATCGGCCGTGGTGGCCTGCGGGTTGCGGATGATGGGGACGTAGTCCTTGTTCTCGATGTCCAGCAGCGCGCGCGCGGTCTGCTTGGGCAAGCCACCCGGGAGCTTTTTGTTGATGAAGTGAATCACCTGCTCCTTGATCGGCGCGGTGCCCACCGTCGCCGGCGGCTTGAGCGTCTGCTTGCGCCCGACCTTGCGCAACAGGTCCACGGCAATGCGCTGGGCCTTGAAGCCCACGCCCACCATCGCCGAACGCAGCAGCTTGATGGTGTCCGGATTGGTCGCATTCAGCATGGTCATGGCCAAGGCGTTGCCAGGACGGAAGCTCTTCTTGCCCATCTTGCGCAGCAGGTTGCGCATGTTCATGGTGACGTCGCCAAAGTCGATCTTCACCGGGCAGGGGCTTTCGCACTTGTGGCAGACGGTGCAGTGGTCGGCCACGTCTTCAAATTCCTGCCAGTGCTTGATCGACACGCCACGGCGCGTCTGCTCTTCGTAGAGGAAGGCCTCGACCAGCAGCGAAGTCGCCAGGATCTTGTTGCGCGGGGAGTACAGCAAATTGGCGCGCGGCACATGGGTCGAGCACACGGGTTTGCACTTGCCGCAGCGCAGGCAGTCCTTGACGCTGTCGGCAATCGCGCCGATGTCGCTCTGCTGCATGATCAGCGACTCGTGGCCCATCAAGCCAAAGCTCGGGGTGTAGGCGTTGGTCAGATCGGCATGGAGCACGGGCTCGGCAGAACCTGCAGGCAAATAAGCCCCCGAAGCTTGACTGCCTTGCGCAGGATGCTCCTTATTTCGGAGCAACTTACCCTTGTTGAAACGCCCTTCGGGGTCGATCTTCTGCTTGTATTCCGCAAAGGGACGCAGCTCCTCGTCGGTCAGGAACTCCAGCTTGGTGATGCCGATGCCGTGCTCGCCCGAAATCACGCCGTTCAGGCTGCGGGCCAGCACCATGATGCGTTCGACCGCCTCGTGCGCGGCCTGCAGCATCTCGTAGTCGTCGCTGTTGACGGGGATGTTGGTGTGCACATTGCCATCGCCGGCGTGCATGTGCAGCGCCACCCAGACCCGGCCCTTGAGCACGCGCTGGTGAATGGCGTTGCATTCGCCCAGGATGGGCTGGAAGGCCAGGCCGGTGAAGATGTCCTGCAGCTTCTCGCGGATCTGGGTCTTCCAGCTGGCCCGCAGGCTGTGGTCCTGCAGCTGCGGGAACAGGGTGTCCACGTCGCGCAACCATCCGGCCCACAGAGCGCGCACCTCGCGCACCACCGCCAGGGCCTGGGCCACGCGGTCTTCCAGCAACTCCGCCGCCGGAATCTCGCTGTCGTCGTGCTTGCCCAGGGGGAGGTTGCCCCGGCTGAAGAAGGCTTCGAGTTCGTGGGCCAGCTTGATCTTGTTGCGCAGCGAAAGCTCGATGTTGATGCGCTCGATGCCGTCGGTGTATTCGGCCATGCGCGGCAGGGGAATCACCACGTCTTCGTTGATCTTGAAGGCGTTGGTGTGGCGCGAAATGGCCGCCGTGCGCTTGCGATCGGCCCAGAACTTCTTGCGGGCCTCGGGGCTGATGGCGACAAACCCTTCGCCGCTGCGCGAATTGGCCAGGCGCACGACTTCACTGGTCACGCGGGCCACATCGTCGGCGTTGTCGCCGGCAATGTCGCCAAACAGCACCATCTTGGGCAGCCCACCGTGCTTTTTCGACTTGGTGGTGTAGCCCACGGCCTTGAGGTAGCGGTCGTCCAGGTGCTCCAGCCCGGCCAGCAGCACGCCCGAGCGTTTTTGCTCGGCGAACATGAAGTCCTTGATCTCGACGATGCTGGGCACGGCATCCTTGGCATTGCCAAAGAACTCCAGGCACACGGTGCGCGTGTGCTCGGGCATGCGGTGCACCACCCAGCGCGCGCTGGTGATCAGGCCGTCGCAACCCTCTTTCTGGATGCCGGGCAGGCCGGCGAGAAATTTGTCGGTCACATCCTTGCCCAGGCCTTCCTTGCGGAAGATGCGGCCCGGAATGTCCAGGCGCTCCGTGCGGACCGGGGTTTTGCCATCGGCTTCGAAATACTGGAGCTCGAAGCTGGCCACTGCGGCGTCATGGATCTTGCCCATGTTGTGGTCCAGGCGCGTGACTTCGAGCCACTGCGCCTGGGGCGTCACCATGCGCCAGCTGGCCAGGTTGTCGAGCGCCGTACCCCACAGCACGGCTTTCTTGCCGCCCGCGTTCATGGCGATGTTGCCGCCAATGCACGAGGCCTCGGCGCTGGTCGGATCGACCGCGAACACAAAGCCTGCGCGCTCGGCGGCGTCGGCGACGCGCTGCGTCACCACGCCCGCCTCGGTCCAGACGGTGCCCACGTCGCGGTCCATGCCCGGCAGACGGCGCATTTCGACCTCGGTCATGGCTTCGAGCTTTTCGGTGTTGATCACCACGCTCTTCCAGGTCAGCGGAATGGCGCCGCCGGTGTAGCCCGTGCCGCCTCCACGCGGAATGATGGTCAGGCCCAACTCGATACAGCCCTTGACGAGGGCCGCCATCTCGACCTCGGTGTCCGGGGTGAGCACGACGAAGGGGTATTCCACGCGCCAGTCGGTGGCGTCGGTCACGTGGCTGACGCGCGACAGGCCGTCGAACTTGATATTGTCCCGGGCCGTCAGGCGGCCCAGGGTCTTCTTGACCTGGCGGCGCAGGGCAGCCGACTGCTCGAACTTGGCATCGAAGGCCGCCACGGCGCCACGTGCCATGGTGACCAGCTCACCGACCAGGCGGTCGCGCTCGGCGTCGTCGGCCGGGGTGCGCCGTTTCTCGATCTCGCCCAGGCGGTGCTGCAGGGCATCGACGAGCAGCTTGCGGCGCGCGGGGTTGTCCAGCAGGTCGTCCTGCAGGTAGGGATTGCGCTGCACGACCCAGATATCGCCCAGCACTTCATAGAGCATGCGGGCCGAACGGCCGGTGCGGCGCTCTTTGCGCAGCTGGTCCAGCACATCCCAGGCGGGAGACCCCAGCAGGCGAATCACGATCTCCCGGTCGGAGAACGAGGTGTAGTTGTAGGGAATTTCGCGCAGACGGACAGGCTCGGGGGCCAGGTTCTGCAGGGCGGCCAACGCAATCGGAGCATTCATGGAGGAGACCTGGGGTGGGCGTTGTGCGCCCATGAGTCTTGGGACTGCGATTTTATGCCGGTGTCCAATCAACCACAGGCGATGCGGATACTGGGCAGAGCCCAGCCCGCCCTCGGTGCACCCGGCAGGGCTTGCGCAGCGTTCCGGGGCGTGCATGGCGCACAGGGCACGGGTTTATCCCCAGGCCGAAAAACCCCTTCGGACGGAAAAATACATTTTTCTGACATGTGCGCCGCCTAGCATCCGCCCTTTGCGCACCCGTCACTCCCGGAGAATTCCCCATGAAAGTTCAGCACCTCGCCCTGGCGGCCGCCCTGGCCGCCTCTACGGCCGCCGTTCAGGCCCAGACCGAAATCCAGTGGTGGCATGCCATGACTGCCGTGAACAACGAGTGGGTCACCGACCTGGCCAAGCAATTCAACGAGAGCCAGAAAGAGTTCAAAGTGGTGCCCACCTACAAGGGCACGTACGACGAAAACATGACCGCCGCGATTGCCGCCTTCCGCTCGGGCAACGCGCCGCACATCCTGCAGGTGTTTGAAGTGGGCACCGCCACCATGATGGCCAGCAAGGGGGCCACCGTGCCCGTGGGCAAGGTGATGCAGGATGCCGGCCTGGCCTTCGACCCCAAGGCTTATATCCCCGCCGTGGCGGGCTACTACACGGCCCCCAATGGCCAGATGCTGAGCTTTCCGTTCAACAGCTCCACCACCGTTTTCTATTACAACAAGGACGCCTTCAAGAAGGCCGGCCTGAACGCCGACAAGGCGCCAACCACCTGGCCCGAAGTGTTCGAAGCCGCCAAGAAGCTCAAGGCCAGCGGCCACAGCTGCCCCATGACGCTGGCCTGGATGGGCTGGACGCAGCTCGAATCCTTCTCGGCCTGGCACAACGTGGAGTTCGCGACCGAGCAAAACGGCCTGTCCAAGGACGGCTACAAGGCGCGCCTGAAGATCAATTCGCCGCTGCACGTGCGCCACATCGAGAACCTGTCCCAGGCCGCCAAGGCGGGTGAGTTCGTCTACAAGGGCCGGGGCTCCACGGCCCAGGCCTCGTTCACGGCGGGCGAGTGCGCCATGATCCAGACCTCGTCGGGCTTCTATGGCGACGTGGCCAAGAACGCCAAGTTCGCCTACGCCATCGCCCCCCTGCCCTACTACGCCGACGCCAAGGGTGCGCCGCAGAACACCGTGATCGGCGGCGCCTCGCTGTGGGTCATGGCCGGCAAGAAGCCTGCCGAATACCAGGGCGTGGCCAAATTCTTTGATTTCCTGTCGCAAACCAAGGTGCAGGCCGCCAGCCACCAGCGCACCGGCTACCTGCCCATCACCCTGGCCGCCTACGACCTGACCGACAAATCGGGCTACTACCAAAAGAACCCCGGCACCGACGTGGCCGTGCAGCAGATGGTGCGCAAGGTGACCGACAAGTCGCGCGGCATCCGCCTGGGCAACTATGTGCAGATCCGCACCATCGAGGACGAGGAAATGGAACAGGTCTGGTCCGGCAAGAAGTCGGCCCAGGACGCCCTGGATTCCATCGTCACGCGTGGCAACGAACTGCTGGCCCGCTTTGAAAATGCCAACAAGGGCAAGTAAGCAAGGAACCGCCCCGTCGGCTCGCCGCGGGGCGGCTTTGCGCCCAAAGCGGTGAATCCCCATGGAAAAACGCGTTCTTTTCCGCGCCCGATGGCTGCCCTGGCTGCTGCTGACACCCCAGCTCCTGATCGTTGGCGTCTTCTTTTTCTGGCCCGCCAGCCAGGCGGTGCTGCAGTCCTTGCACGTCGAGGACGCCTTTGGCATGTCCCGCGAGTGGGTGGGCCTGGACAACTTCCGCCACCTGCTGAACGATGCCAGTTACCTGAACGCGTTTCACCGCACCGCCCTGTTTTCGGTGCTGGTGGCGGCCATTGGCATCGGGGTGTCCCTGGTGCTGGCGATTTTTGCCGACCGCATCGTGCGCGGCGCCATGCTCTACAAAACCCTGCTGATCGTCCCCTACGCGGTGGCGCCCGTGATTGCCGGGGTGCTGTGGCTCTTCATGTTTTCGCCCTCGCTGGGGGTGGTGTCGCATTTCCTGGGCCGGCTGGGTTACGGCTGGAACCACCTGATGAACGAAAACCAGGCCATGGGCCTGATCGTCGCCGCCTCGGTGTGGAAGCAGATTTCCTACAACTTCCTGTTCTTCCTGGCCGGACTGCAGTCCATTCCCAAGTCGCTGATCGAGGCCGCGTCCATCGACGGCGCCGGACCCTGGCGCCGGTTCTGGAACATCCAGCTGCCGCTGCTGTCGCCCACCACCTTCTTTCTGCTGGTGATCAACATCGTCTATGCCTTTTTTGAGACCTTCGGCATCATCGACGCGATGACCAGCGGCGGCCCGGGCCAATCGACCACCATCCTGGTCTACAAGGTGTTTCTGGACGGTTTCAAGGCGCTCGACCTGGGCGGATCGGCCGCGCAGTCGGTGGTCCTGATGGGCATCGTCGTCGCACTGACCGTGGTGCAGTTCCGCTATGTCGAAAAGAAAGTGCAGTACTGATGCCCTCCCCGATGCCCGCCCTTGCGCGGAACCCGCCTGGCCCGTTCGACATGCAAGAGGCCGCCCATGGTTGACCGCAGCCCCTGGCTCACCCTGCTGTCGCACGCCGTGATGGTTCTCGGCGTGGCGGTGGTGGCCTTCCCCCTGTACCTGGCCCTGGTGGCCTCGACGCACTCGGCCGCAGACATCGTCCAGGCCCCCATGCCTTTGCTGCCCGGCCGGGAAATGGCGGCCAACTACCAGGCCGCGCTGTTCGGCGCGGGCCAGCTGGGCTCCCACACCAACGTGGCCCACATGCTGTGGGTGAGCTTTGTGACGGCCATGGTCATCACGGTGGGCAAGATCGCCATCTCGCTGCTGTCGGCGTTTGCGATCGTGTACTTCCGCTTTCCGTTCAAGATGCTGTGCTTCTGGGCCATCTTCCTGACCTTGATGCTGCCGGTCGAGGTGCGCATCCTGCCGACCTACAAGGTGGTGGCCGATCTGGGCCTGCTCAACACCTACGGGGGGCTGACCCTGCCCTTGATCGCTTCGGCCACGGCGACCTTCCTGTTCCGCCAGTTCTTTCTGTCGGTGCCCGACGAGCTGGTGGAAGCCGCGCGCATGGACGGCGCCGGCCCCCTGCGCTTTTTCCGGGACGTGCTGGTACCGCTGTCCCAGACCTCGATCGCCGCGCTGTTCGTCATCCAGTTCATCTATGGCTGGAACCAGTATTTGTGGCCCCTCTTGATGACCACCAGCGAAGACATGTACCCCGTGGTGATCGGCATCAAGCGCATGATTGCCGGCGGCGATGCGGCCAACGAGTGGAACGTGGTCATGGCCACCGCCCTCCTGGCCATGCTGCCGCCCACCCTGGTCGTGGTGCTGATGCAGAAGTGGTTCGTCAAGGGCCTGGTGGACACCGAAAAATAAGCCAAAACAGCCTCCAGCCCTTTCCTATCCAGCGCTGACAGCTATCTATTCAAGAGCACTATGGCATCCATTTCTTTGCGCCAACTCGTCAAGCGCTACGGCCACGGCCCCAAGGCGGTCCCGGTGCTGCATGGCGTCAACGCCGAAATCCAGGACGGCGAGTTCATCGTCATCGTCGGTCCCTCGGGCTGTGGCAAATCCACCCTGCTGCGCATGGTGGCCGGCCTGGAAGAAGTCTCCGATGGCACCATCGCCATTGGCCCGCGGGTGGTCAACCACCTGGAACCGGCCGAGCGCGACATCGCCATGGTCTTCCAGAACTACGCGCTCTACCCGCACATGAGCGTGTTCGACAACATGGCTTATGGACTCAAGATCAAGAAGGTCCCCCTGGCTGAGATCAAGGTGCGCGTGGACAAGGCGGCCCAGATCCTGGAACTGGGCCCTTTGCTGGAGCGCAAGCCGCGCGAGCTCTCGGGCGGACAGCGCCAGCGCGTGGCCATGGGCCGCGCCATCGTGCGCCAGCC
>JAQUDN010000155.1 GCA_028685665.1 Burkholderiaceae bacterium | reverse complement strand
TTTTGCAGAAACCTTGGACCAGGACCATGTGGGCATGCACCACGGCAGCACCTTGCAGACGTTTCTGGCGCAGGTGACCGAAAAGCTCGGCAAACCCTTGAAGCTGCGCATCCAGCTGTCCAGCTTCGATGCCATGTGCCGGATGATTGGCGCGGGGGTTGGGGTGGGCATCGTTCCGGAAAGCGCGGCCCGGCGCAACCAGGGCAGCATGGAGCTGGCCCTGGTCGAACTGACCGATGCCTGGAGCGTCCGCGAACGCTACATCCTGGTGCGCGACAAAGACCGGCTGCCGGCTTACGCGCTGGACCTGATCGACACGCTGGTGGCGCATTACCAACGAGAGGCCTGAGGCGGCGGGCCCCACCGCCCCCGAGCAAGCCGGCGCCGTCGCTCCGGGGGGCGTGGGGGCTTAAATCCCGAGGTACCCCGACAGCTGCGGGCTCTGGGCGACCTCTTGCGCCGTGCCTTGCAGCACGGCCACGCCTTTTTGCAGCACAAGGGCCCGGTCCGATTGGGCCAGGACCTTGCGGTAGTCGCGGTCCACGATCAGGGTGGCGATACCGCTGGCACGGATGTCGCCAATCACGCGCCAGATGTCGGCCACGATCAAGGGCGCAAGGCCCTCGGTGGCTTCGTCCAGGATGATCAGTTCGGGGTGGGTCATCAGCGCCCGGCCGATCGACAGCATCTGCTGCTCCCCACCCGACAGCTGGCCGCCGAGGTTGGTCAGGCGCTCCTTCAGGCGTGGAAAGGTGTCCAGCACGCGCTCGTAGGTCCAGTCGTTGCGTCCGGTGCGGCTGCCGCGCGCGGCCATGACCAGGTTCTCACGCACGCTCAGGTTGGTAAACACCCCCCGCCCCTCGGGCACATAGGCAATGCCCATGCGAGACACCTCATGGGGCTGCGCCTGTGAAGCGTCCTGCCCGAGCACGGCAATCTGACCGTCCCTTTGTTTGACATGGCCCAGCAGCGCCCGGATCAGGGTGCTCTTGCCCATGCCATTGCGCCCCATCAGGCCCAGGGTTTCACCACGCCGGATCTGCAGGTCGATGCCGTGCAGGATGTGGCTGGTGCCATACCAGGCGTGGACGCCATGGGCTTCCAGAATCAGTTCTTTGTCCAGCATGTCAATGGCTCCCCAGGTAAGCATCCTGGACTTCTTGGCTGTTACGGATATGGTCTGGCGTGCCATGCGCAATCACGGAACCGTTGACCATGACCGTGATGTGATCGGCAATGCGGAAGACGGCGTCCATGTCATGCTCGACGAGCATGATGGCGTGGCCTTTCTTCAGATCGGCCAGCAGGGCCAGCATGCGCTCGGTTTCCTCGGCGCCCATCCCTGCCAGGGGTTCGTCGAGCAACAGGACTTCCGGCGCCGTGGCCAGGCACATGGCGATTTCCAATTGGCGCTTCTGGCCATGGGACAGCAGGCCGGCCTCCCGGTCCAGGAGGCCGTCGAGGCCGGCGCGTGCCGCCGAAGCGCGGGCGGCCTCGGTACTGGCCTGGCATCGCTGGGCGTCCTGCCACCAGAACCAGGGTTTCGGCGTGCGCGCCTGGGCGGCCAGGCGGCAGTTCTCGAACACGCTGAAACTGGGGTAGATCGTGTTGCGCTGGTAACTGCGCCCCAGACCCGCCCGGGCCCGGCTGGGCTGCGTCCAGGCCGTGACATCCTGCCCCTGCAGCTCGACCTTGCCGTCGGAAGGCGGGATTTCCCCCGACAAGATGTTGATCAGGGTGGACTTGCCCGCCCCATTGGTGCCGATCACCGCGTGGACCGTGCCACGCAGCAGCTCCAGCGAGACCTTGTTGACGGCCACCAGGCCGCCCCAGCGGCGGGTGATGTCGGTTGCGCGCAGCAGCACGTCATTCTTGGCCATGGGAAGTCTCCAGCGCAGGTTCGTCATTGGCGTTGTTTTTGCCCATCAGGCGTTCGCGTACCTGGTGGGGGATGCCCACCAGCCCTTTCGGCAGCAGCGCCACGCTGGCGATGATCGTCAGGCCCAGCCCCAGGTGCCAGTGCTTGGCGAAATCGCCAAAGATGGCCTCGGACTTGAACAGCTCCTGCAGCAGCGTGAATGCAAAGGCGCCGATCAAAGCACCATGCAAATGGCCCAGCCCGCCCAGGATGATCATGATCAACAAGGCCCCCGACAGATGCCAGCTCATCAGCTCCGGGTTGACAAAACCGTCCTTGAGGGCAAACAGGAAGCCGGCATAGCCCGCGATACCGCCCGAGATGACAAAGGCGGCCAGCTTGTAGGGGTAGGTGGAAAAGCCCGTGGCGCGCATGCGCTGCTCATTGACGCGAATGCCGGCCAAGGCACGACCAAAGCGCGAGCGCTGCAGCAGCGCCAGAAAGCCCAAGACCAGGGCCAGGCTGACCAGCACCAGGCCATACAGCACCGTGGGCTTGCCCAGATCGATGTCGGCCATGACCGTGGGCAGCTGGTTCAGGTAAATCCCATCGGTCCCGCCGCCCAGCGGGGTATCGTGGACCACGTAATAGGCCATCTGGGCAAAGGCCAGCGTGACCATGATGAAGTAGACCCCCTTGGTGCGCAGGGACAAGGCGCCCATCACCAGGGCGAACGCCGCGGCCGCCAGCACGCTGGCGGGCAGCAGCCAGAACAGCGAAACGGGCGCATCGGCAGGCGTCAACTGCACGGCGGCATAGGCGCCAATGCCGAAGAACGCCGCCTGGCCAAAGCAGACCAGGCCGGTCGTGCCCACCAACAATTCCAGACTCAGGGCCAGGATGGCATAGACCATGATCTTGCTGACCAGGTCCAGGCCGAAACTGCCCGCCACCAGGGGATAGAAAGCCAGAGCCGCCAGGGCGACGCCGGTGAAACGCATTTGTGAAGTATTCATGGCAAAGGTCCGTTCGTCAGCCAGCCTTGAACAGGCCATCGGGTTTCCACAGCAGGATCAGCGCCATCAGCACGTACACCAGCACCCCCGCAACCTGCGGCACAAGCACCTTGCCAAAGGTGTCCACCACGCCGATCAGCAAGGCCGCAGCCAGTGCGCCCTTGATGGAGCCAATGCCCCCAATGACCACCACCACAAAGCAGATGATGAGCACCTGGTTGCCCATGCCCGGATAGACGGAAGACACCGGTGCCGCCACCATGCCGGCCAGGACCGCAATCGCCACGCCGGCGGCAAACACCACGCGGTAGAGGAACTGGATGTCGATGCCCAGGGACTGCACCATCTCGCGGTTGTTGCTGCCGGCACGGATCATCATGCCCAGGCGGGTGCGAGAAAACACCAGGTACATGCCCAGTGCCAGCGCCAGGCACACGCCGGAGATGAACAGGCGGTACACGGGGTAGGTCATCAGGTCTCCGAGCGCCAGGCTGCCCGACAACCAGTCCGGCACCGCCACGCTGTGCACATCGTCACCCACCAGGATGCTGCGCAACTCTTCGAAAACCAGGATCAGCCCATAGGTCATGAGCACTTGCTGCAAGTGCTCACGCTCGTAAAGGAAACTGAAGAAAGCCCATTCCAGCAGATACCCGAGCACGATGCCCAGCACCAGCCCCACCAGCAAGGTGGAGAAGAAGCCACCGCCAAACGTTGCTGCGACGATCGGCGCCAGGGCATAAGCCATGTAGGAGCCGATCATGTAGAAACTGCCATGGGCGAGATTGATCACGCCCATGATGCCGAAAATCAGCGTGAGCCCGGAGGCCACGAGGAACAGCAGCAGGCCGTACTGCAGTGCATTGAGGCACTGGATGAGAAAAGTGGGAAAGTCCATCGGCAAGGCTCGGTCGGTGTTGCAGCGCGCCGCGCTGCAACAGATCTGTCAAAACGGGCAGGAAGTACCCGGCTTCTTACATGCGGCAACCGCGACCGGGATCGACCAGGGCCTTGCTGGCCACGGAGATCACCTTGTTTTCCTTGCTGCCGACCTGGCGCAGGTAGATGTCCTGCACCGGGTTATGGGACTTGGACATGGTGAACACGCCACGGGGACTGTCGATTTTTGCCTTGCGCACCGCTTCGGTGAATTCGGTCTTCTTGCCCAGGTCGCCCTTGACGGCGTTCATGCCCGCCGCCAGGATCTGCGCGGCGTCGTAGCCCTGCACGGCATAGACATCGGGTTGCAGCTTGAAGGCCTTGGCATAGGCCAGACGGAAGCTCTGATCGCGCGGCGTGTTCAGGCCATCGGCGTAATGCAGGGTGGTCATCAGGCCCTCGGCGTCCGCCCCTTGGGCTTCGAGCGTGCCGTCGGTCAGGAAGCCTGCGCCATACAGCGGAATGCTCTTGTTGAGGCCGGCCGCAGCGTAGTCCTTGACGAACTTGACCGCTCCGCCCCCAGCGAAGAAGGTGTAGACGGCGTCGGGCTTGGTGGAGGCAATTTCGGTCAGCAGCGCCTGGAACTCCACATTCGGGAAAGGCAGGGTCAGCTCTTTGACCACCTTGCCGCCCTTCTTTTCGAAGGCTTCCTTGAAACCGTTCACCGACTCATCGCCCGCAGCGTACTTCCAGGTGATCGTGACCACTTTCTTGTGGCCTTTTTGCGCCATGGCTTCACCCATGGCGTAACCGGGCTGCCAGTTGGAGAAAGAGCTGCGGAAAATATTGGGCGCACACATGGCCCCCGTGACGGCATCGGCACCGGCATTCGGCACGATCAAGAGCGTTCCGGTGGCCTTGGCGACCCGGGCCATGGCCATCGCCACCCCCGAGTGGACGGTACCAACCAGCACATCCACGTTGTCCCGCTTGATCAGCTTGTTGACGTTGTCGGTGGCCTTGGCAGGGTCCGACTCATCATCGACTTTGACAAACTCAATCTCACGGCCGGCCAGCTTGCCCCCCTGCTCCTGGATATAAAGGCGAAAACCGTTTTCAACGGCGGTCCCCAAGGCGGCAAAGGTACCGGTGGCGGGCAACATCAGGCCCACCTTGACCTTGCCCGTGGTCTGCGCAAACGCGGCAGGGGTGGCAAAGGCAGAGGCGATGAGCAGGGAAAGTGCTAAACGGTTCATGGGATGTCTCCAGGGGGTTGTCAATCGAGAAAATGCCACGGATGGCGGGTAGGCCCGGGCCAACGCCACCACCGCTTCGCTGGCGGCTGGCGTGCAATGACCGAGGAAAAGGGAAGAGGAGACCCGCTCAGCGCGAGGGCCGCGCAGGGGTTTGTGCGACCGGGGGCCGACAGCCCGGCAGGGCTTGGCCTGGGGTATCGCCTGGCGCGATACCAATGTGTTGTCTGTGCATGCTTGTCTCCGTGGCGGATGCAAAAGACTTTGCATCCGTTGTGGCACCACCACCGCCAGGCAACGACCCAAGGGTTGTGGCTGGACGTTGAGGGCGGGAATATTTTTAATCTGTCTTTATCTTTGATCAAATAAACCCAAAGAGCAAAGACCGTTTGAGACTCACTCTATACCCAAAACGCATGCCGGCACCGGCCAGACAGGCGGCACCGTGCCACAAGACCGCTTGGATGGGGGCATGCCAGGCGGCCTCTCCAGAAGGGACGCACGGGCATCCATCTCCTGGAACGGGGCACAGAGCTTGCCCCCGCATGCGCGCCACCACGGCAGCGCGCCATGGACCGCGGTTTTTTTAAAAGCTCCGCCCCGGCAAGACGGCCGGCAAGAGCCCCGGTCAGACGTGGTAGAAATCGAGCACCGAATCGATGGTGTCGTTCAAAAGCACCACATGCTTGCGCAAGATCGTCCAGTGGTCCCCGGCCGGCTTGAGCCGGTAGCTCACATCCCCAAAAAAGGCCATGGCCACGCCGAAGCGATAGTAATGGGTCACCCATTTCGCGGTGACATCCACCTGGGTCTCGGTGCAACTTTGCACGATCACGTTGGTGACCAGGTGCACCGTGCGCGGCAGGGGCGTCGAAGCGGCGGATTTACCGGTCCGGATCCGGTAGACCCGGTCTTCCAGGCCTGCCCGGCTCGCGTAATACACCATCGACATCCCCCGTTTGGGATCGGTGGTGTAGACATGCTCGGACTCCCACTGCGGAATGTGAAACTCGGCCTGCTCGTCAAACAATCCTAGGTACTCATCCCATTGGCGTTTGTCACAGAGATCGGCTTTTCGGTAAAGGAACTGTTCGATTCCTTGCTGCAGGCGATGGCTGTGCTCCATTACGAGGCTCCTTGTTCACGCAAAAGCTTGGCGGCCAGTCCGGCCAGCAGGGTGTCGCGCCACGCCCCATGCTGATTGGAATACAGCCCTTCGTGGGTGAATTCGCAGCCGGTCAACACCGGCTGGATACCCAGGGTTTCGGCATTGGGCGTCATGCCCTGGATCCACTTCTCGTGGCCCCGGGAAATATCGTTCCACGGCTCCAGGCGTGCCTGAAAACCTCGCTGCGCTTCGCGGAATTCGACCAGATCGTCGGGGGTCCCCATGCCGGACACATTGAAGAAATCTTCAAACTGGCGAATGCGGTTTTCACGGTCCGTGTCGGACTCTCCTTTCACACCGATGCACTGGCTGATGATCTCGGTCTTGTTCCAGGCCACGGGCCGGATGATGCGCAGCTGAGAGCTGATCTGGTCCATGAAGAACAGACTGGGATAGATGTTGAGGTTGCGCAGACGGTGCATCATCCACTCGGCCTTCTTCTGGCCGTACTCCGCCACCAGCCGCGGCATGATGGTGGCGTACCCAGGGCGGACTTCCGGATTGGGCATTTCACTGAACAGAACGCTGTGCCCGTGGGGGAAGGAAAACCATCCGTCATCGGTTTCCGAATCTCCCGCCCCCAGTTTCCGGTAATCCAGCGTGATGTGGGCATCTGTCCCTTTCTGGGCATTGAGCTCCTGGCGGTGACTGACGGTGGCCACGTAGTTGTAGTGCACGGTACTGACGTGGTAGCCATCCAGGCCATTTTCATTTTGCAGCTTCCAGTTGCCCGCAAAGGTGTAGTGCCCCTTGCCCGGCAACACCTCCAGCTCCCCCGTCGGCGACTGCTCGACCATCAGATCCAGAAACACCCGGGCATCGCCCAGGAACGCGTCCAGATCGACGGAACCTTCTGTGTCGAGGTTGATGAACACGAAGCCCCGGTAGCTCTGGATGCGGGCCTTTTTCAGATTGCGCGCAGACAGATCAAAGTCTGCGGGGTATTCAGAAGGGGCTTTGACCTTGAGCAGCTTGCCGTCTGAACGAAAGGTCCAGGCATGAAAAGAACACGTGAAGGTAGGCTGCCGTCCCTTGCTGACCCGGGTCAGGGTGGCCCCTCGGTGCTGGCACGCGTTGGCCAGGGCATTGAGCTGACCCGTGCCATCCCGGGTGATGATCATGGGCTGTCGCCCCGCTTGCACCGTGATGAAATCATGCGGATTCGGAATTTCGCTTTCATGGCAGGCATAAATCCAGCTGCGCTCAAAAAGCATTTCCATTTCCAAATCAAACAGCTCGGGTTCGGTGTACATCCGCCGCGCCACGCGGAACACTCCCTCCTCCGGACGGAAGTCCAGAGAACGGGCCACAAAGTCCTGCCACTCTTGGGTCGTTCGCTTTTCAAGCATTGCATCTCCGTTTGGATATTTATTTCAACCACCGCAACGAGAAAATAGCCAATCCATTGACAAAATGGCCAAGGGCAGAAACCCATTGATGCCACCCCATTAATATCTCAACTCTCGCCAAATAGGTAAAATCAGTTTACCCAAGCGATCGCAGATAAAATATCCACTATCTGCAGCCTATTCACTGCATTTCATCCATTTTTTGCAATGCACCGGACGGTGCCTGTCCAGGAATGGCGCAGACCCTGGTTACCCCCTAGACCATCACAGACCGAAAGCCGGACACTGGGTGCCCTGGAGTCCGCGAATCCAGGTGCGGAGGCACGCCATGGCTGGAACGCTGCGACGACC
>JAQUDN010000154.1 GCA_028685665.1 Burkholderiaceae bacterium | reverse complement strand
CAACCCGGTGGGCGCGGCGCGGCGCATCCAGGCCCTGGCGGCCGCGCTCTGCCTGCGGCCACCGCGGATCGCCGTGGTCGAAGGGGACGATCTGAGCGCGCCGGGCCACCGTGCCGTGCTGGCGCAGGCCCTGGGCGAGGCCTTGCCACAAGAGCCCCTGGTGAGCGCGAACGCCTACATCGGCGCGCAGCCCATTGCCCAGGCGCTGCGCGAGGGCGCGGACATCGTGGTGTGCGGGCGGGTGGCCGATCCCTCGCTGGTGCTGGGGCCGGCGCTGGCCCATTTCGGCTGGGCGATGGACGACTGGGACCGCCTGGCCCGCGCCACCATGGCGGGCCACCTGCTCGAATGCGGGGCCCAGGTCACGGGCGGCTACTTCGCCGATCCCGGCTACAAGGACGTGCCGGGCCTGGACCGGCTGGGCTACCCCATCGCCGAGATCGATGCCCAGGGCCATTGCACCCTGCGCAAGCCGGCCGGCACGGGGGGGTGCCTGGATGAACGCACCGTCAAGGAGCAGCTGCTGTACGAGCTGCACGACCCGGCGGCCTACTGCACCCCCGACGTGGTGGCCGACATCACCGAAGCCACGGTGCGCCAGATCGGTCCCGACACCGTGCGCCTGGAAGGGGTGCGCGGCCACCCCCGGCCCGCCACCCTGAAGGTGAATGTGTGCTTTGAATCCGGCTGGTTTGCCGAAGGCGAGATCTCTTACGCCGGTGCCCGCGCCGAGGCCCGCGCCCAACTGGCGGCCCAGGTGCTGCGCGAGCGCCTGCGCGCTGTAGGCCGCCCGCGCTTCGACCTGATCGGGGTCACCAGCGTCTGGGGCGACGACGCCAGCGACTGGCTGAGCGACCGCACCCCCGGCGCAGGGCGCGACGTGCGGCTGCGCGCCGCCCTGGAGCACCCCGACCACGCCAGCGCCCAGCGCCTGGTGCGCGAGGTCACGGCGCTCTACACCTGCGGGCCCGCCGGCGGCGGCGGGGTGCGCACCGCGATGCGGCCCCGGCTGGGCATGCGCTCCTGCCTGGTCCCGCGCGAGGCCGTGCCCACCCGCCACCGTTTCGTGCCCGCAGGCGGGGAGGGCGCATGAGCCCCGCCACCGTCACCGTGCCCCTGTACCGCCTGGCCCACGGGCGCACTGGCGACAAGGGCGACCGCTCCAACATCAGCGTGATCGCCTGGCACCCCGCGGTGTGGGACTTGCTGGTGGCGCAGGTCACCGAGGCCGCCGTGGCCCGCCAGTTCGCCGCCAAGGCGCCCCGCAGCGTGCTGCGCTACCTCTTGCCCCGGCTGCAGGCGATGAATTTCGTGCTCGACGGCGTGCTGGACGGCGGCGTGAACGACGCCCTGAACCTTGACAGCCACGGCAAGACCCTGTCGTACCTGCTGCTCGACCTGCCGGTGCAGGTGCCCCACGACCTGCTGCCCTACCTGGCCGGACCCAGCGACGCCTTGGCGCCAGGCGCCTGAGCCTTTCTTTGTTTTTGACCGACCCCCGGAGACACCATGAACCTCTTGCCATCTTTCGCTGCCATCCCCCGCCGCCGGGCCCTGACCGCCTCCGCCGGCGCCTTGCTCGCCCTGGGCTGGCCTGGCTGGGCCACGGCCCAGGCGTTTCCGACCAAGGCCTTCACCTTTGTCGTGCCCTTTGCGGCGGGCAGTGCCACCGACCAGCTGGCCCGCGCCCTGGGGCAGGCCGTGGCGGCCGAGACCAAACAGCCCGTGGTGGTGGACAACAAGGCGGGCGCCAGCGGCATGATTGCCGCCCAGGCTGTGGCCAAGGCCCCTGCCGATGGCTACACCGTGCTCATCACCACCAACACCACCCACGCGGCCAACGAGCACCTGTACAAAAAGCCGGGCTACGACCCGGTGAAAGACTTTGCGCCCCTGACCGGCCTGGGCAAGGGCGGCCAGGTGCTGGTGGTGAATGCGGCATCTCCCTACCGCAACGTGGCCGACCTGCTGGCCGCCGCGCGCAAAAGCCCGGGCAAGCTCAGTTTTGGCAGCGGCAGTTCTTCAAGCCGCATGGCCGGTGAAATGCTCAAGCAGCTGGCGGGGGTGGACCTGTTGCATGTGCCCTACAAGAGCAACCCGCTGGCCATCACCGACCTGCTGGGCGGACAGATCGACCTGATGGTCACCGATACCTCGACCGGGGTGCCCCAGATCAAGGCGGGCAAGTTGCGCGCGCTGGGCTATTCCACGCCCAGGCGCAGCGCCCAATTGCCCGACGTGCCCACCCTCGAGGAGGCAGGCGTCAAGGGCTACGACATGGGCTACTGGTTTGCCGCCTACGCCCCGGCCGGCACCCCGCCCGCCGTGGTGGCGCGGCTCAATGAGTGGCTGGCTGCCGCCACACGCAGCGCCGCCGCCCGCCATTTCTTCGACACGGCCGGCTCCGAGGCCTGGACCACCAGCCCCGAGGAGCTGGCGCGCTTTCAGGCCAGCGAAACCCAGAAATGGGGCCGCGTGATCAAGGCCGCGGGCATCGAGCCCGAATAAGCCGCCGGGCCGCTGCGGGCCTGCCGTTCTCCGGGCGGCGGTGCCGTGGCCGTCAGAAGCGGTGCACGATCCCCGCGTGGTAGCGCGTGATGTCGGTGGCCTTGGCGAAGTCCACCCGCACGACATCGGTGTACAGGTAGGTGCGCTTGGAGAGCGCATATTGCGCAAACAGCTCCAGCGCCGTGGTGTCGCTGGCGGTGTTGCGTGCGTACTGGGCCCCCAGGCGGGTGGCTCCGAAGGGGGCGGCGATGCCGGCGTAATACCCCTGGCCGCCCCCGTCGCCCGAGGGGTTGGCGGCCGAGGCCCCCGCAAAGGTGGCGGCCACGCCACTGGCAGGGGGCGTGTATTTGGGCTGGGCTTTTTCGGCCACCGCATAACCCCCGGTGACTTTGAAATGCCCTCCGTCGTAGCTCGCGCCCACGGCATAGGCCGTCCGGTTCTCGTCGGTTTTGGCGGTTTCGGCCACGGCACCGGCCGCCCATGGACCCTGGGCATAGTTCACGCGAACCGAGGTCCGGGCCTTGTCCCGCGGGCTGTTGGTGCCGGCGGGAATCCAGCTGACCCCGGCGTTCAGGCCGTTGACGGTGGGGCTCAGGTACTGGATTTGTGCATCGCGCCGTGAGCTGCCGTACCAGGTGACGGGGCTGATCGCGACCACATAGGGCGCGGAGGTGACGGGCACCACATTGATGTCGAACGGGACCTGGCTTTGGG
This sequence comes from Burkholderiaceae bacterium, assembly GCA_028685665.1. Classification (GTDB taxonomy): domain Bacteria; phylum Pseudomonadota; class Gammaproteobacteria; order Burkholderiales; family Burkholderiaceae_C; genus JAQUDN01. Next base: position 4,734 of record JAQUDN010000154.1, on the reverse strand, counting down.
TGGCGCTGGAGGCGTTGCGTCCCAATTTGACCTCGCCAAAACCACCTGACAGCCCGACCCAGGAGAAACGGGTGAAGTTCAAGCCGCTGGCGGCCCCGTTGGAGGCGTCGAAATTATTGGTTTGCAGATCAAAATGGGCCCGCAATCCTCCGCCCAGGTCCTCGGTGCCGCGAAATCCGAAATGGCTGCCCCCATGGGCGGCCGAATACTGCTGAAACGTGGAGCCGGTGGTTTTGCCATAACTGAGATCAACCACGCCATACAGCGTGACCGACGATTGGGCGAAGGCGGACACCTGAAAGAAAGCGGCCAGGACTGCGAATTTTGTTTTCACTCTATTTCCCTCGATTGGATATTGGTCTTTTCGTTTCTTGATTTTTATCAAGGGGATGGAGTTTATTTTTAATGAATGGTTTTTTATGGGCGGTATTCTTCTATTGGGGCGGGGTGGATATTTCTGAGGCTGCTTTTGTTTTTGTGTTTCAGGAGAATCGATAGGGGATTTTGATTTGTTGATATGTTTATGAGGAATGGGCATATTCCCCTGTGTGGGCCGGCCCTCCCGCACCCCCGCGCGTCAGAATGCGGGCGGGGGGCTGTCATGGCCGCGCGGTAAGCTCGGCCGTTCTGTTTTCTGCTTCGAAGCCCCCGCCATGCCTTTCAACGACCTTGCCGATGACGCCGAAGACACACAACACAGCCCGCAGGAGCGCGCTGCCGCGGCCCGGCGCAGCACCTGGGTCAGCGTGGGGGTGAATGTGGTGCTGACGGCCATTCAGATCGCCGTGGGCATTTTTGCCAAATCGCAGGCCCTGATTGCCGATGGCATCCATTCCTTGTCCGACCTGGTGGCGGATTTCGTGGTGCTCTGGGCCAGCCACCATGCCCAGAAAGATGCCGACGAAGACCATCCCTACGGGCACCACCGCTTTGAAACCGCTGCTTCCCTGGTGCTGGGCCTGCTGTTGCTGGCCGTGGGTGTCGGCATGGTGTGGTCGGCCGTGGGCAAGCTGGAAAATCCCGACACCGTGGCCCCGGTCCATGTGCTGGCGCTGTGGATTGCCGGGCTGGCCCTGGTGGGCAAAGAGTTGCTGTTCCGGTACATGCTGGCGGTGGCCAAGCAGGTCAAGTCGAGCATGCTGGTCGCCAATGCCTGGCACGCCCGGTCGGATGCGGCGTCTTCGCTGGTGGTCGGCATCGGCATTGCGGGCAATCTGGCGGGCTACCCCATCCTGGACCCGATAGCCGCGCTGATCGTGGGCTTCATGGTCGGCAAGATGGGCTGGGAGTTCAGCTGGGATGCCTTGCACGACCTGATGGACCGCGCGGTGGACGAGGCCGAAGTCCAGGCCATCCGCCAGACCTTGCTCGACACCCCGGGCGTCAGCGGCGTGCACGATGTGCGCACGCGCAAGATGGGCGACATGATCGTGGTGGATGCGCACCTGGAGGTCGATGCCTCGATCACCGTGGAAGCAGGGCACGACATCGCCGTCGAGGCCCGCCAGCGGGTCTTGCAACGCCACCGCGTGCTCAACCTCATGACCCATGTGGACCCCTGGCGGCGGCCGGACCTCGACCACACCCCGGGGGCGGCGGGTGTGAGCGCCTCCCGGTAGCTGGCGGTGCGCCCGGTGACGCCCCCCTCACCGCCCCGGGGCCGGGTGCACCCGGATGTGCTCAAGCTCGGCCTGGTGAGTTTTCTCACCGACCTGAGTTCGGAGATGGTGTTCGCGGTGTTCGCGGTTTTTTTCACCACGGTGGCCGGTGCTTCGACCGCGCTGCTGGGGCTGATCGAGGGGCTGGCGGATTTCTCGGCTTCGGCGCTGAACTACCTGGCGGGCTGGCTGTCGGACCGCAGCGGCCGGCGCAAGGGGCTGGTGGTCGCAGGCTACGGGTTCTCGACGCTGGCCAAGGCCATCCTCTTGCTGTCCTCGTCCATCGCCGCGCTGGCTTGGTTCCGCGTCATCGAGCGCCTGGGCAAGGGGTTTCGGGGGCCGCCGCGCGACGCCTGGCTGGCATCGATGGCCCCGGAAAAATCCCGGGGCTATGCCTTTGGGGTGCACAAGGCGCTCGACAAGGCGGGGGCTGTGCTGGGGCCGCTGGTGGCCTATGGCGTGCTGTCCTGGTGGGGGGAGTCCGCCAGCACCTACCGCCTGTTGTTTGCCGTGGCGCTGGTGCCTGCGCTGGCCAGTGTGCTGGTGCTGCTGTGGGTGCAAGAGCCCCCGGGCGTGCCGCAGGCCCGCGCGCGTTTCGGCGCAAGCTGGCAGCAGCTGAGTCCGGCGTTCAAGCGCTTCTTGCTGCCCGCCGGTGTGTTCGCCCTGGCGTATTTCAGCCTCGGTTTTCTGTTGCTGAAGGCGCACACCCTGGGGTTCAGCGTGACCGAGATCGTGCTGCTCTATGCCGGGTTCAACCTGGTGTGCGTCTTGGCGGCGCCCCTGGTGGGGTGGCTCGGTGACCGGGTGGGGCGCCGGCACATCGTGCTGCTCGGCTACGCCCTGTATGCCGCTCTGAACCTGTGGCTGGTGTGGGCCGGCAGCCGCTGGGAGATGGTGGCCGTGTTCGTGCTGTATGGCCTGTTCTACGCAGTGGAGGACTCCCAGAGCAAGGCGTTCATTGCCGACCTGGAGCCCGAACGCCGGGCCACGGCGCTGGGGGCCTACAGCGGGATGACCGGGCTTTTGTACCTGCCGGCCTCCTTGCTGGCGGGCGCGCTGTGGTCGGTGGCGCCGGGCTGGGCCTTCGGGACCGCCGCGGCGCTGGCCGGGGTGGCCATGGGGGTTTTGCTGTGCAGGCCCCCCGGGGGCGGAGGGGTTTAGGTGCTGCCACACCGGGCCGGAAGCGCCGAAAAAGCGGTGCACGGTGGCGTACAGTGGCACCATGCATACCCACCCTGTCTGGCACCGAGGCGATCTGGTGCGCATTGCCATCGAGGCCATGCGAGAGCGTGGCCTGGAACCCGAGTTTCCCCCCGGGGTGCTGGAGCAGCTGGCGCATCTCCACGGCCCTGGCGACGATCCGGACCCGCGCATCCGCGACCTCACGGCCTTGCCCTGGTGCTCGATCGACAACGACGATTCCCGCGACCTGGACCAGCTCACAGCCTGTGCCCCCATGGGCCACGGGGTGGTGAAGGTGTTTGTCGCCGTGGCCGACGTGGATGCCCTGGTCCGCAAGGGCTCGGCGGTGGATGAACATGCCTACACCAACACCACCTCCGTCTATACCTCGGCACGGGTGTTTCCGATGCTGCCCGAGCGCCTGTGCACCGACCTGACCTCGCTCAACCCCGGCCAGAACCGGCTGGCCCTCGTCACGGAAATGCTGGTGAATGCCGAGGGCGTGGTCATCGATTCGACGGTGCACCGGGCCCGGGTGCGCAACCAGGCCCAACTGGCCTACGACGCTGTGGCCGCCTGGATCGACGGGGACGGGCCCTTGCCGGAAGCCGCGCGGGCGGTGCCCGGCATGGACGAACAGCTGCGCACCCAGGACGCAGTGGCCCAGCGCATGCGGGCACGGCGCCGTGCCGAGGGTTCGCTGGACCTGGAGACCATCCAGCCCCGCGCGGTGTTCGAGGGCGACCAGGTGGTGGCCATCCGCCAGCAGGTGCAAAACCGTGCGCGCCAGCTGATCGAGGAATTCATGATCGCCACCAACACCTGCACGGCCCGGTTTCTGGCCGCGCATGGGGGCAGCTCCCTGCGCCGGGTGGTGCGCTCGCCCGAGCGCTGGCTGCGCATCGTCGAAGTGGCCGCCAAATACGGCACCGCCTTGCCCAGGCAGCCCGATTCGCGTGCGCTGGAGGCCTTTCTGGCGCAGCAGCGCCAGGCCGATCCCCTGCGGTTTCCGGACCTGTCGCTGGTCATCGTCAAGCTCATGGGGTCGGGCGAGTATGTGGTGGAGGCCCCGAGCGGCGACCCGATTGGCCACTTTGGCCTGGCGGTGCGCGACTACACCCATTCCACCGCGCCCAACCGCCGCTACCCGGACCTGGTCAGCCTGCGCATGCTCAAGGCGCTGCTGGCCGGCGAGCGCCGGCCCTACGGCACCGCAGAACTCCAGGCGCTGGCCGACCATTGCACCCGCCAGGAGGATGCTGCGCAAAAAGTGGAGCGCCGCATGCGCAAATCCGATGCCGCGCTGTACCTGCAGGCCTATATCGGCCAGGCGTTTGACGCCATCGTCACGGGCCGCACCGACACCGCCACCTGGGTGCGCACCTTCAATCCGCCGGCCGAGGGGCTGCTGGTGGCGGGAGAGTTCAACCTGGAGGTGGGCCACAAGATCCGGGTGCGCCTGCAAAGCACCAACGTGGAGCAGGGCTTCATCGACTTCGTGCAGGTGCACGGATGACGTCCCTGCCCGTGGATGGGGGCCCTGGCTTGGGGGGCGCGCTGCGCCAGGCCTACCAGGCTGTACGCCGCCATCTGCCCGACGGCGCGCCTGCCCAGGTCCTGCACATTGGCGCCGAGCACAGCGGGGTGGTGTCGGGCACCGGGGCCGATCCTGCCGAGGGGGTGGTCTGGCCCCTGGGGGCACACCAAATCGTCCGGGCCTGCTTTCGGCGCACCGTCCCCACGCCGCTGGAGCTGGAAAACGCCATCGCCGTGATCGAAGACGCCCTCATGCACCCCCGTCCGCTGGCCCTGGGCGGAGCCACCGTCTGGTGCGCCGACCCGCAGGTGCGCGACATCGCCCGGCGGGCGGGCTTGCCGCTGGAGGCGGGTGGGG
>JAQUDN010000153.1 GCA_028685665.1 Burkholderiaceae bacterium | reverse complement strand
CCGGGTCGAGCACCGCAGGGTGCCCCCTCGCTCCAGCGAGGGGGTCGCAGACAGCGGGGTCGCCTTCTCTTTGCTTACTTTCTCTTGGCGAAGCAAGAGAAAGTGAGTCGGCCGCCGGGCCGAGACCCGGCTCCCATCCTCAAAAAAGCCCCCCCCTTAAAAAGACCCCGCAACCCAAAAAACCAACCGAAAGAACATCAAAAAAGAGAGCAACTACCACAAGCCCCACAAGCCCCATCCAGCTGAATCAACCTGCAACCCGCGCATCACGCATGCGTCACCCACCCCGCATACTCCGCTGCCTCCAGATGCGGCAAGGTATTGAAGGTCTGCAACATCAAGCGCCGTGGCGACACACTGAACTCGGTCACCGCGCTGTTGCGGATGCGCATGTTCAGCGCAATCGTCACCTCTGGCGCCGTGCCCAGCACCGCCCCCACCGCTGCCGAAATCGGGCCCCCGCTGCTGACCAGCAGCACATTCTGGTCGGCATGGGCCTGGCGCACCTGCTCCAGCGCAGCGCGCACGCCCGCCGCAAAGTCCTCCCAGCTGGGCATGCCCTGGGGGCTGATCACCCCGGCCATCCACTGCGCCAAGGCGTCGCACAGCAGCCGGAAATGCTGGCGGTAGAGCGCGGGTGTGTCGGGGCGGGGCAGGGCCTGGGGGTGGATGGCCGCGATCAGCGCGTGGCTGTCGTACTCGTTCAGGCCCGGCAGCTCCAGCGGCTGGGGCTGGATCTGCAGGCCCTCGGCGATGCCTTCGAGGGTTTGCGCATGGCGGCGCAGCGTACCGGTCAGGACGGCATCGAAGCGCTGGCCCCGCGCTCGCCAGTGCTCGCCCAGGCGCACCGCTTGCTGGCGGCCCAGGGGGCTGAGCTGGTCGTAATCGTCGGCACCAAACGAGGCCTGGCCATGGCGCACAAGGTAGAGAGATCCCATGCGCGGATTGTGGCCAGCGGTGGGCGGCAGGGCTTGTCACGCAAGCGACGCGTGCTATTGAATTAAGAGCTTTTGGGGCTGATCTGGTGCGCCTTGCGGGCCACTTCGATGGGCGGCTGTGCCGTGCCAGCCTGGTGGCCGGGCGTCAGAGCCGCACCTGGCCTTCGATGCAGCGGGCGACCTCGCCGCCCACCCAGACCTGGCCGCTGGGGTCGCGTTCGATGTGCACCCGGCCGGCGCGGTCCAGGCAGGTGCCCTGGGCGGCCAGGTAGCGCGGGGGCATGCGGCCTTCTTCGATCAGCCACTGGGCCAGGCTGGCGTTCAGGCTGCCGGTGACCGGGTCTTCGTCCACGCCCATGGCGGCGGCAAAGGCCCGGACTTCGAGGTCCGGCTCGGCGGGCTGCGCCTGGCCGTGGTGGGCGAAGGCGCGGGCTTCGCGGCTGGAGCGGGCGATCAGCTGCACGGCCGGCGCGGCTTCGTACCGCGCTGCCACGCCGACTTTTTCGCCCGCGGCGCGCAGCCGGGCGTGGTCCGGTTGCAGCCCCAGCACGGTGTCGGGGCTGTCCAGCAGCAGGCCCAGCCAGAACGGGCCGTTGTCCAGCCACTGCGCCGCCAGCACCTGGGCCGGTTGCAGGCCCAGAGCGATGGTCACTTCGGCCAGGCGCTGGGCCGGTGGGGCGCTGCGCCGCAGGGGCGGCGCGGCAAACGCCAGCAGGTCGCCGCGCTGGCGCACATGCACCAGGCCCACTGCACATTCCTGCACGATGGCCTCGGGCGACTGCGGCACGCCCCCGGCGTTCAGCCAGGCATGGCAGGTGCCCAGGGTGGGGTGGCCGGCAAACGGCAGCTCGCCTGCGGGGGTGAAGATGCGCACCCGGTAATCGGCACCGGCCGCACGGGCCACGGGCGTGGGCGGCAGGACAAAGGTGGTTTCGGACAGGTGGGTCCAGCGCGCAAAGCGCTGCATGGCGTCTTCGTCGAGGTCGCTGCCGTCCAGCACCACGGCCAGGGGGTTGCCCAGACCGGGCGTGGCGCTGAAGACATCGACTTGCTGGAAAGGGCGTGCACGCATGGCAGGGCTCCGGTGGCAGGGAAGGCGGCAGTGTAGGCCGGGGCTGCAGGGCCTTGGGGCCCGTGCTCAGCGCGGGCGCTCCACTTCGAGGTCGCTGAGCGTGCGCAGCAGGGCGCGGTTGACTTCTTCCAGGTCCATCTCGTGGGTTTCGCAGAGGGTGCGGATGGCGTCGGCGTTGTCCGATTCGAGGGCGCAGGCCATCTGCATGCCCGGTGCGTAGGGGCCGGTCTGGAGCACGGTGGCGTCGTGGATGCGCTCGGACAGGGGCAGGCGGTGCAGGATGGTCGTCAGGGGCTCGTGCATCAGCGTATCCAGCTGCGAGAACAGGCCGCAGAGGTAAATCTCGCGCCGCAGCTCGTTTTCGATGCCGGCGTCCAGCAAATGCTGCATCAGCTGCGCCCGCATGACCATGGATTCGCGCACCGGGCGCAGGTTCATGTCGGTGCTGGCGTGGGGCAGCTGGTCCGACAGCCAGCGCTGGATGGAGCCATAGCCCATCATCACCAGCCCCCGGCGCAGCGAGTCCACGCCCGTGCGCAGGCCCAGTGCGGCCGAGTTGGTGTAGGTCAGGAAGCGGTAGGCCAGCAGCGGGTCCTCGCCCAGGATGTCTTCGAAGGTCTCCAGGGACTGCTCGGCGTCGATGGCCTTCATCAGCCGCGAGATCACGTTCTGCGAGGCCTGCAGGGGCTTGTGCCGCAGGCTGTAGAGCACGTCGTCGGCCGGCCAGCCCGCCAGGGCCAGGGCGTTTTTCTGGTCCAGGCAATGTTCCATCAGGGCGCGGCTGGCGATGTTTTCGTACATCTGCCCGGCCAGCACCGGGCTGGGGGGGCGGGGCAGGGGCCGGCCGTTTCCGTTCTGGGCGGGGGGGGCGGCGGCCTGCAAGGCGGCCACGGCGTCTTCGGGGCGCAGGCTCAGCAGGCTGTTGTCAAAGCAGCGGGCCACTTCGGCCGGCGGGATATGGCCCAGGTCGCCGCGCCACACCAGTTTGAGGCCCCGCGCGTGGGCGGCCTGCACGCGCCGCAGCAGGGCCGGATCGCCCAGCCATTCGCCGCGCACCTCGATCCAGGGGGCGCCGCGCGGGGCGTGGTCGAGCAGGTCGCTCAGCAGTTCGTGGGTCTGGGCCGAGAGCAGCAGCGGCGGCGAACTGGCCGACCACAGCTCCTGCAGCGTGCGCAGCAGATGGGCCGCATCCACCGAGGGCGACGACTCGTTGCGGGCATACAGCTGGATGCCCGACAGCCGCCGGGCGCGGTTCCACAGGGGGCGGTAGCCCAGGATCAGGCTGCCAAGAACGGATTGAACCATGGGCGCTGCGCGGTCTTAGCCGATGAAATTGAAGAGCGAGAGCTTCTGGATCTGCGCGTAGGACTGCAGCGCTGCCTGGTAGCCGGTCTGCTGGTTCTGGAAGTCGGACACGCCCTTGATCATGTCCAGGTCTTCGGCGCGCGAGCGGTCGGCTTCGAGCTGGATGGAGCGCTTTTCCTGGTCGCCCGTGATGCGGTCGGCGCGGTTGAGCAACTCGCCCGCCTGGCCCCGCACCGTGAGCACCCGCTCCATCCCTTTGTCGATATTGGCCAGGGCCTGGCCCACGGCCTGGATGGCGGCATTGTTGTTGGCCGCCCCGCCAATGTTGCGCACCGCACTGTCGAGCACGCTGAAGATGCTCGGGGTGGTCTGCAGGGTGATGGTGTCGCCGTCGAGGATCGAGGGGTTCAGGGTGCCATCCGTCTGGCGCGTGGGCGTGGCGGTGATGCTGAAGCTCAGGCCCGGCACCAGGGCTTTCAGCCCCAAAGGGTCGCCACTGCCGGGAACGTCCAGCTTGAATGGCTTGGTGGGGTCGTAGTCCGGCAGCGTCACGGTGGTGCTGGGGGTGGCGGTGGGTGCGCCCGTGACCGGATCGATTTCGGTGATCGTGATGTCCCGCTTGATCGTGCCCGCGGTGGCGCCCGGGGTCTCGGGGCCGAAGCTCAGGGTGTAGTTGTTGCCGCTCACCAGGCCGGGGTCGGTCGCGGTGATGCCGCTGGTGTTCAGGGTGCGGTTGTTCGAAATCGGCAGGACCGTACCGCTGCCCGCAGGGTCCACGTTGTTCACCACCGCGTTGTAGGCCCCATCGCGTTTCGGCTGGAACATGAAGGCGGCATCGCCATCGAGCGCCAGCGGAATGCCGACCGCCGTGCTGGCGGTCTGGCCGGCCAGGCCCTTGAACTGGTAGTCGGGGCTGGCCGAGAGCGGGCCATTGAAGGGATCGATGGCGCTGCCCAGTGCGCTGAGCAGGGGCACGCCATTGGTGTCCTTGCGGTTGGACACGGCCAGCAATTGCTCGCGCAGGCCATTGATCTGGTCGGCCACCGTGCGCCGGTCGGCCGGGGTGAGCGTGGGGTCGCCGGCGCGCACGATGAGTTCGCGGGCTTCCTGCATCAGGCCGTTGGCTTCGCCCAGGGTGGACTCGGCCTGGGCCACGGCATTGCGCTGTGCTTCCAGGGCCCGCTGGTCCGTCTTGATGCGTTCGAGCCGGGTCAGGGCCCGCTCGGCCTGGGCGGAGGCCACCGGGTCGTCGCTGGCGCGCACCACGCGCTTGCCCGAGCTGAGGTTTTCCTGCAGGTTGGACAGCGAGGTCTGCCGGGCGCTGATATTGCGCAGGGCATTGTCGTAAACATAGGCGGTGCCCAGTCGGGCGGAGGCATTGCTCATGGCCGGTTACTCCTTGGTGGGGCGTCAGCGGCCCAGGCCCTGGATCAGGGTGTCGAAGATGTTCTGCGCGATCTGGATCATCTTGGCCGAGGCCTGGTAGGCCTGCTGGTACTGGATCAGCTTGGCGGCTTCTTCGTCGAGGTTGACCCCCGAGACCGCGGCCCGGTCCCGCTCCAGGCTGGCCGCGATATTGCTGGACAGGTCCAAGGCGAACTGGGCACTTTGCGTGCGGGTGCCCACCTGGGCCATGAGGCTGGCATAGCCGTCGCTCAGGGTGGCGCCATCGAACAGCGGGGTGTCGCGCAGGGCCATCATGGCCGAGGCATTGCCGGCATCGCGCTGGTACCAGTCGCCGTAAACCGGGTCGCTGGCATTGCCGACGGTCACCGTATCGCCCGTCGAGGGGTTGCCCTGCAAGGTGATTTCCCAGCCATCGACGGTGATTTTCTGGCCCGAGGTGTAGGGCAGGCCGGTGGTCCCCGAAGCGGGCGTGGTGGACCCGGTGACCGAATAGGTGGCGGGGGGGCCGCTGTCGAAGCCCAAGGTGACGGGAGCGCCTGGTGCAGGCAGAGTCAGGGTGCTGCCCGGCGCGCTGGAGGCCTGCAGGGAGGCGAGCTTGAGCGAGCCGGCATTGGCCGATCCCATGGCGGCGTTGATGGCGTTGGCGGCGGCCAGCTCGCGCGGCGAAACCACCCGCGCTTCGATGTTGGCGGCGGTGTTGGCAAAGGGTTTGAACAGGATGCGGTCGCCTGCCACGCCGCCGGTGATGTTGAATTGCAGTCCGTCCAGGGTGTTCTGGGCAGGGTCGGTGAAGTCGGTGACAAAAGTGGTCTTGCCGTCGGCCAGCCGCACGACCTGGCCACCACCGCTTCCGTCCAGTTGCACCTCGTAATCCGAAGCCGCAAAGGCGGCCGGATTGACATAGGTGGCGTTGACGACCGGTGCACTTCCCGAATTCAAGGGCACGTTGTAGCTGGTCACCGTGGTCGGCACGGAAAACAGGGCCGATCCGCGCACGCCTTCCAGCGTCAGCCCGTTTTGCTGCTGGGCATTCAGCGTCATGCCGATCGACATGGCCAGCCGGCCCAGCAGGTTGGTGCCTTCGGTCAATTCCCCGTTCTGGAAACGCACCAGCCCCGAGACCAGGCCCCCGCCCAGCATGCTGTCGTTGAGTTCGACCTGGGTGCCCGAGCCGGCCTGGGTGAAATACAGGGCCTTGTTGCCACTGCCGCCGCCAAAGGACTGGCGGTCTTCGACCGAGATCTTGGAGGCCGTGTTGCCTAGCACCAGGGGCTGGCTGCTGGCCACGAAAATACCCATCGAACCATCGCTGGCCTCGATCTGCGTGGTCTGGATGTACTGGTTCAGGTCGCGGATCAGCTGGTCGCGTTTGTCCAGCAGGTCGTTGGCGGGCTGGCCGTTGCCCTGGGCGTTGGCGATCTGTTCGTTCAGGGCCGCGATCTGGGGGGCCAGGCGGTTGATTTGTGTCACCCCGTTGTCGAGTTCGGACGACACATTGGACTGGATTTCGCCCAGGCGGCCTGCGGCAGCGCGCATGCGCAAGGCGGTTTCATCCATGCGGGTCAGGGCCACGCTGCGCGCCGTCAGGTCGGTGGGGGCGCTCACCACATCCGACAGCGCGTTCATCATGTCGTTGATGCCGGCCCCCAGGCCTCCGGTGCCGCCCCCGAAGATGTCCTGGATCTGGCGCATGCGGTCCGCACGCACGGTATCGGCCGACTGCACAGCTTCGGCCGTGGCCGATTGGCGGGTCAGCAACTCGTTCTGGTTGCGCTTGATGGTCTGCACATCGACACCCTTGCCGATGTAGCCGCCGCCCGTGAACTGGCCCTGGACCGTCTGCAGCACCACGGTCTGGCGCGAGTAGCCGGCCGTGTTGACGTTGGAAATATTGTGGCCCGCGGTCTGCAAAGCCACCTGGTTGGCCAGCAGGGCGCGGGCACCGACGTTGAGAAGGCCCATGGCTCAGCTCCGGGGATTCAGGCCTGCGCCTGTTGCGTGCGCAGCACGCTCTGGATCGCGCCACTGAGCTTGCTGGCATAGGCCGGATCGGTGGCGTAGCCGGCTTTTTGCAGGGCGGTGGCATAGCCCACGGCCGATCCCACCTGCGCACGCGCCTGTTCGTAGCGGGGGCTTTGGTTGATCAGCCGGGCGTAGTCGCGGAACGAATCCTCGTAGGAGTCGTAGGCGCGGAACTTGGCCACCACCTTGCGCGCCACCCCGTTCTCGTATTCGGTGGTGGTGATTTCGGCCACCTTGCCGGTCCAGCCCTTGCCCGCCTTGATGCCGAAAAGGTTGAAGGAGTTGGAGCCGTCGGCGTTCTTGATCTCGCTCTTGCCCCAGCCGGTTTCGTGCCCGGCCTGGCCCAGCATGTAGCTGGCAGGAAGGCCGCTTTCCTGGGCCACGCGGGCCGCTGCGTTGCCATGGTGCTGCACGAACTGGTCGCGTCCCTTGGGCGCTGGGCCGGTGGCGGCTGCCGTGGGGGCCACGGGCCCGGCGGGGGCCGCGCTGCGTGCGCTGCTGGCCGCGAGGCTGACGGTGGAGGGGGGCGAGAGCTGCACATTGCCGCCACCGCCAATTTGCTGGGACAGCTGGCGCGCAATCGCCTCCGACAGTCCTCCGGGCGCTCCCGACATCTGCACCGACAGCTGCTGGTCGAGCAGGTCGGTGCCCAGGTCGCCCTGGGCGCTGTCGAGCAGGCCGGACTTCATGGTGGCCTCGCGCATGCTCTTGATCATTTCGCGCATGAACAGCGATTCGAACTGCTTGGCCGCCTCGCGCGCCGCCTGGGGGGCGTTCTGCCCTGCCTGGAACTTCAGGGCGTTCAGGGAGCGGACATCCACGGCCAGCGCATTGGAGCTGCTGGCGGTGCTTGCGGGCGGCAGGGTCAGGGCCATGGTCAGATCACCTCCAGCTCGGCATGGAGGGCGCCGGCCGCCTTGATGGCCTGCAGGATGGCCAGCAGGTCCTGGGGGGTTGCCCCCAGGGCATTCAGGGCCCGCACCACATCATTGAGCTGCGCCGAAGGGGGCACCTGGATGATGTTGCCGGGCTCCTGGTTGATCTGGATCTCGCTCTTTTGCGTCACCACGGTCTGCCCCTGCGAGAACGGATTGGGCTGGCTGATGACGGGCGTGCTGCTGATGGTGATCGACAGATTGCCGTGGGCCACGGCGCAGGGCCCCAGCGTGACGGCCTGGTTGAGCACGATGGAGCCGGTGCGCGCATTGATGACCACCTTGGCCGAGGGCACGCTGTCTTCGAGGGCCAGTTCTTCGAGGTCGGCAATGAAGTTCACCCGGGCGCCCGGGTCGTTGGGGGCGCGGACCTGTACCGTGCG
>JAQUDN010000152.1 GCA_028685665.1 Burkholderiaceae bacterium | reverse complement strand
CCGGTGGCTGCCGGACCGCTGGACGGCGGGGCGCACCAGGCGCTGTCCTGGATCAACCCCTTCGGGGCGCTCGGACGCGCGTTGGAGCTGCAAACGCGCAGCAAGCCCTCCGCCGGCGGCGTTCTCCAGCGAAAAAAGCCCGCCCATGCGGCGCAGTGTCTTGTCGACGATCGAGAGGCCCAGCCCGGCACCGGCCGCTTCGGTGCGCGCTGCGTCGCCGCGAAAAAAGGGCTGGGTCAGGTGCAGCAGCTGCTCGGGCGGAACCCCGTTGCCGTGGTCGCGCAGCTCGATCAGCACCCCGTTTTCACGCTCCTGCACCGAGATGTCGACGTCGGCAATGCCGGTGTCGGCCGTTTTGCCGTAACGCCGTGCGTTTTCCAGCAGGTTCGAGACCACCCGGGCCAGTTCGACCTCGTCCGCCAGCACGTACAGCTCGTCCGGAACGTCCATGGTGATCTGCCATTCGCCGTGGTTCTGCACGGCATAGACGCAGGACGACAGCAGGGCCTGCAGATGGACCGGGGCGAGCGTGGCCAGCTGGTCCGGCCGTGCGTAATCGAGGAATTTGTCGATGGTCGCATCGAGCTGCACGATGTCGGCCACCATGTGCGCGCGGGCGATGGCGTCACTGACGCTCATTTCCGTTTCCAGCCGCAGCCGTGCCAGCGGGGTGCGCAGATCGTGCGAAATGCCGGCCAGCATGACCGCCCGGTCCTGCTCCAGCTTGGCCAGCTGCCGCGCCATGCGGTTGAAGCCGATATTGACCTCCCGGATTTCGCTGGTCACCACGCTTTCGTCGAGCTGGCTGCTGGCAAAGTCGCCGTCCCGCACCCGGTTCGCGGCCTGGGACAGGCGTTTCAGCGGGCGGTTGATCAGGCGGGCCATGGCTGCCGCTCCCGCGAGCGACAGTGCGCCAATGGTGATCAGCCAGATGAACCAGGTTTGCCCGCCCGCCGGGCTGAAGCGGGAACTGTCCAGCAGCAGCCAGTTGGGGTCGCCATTGATGCTGAAGCCCACCCACAGGCCCGACTCCCCATTCACGCTCTGGGCCACCAGGGTGTCGGGGCCCAGGCGCTCGATCAGTTCGGCCGTCAGGCGGTTGCCCAGTGCGGTGTTGTCCAGCAGCTGGATGCGGTCATGGGGTTCGCGCGGCACGATGCGCACCCCCTCCTGGTCGGCCATGGTCCGGGTCAGCGACAGACGGGCAATGGCATCGGAATGCACCAGGGCGGCCCGGCTGAGGTTGACCAGCGAGGCGATCAGTTGGGCGGTGTGCAAGGCCCGCGGTTCGAATTCCAGGGTGCGCAGGGTTTGCAGCCAGGCCAGCACGCTGCCCACCAGCAGCAGGGCCAGCAGGAAAAAAGTGCGCCAGAAAAGCGTGAGGCCCCAGCGCAGGCGGCGAGGGCCTGGGTGCCGAAGCGGACGGCGACCTGCCGGAAGGTCTGAGAGCCTGTTCATGGTCTTTTCATGGTGTCCGTTGCTCCCTGCCGGCGGTGGGTGCAAGGCGCAAACCGCAGCCGGGCGGGTGGCCCGGCGAGGATGTGCAACGCCGCAGACGCCGCTGGCACGAAGCCACCCTGCGGGCAAGGCAGAAAAACACCGCACTCCGCGTTGCCCGCCTGGTCCAGGCACCCGCCTGGCCTGCGGCGGGCGCTTCGATGGCGGCGTTGTGCCCCCTTGCGGACGCTATGAAAAGACCATGAGCAGGCTCTGGGGCGGGCATGCGCTTGGGGGGCTGAGGCCCGCCGGTGTGCGGCATGGACTTAGTGGTTTCCGTCCGGCACAAACACGTAGCCCACCCCCCAGACGGTCTGGATGTAGCGCGGCGCGGCGGCGTCGGTTTCTACCAGTTTGCGCAAACGCGAGACCTGCACGTCCAGGCTGCGGTCGTAGGGCTCGAATTCCCGGCCCCGGGCCAGCAAGGCCAGCTTCTCGCGCGACAGGGGCTGGCGGGGGTGCCGCACCAGGGCCTTGAGCATGGCGAACTCGCCGGTCGTCAGGGGCAGTTCTTCCCCGTTGCGCTGCAGAACGCGCGTGCCCAGATCGAAGGTGAACGGGCCAAAAGTGACCTGCTCGTTGTCCCCCGAAGGAGCGCCCGGCGCTTCCTGGGCGGGGCGGCGGCGCAGCACGGCGTGGATGCGGGCCAGCAATTCGCGGGGATTGAAGGGCTTGCCCAGGTAGTCGTCGGCGCCCACCTCCAGGCCGACGATGCGGTCCACATCCTCGCCCTTGGCGGTCAGCATGATGATGGGGGTGCGGTCGTTGTTGGCACGCAGGCGCCGGCAGATGGACAGGCCGTCTTCGCCAGGCAGCATGAGGTCGAGCACGATGAGGTCGGCGGTCTCGCGCAACAGCAGGCGGTTCAGTGTCTTGCCGTCTTCGGCCAGCATGACTTCGAAGCCTTCCTGGGAGAGGTAGCGGCGCAGCAGATCGCGAATCCGGGCGTCGTCGTCCACCACCAGAATTTTGTCGGCACGGTGCATATT
Organism: Burkholderiaceae bacterium; assembly: GCA_028685665.1. Lineage (GTDB taxonomy): Bacteria > Pseudomonadota > Gammaproteobacteria > Burkholderiales > Burkholderiaceae_C > JAQUDN01. The sequence goes on along the minus strand of JAQUDN010000152.1, from coordinate 5,601 downwards.
TGTGACCATGGTGATCTTGAATCCAATTTGTAACAGAGCCGATTCTGACCAGCTTGCTTCGGGAAGTTCGGTGTTTGCTCGGGTGTTTGACCAACTGTTACAAGTTTTGCCCGCCCAAGAGGCCCTCTGCAGCCTGTCGGGCGGGGCGGGTTCCGTGCCCGGCCCGCCTGGATTCCGCAGGCCCCCGCATACTGGCGGACCCAAGGTCATCGTGAGGAACGCATCCATGAAATTTGCTATTCAAAGCATAGCTGTCAGCGCTTTGCTGTGGGGCTCTGGCGCCTGTTTTGCTCAAAATGCCGTGCTGGCAGAACCCCGCAACGTGGTGCAGCTGTCGGCGGCCGGAACGGTCGACGTGCAGCAGGATTGGCTGGTGCTGACCCTGGCGACCAACCAGGAGGGGACCGAGGCCGCTGCCACCCAGGCCCAGTTGCGCCAGGCCCTGGAATCGGCGCTGGCCGAAACCCGGCGCCATGCCCAGCCGGGTCAGCTGGAGGTGCGTACGGGGTCGTTCGGGCTGTACCCGCGCTATGGCAAGGACGGCAAGACCAATGGTTGGCAGGGCCGGGCAGAGCTGGTGCTGGAGGGGCGTGATTTCGCCCGCATCACGGCCACCGCCGGCAAGATCCAGACCCTGGCCATCAGCCAGCTGGCGCTGACGCTGTCCAGGGAGGCACGTGCCAAGGTCGAGGGCGAAGCCCAGACCCTGGCCATTGAACAGTTCAAGGCCCGCGCCGCCGAGCTGGCCCGGGGCTTTGGCTTCAGTGGCTACAGCTTGCGTGAGGTGGCCGTCACCAGCAACGACGGCATGGTGGCCCGGCCCCGGGTGATGGCCATGGAGATCCGCTCGGCCTCGTCGGGCGAAGCGCCCGTGCCGGTCGAGGCCGGCAAGGCCCAGGTGGTGGTGACCGTGTCGGGGTCCGTGCAGATGCGTTGAGTGGTGCACGGACCCGCTCAGAGAAGGGTCAAAACGGCCTGTATCGCTTTCTCTGTCAGCGCTGGTTGCTATTAAAAAAGAAGCGATCGGGCGGCTGGCCCGGTGGTTTTACTGGGCGGTCCAGCCGCCGTCCATGTTCCAGGCCACGCCGCGCACATTGCCGGCTGCTGATGAGCAGAAGAACACGGCCAGTTCGCCCAGTTCTTCGGGCGTGGTGAACTGCATCGAGGGCTCCTTCTCGCCGAGCAGCAGCTTGGTGGCTTCGGCGTTGCTGATGCCCAGGGCCTGGGCTTTGGCATCGACCTGTTTCTGCACCAGCGGGGTCAGCACCCAGCCGGGGCAGATGGCATTGCAGGTGATGCCGGTGGTGGCGTTTTCGAGGGCGGTGACCTTGGTCAGGCCCACGATGCCGTGCTTGGCGGCCACATAGGCCGATTTCTGGGCCGAGCCCACCAGGCCGTGGACCGAGGCCACATTGATGATCCGGCCCCAGTTCGCTTTTTGCATGGCCGGCAGGGCCAGGCGCGTGGTGTGAAAGGCGCTGCTGAGGTTGATGGCCAGAATGGCGTTCCAGCGATCGACCGGAAAGTTCTCGATGCTGTCCACATGCTGGATGCCGGCGTTGTTGACCAGGATGTCGATCTGGCCAAACTCCGTGGTGCAGTACTGCACCATCTCTTCGATGTCGGTGACCTTGCTCATGTCCGCGCCGTGGTAGCCGACCCGGGCCCCTGTGCCCTGGCCTGCCGCCAGGACTTCTGCGCGCGGGGCGTCCGCATCGCCGAAACCATTGAGCACCACATGGGCCCCTTGGCGTGCCAGTGCTTTTGCGATGCCAAGACCAATACCGCTGGTGGATCCAGTGACGAGTGCCGTTTTGCCTTTGAGCATGAGAGTCTCTCCGAATGAATTACGATGCCGAATCCCCATTATCGACAGCAGTCTTCCCATTCCGTGTCCATGATCGACCCTAGGCTGAACTACGTACTGTGTCCTGGGCCGGCGGCTGCCCACGGCCCCTCAGGTGTTTCCAAAACGGCGCTGCCCACGCAGCACCGCATGGCCTATTGGGAGTGGAACGCCACGGGCGATCCGCACCATCCGCATGTGGTGGTCTGCGTGCACGGTCTGTCGCGCCAGGGGCGGGACTTCGATGCCCTGGCCCGCATCTTGAGCCAGCATGCCCGGGTGATCTGTCCCGATGTGGTGGGGCGGGGGCGCAGCGATTGGCTGGCGGACCCCCTGGCCTACCAGATTCCCCAATATGCCGCTGACATGCTGTGTCTGCTGGCGCAGTTGCAGCAGCAGGCGCCCGTGCAGCAGCTGGACTGGGTGGGTACCAGCATGGGCGGTCTGATTGGCATGGTGCTCTGCGGTCAACCGGGGCTGGGCGTGGCCGATCTGCTGGCTGACCCTGGGCAGGCCCCACGGCGCGTGGGCAGTGCCTGGCCTCTGGCGGTGCCCGTGCGCCGTCTGGTGCTCAACGATGTGGGCCCGGTGATCGCGTGGGAGGCCCTGCAGCGCATTGGTCAGTACCTCGGCGCGCCGGTGCGCTTTGCGTCCGAGGAGCAGGCCGCAGCGGCCTTGTGGGCGGTGTCCAGCACGTTCGGTCCCCATACGCCCGCGCAATGGCTGGCCTTGTCGCGTCCCATGCTGCGGACGCTGCCCGAGGGCGGACTGGCCTTGCACTATGACCCCGCCATCGCCCTGCCTTTTCGGGCCATGACCCTCGACGCGACCGTGGCCGGCGAGGCGCAGCTGTGGGCCTTGTACGACCGCATCGAAGCCCAGACCCTGTTGTTGCGGGGCGCCCAGTCGGATCTGCTTTCGCGCGAGACGGCCCAGGCCATGGGCCAGCGCGGGCCCCGCGCCGTGACCGTGGAGTTCGAGGGGGTCGGCCATGCGCCCACCCTGGTGGCAGAGGACCAATTGAAGGCCGTGGTGGATTTTTTGCAGCCCTCCCAGGGCGTGTAGTCGGATGAAAACCTATCCTCCTGCCTCTTTGACCGCCGCCCCCCTGCCCAAAGACACCGTTCCGCAGTTGATTGCGGCCACCGCCCACACCTTGCCCGAGCAGGCCCACGCACTGGCGCGGGCCCGCGCCTTTGCCGAACCGCTGCTGGCTGGCGAGGCCCTGGACTCGGGCGAGAACACGCTGGCGCATGCCGATGCCGTGGCAGGCATCTTGCGCAGCATCGGGGGATCGGAGGCCATGCAGGCCGCCATCTACCTGGTCTATGCCAGCGTCCATTTGAACAAGCCCGAGGAAGTCATTGCCAAGGCCTTTGGCGAGAACTTCGCCACCCTCGCGGTCGAAACCACCAAACTGATGCGGGTGCAGCAGCAGGCCCGCGGTGCCCAGCAGCTGGACGACCCCGCCATGCAGACGGAGAACGTGCGCAAGATGCTGCTCGCGTTTTCGCGCGATCTGCGCGTGGTGATGCTGCGCCTGGCATCCCGGTTGCAGACCCTGCGCTTCTATGCGGCCAGCAAGCAGGCGGTTTCGCCCAGCCTGGCGCGCGAATCGCTGCAGGTGTTTGCCCCCCTGGCGAACCGCCTGGGCATCTGGCAGATGAAGTGGGAGCTGGAAGACCTGTCGTTCCGCTTCCTGGAGCCCCAGACCTACAAGGAGGTGGCACGGCTGCTGGAAGAAAAGCGGGGGGAACGTGAAATCTACATGGAGCAGTTGCGTGCCCAGCTCGAGGCCGACCTGCGCAGCCGCAGCATCAGTGCCAGCGTGCAGGGCCGGCCCAAGCACATCTACAGCATCGTCAAGAAAATGCGCGGCAAGTCCTTGCATTTCGACCAGCTGTTCGATATCCGGGCGCTGCGCGTGGTGGTGCCGTCCATCAAGGACTGCTATGCCGCTCTCAGCTGGGTGCATGAGCAGTTCACGCCCATCGTCGAAGAGTTTGACGACTACATCGCCCGGCCCAAGCCCAATGGCTACCAGTCTTTGCACACCATCGTGCGCGATGGCGGTGGCAAACCGATTGAAATCCAGATCCGCACCCAGGCCATGCACGACCATGCGGAACACGGTGTGGCCGCGCACTGGGCCTACAAGGAAGCCGGGAGCAAGGGCTACGCCGGGGTGTCGGCCAGCGGGGAATACGATGCCAAGATCGCTGTGCTGCGCCAACTGCTGGCCTGGGAGCGCGATCTGGTGGGGACCTCCCCGAACCGCGGGCTGTTCGAGGACCGCATTTATGTGCTGACCCCCGACGCCGCCGTGGTCGAGTTGCCCCAGGGGGCGACCCCGGTGGACTTTGCGTATTCCGTCCACACCAGCCTGGGCCACCGCTGCCGTGGGGCCCGTGTCGATGGCGCCATGGTGCCGCTGAACACGCCGCTGCAAAACGGGCAGACGGTGGACATCATCACGGTCAAAGAAGGGCGCCCTTCACGCGACTGGCTCAATGTCGAGCTGGGTTATCTGGTCAGCCACCGTGCCCGCGCCAAGGTGCGCGCCTGGTTCAATGCCCAGGCCACGCACGAGACGGTGGCGCGGGGGCGCGAGGCCGTGGAAAAGCTGCTCCAGCGCGAAGGCAAGACCGCGATCAAGCTCGATGACCTGGCGGTGCAGCTGGGTTTCAAGTCGGCCGATGCCCTGTTTGAAGTGGTGGGCAAGGACGAGTTTTCGCTGCGCAATATCGAAACCGTGCTGCGCCCGCCCGAGCCGGCCTTGCATCCCGATGATTTTCTGTTGCTGCGCAAGGCGCGCAGCCCTGAGTCCTCCCACAAGGGCGGGGTCCTGGTGGTCGGGGTCGATTCGCTCATGACCCAGTTGGCCAAGTGCTGCAAGCCCGCGCCGCCCGATCCCATCCGGGGCTTTGTGACCCGTGGCAAAGGCGTGAGCGTGCACCGTGCCGACTGCAGCAATTTCCGCGAAATGGCCGCCCGCAGCCCCGAACGGGTGATCGAGGTGGAATGGGGCACGCCCAAGCTGGCGGCGACCGTGGCGGTCTATCCGGTGGATGTGGCGGTGGAAGCCACCGACCGCCAGGGGCTGTTGCGCGATATCTCCGAAGTGCTGGCCCGCGAAAAGACCAATGTGATCGGCGTTCAGACCCAATCCGTCAAAGGCACGGCGTGGATGACCTTCACGGTCGAGGTGTCGGACTCCGGGCGGCTTAACAAGGTGCTGGGTCTGGTCGCCAGCGTGGCCGGCGTCCGCTCGGCCCGACGGCGCTGAGAAATGCCATTTTTTATGCAAGGTTCGGGAGAACGCTGTTTTCTCTGGCTATAATTGCGTTCTCGAATACGAACAGGCGCGTAGCTCAGCTGGTTAGAGCACCACCTTGACATGGTGGGGGTCGTTGGTTCGAGTCCAATCGCGCCTACCAACTAACCATTGGTCAAAAAGCACTTAGCAGAAATGCCAAGTGCTTTTTTTTATTGTCTTGGCGCATGCCGCGCCAAAAATGCCGCCTTCTTGGGCGGCATTTTTCCTTGGGGTGCGGGGGGGGCGTCGCGTTAGGGTGGGCGTCAGCCTGTGGAGAGGCTCTGAGGTCCGCCCCCGTTGGCAGACGGGGCCCGCGCCGCCGCGCATCAGTTGAGCATCAAGGCGCCCGAGCTCTTGCTCTTGCCCGCCCGGGCAGGGGGATTGCACAGGCCGCAGGTGAAGTGGCGGTTCTCGTACAGCTCGGTCACGAACTGCCCGC
>JAQUDN010000151.1 GCA_028685665.1 Burkholderiaceae bacterium | reverse complement strand
GGGCCGGGATTTCGGGATTTCACGCGCATTGCCGCCAGCGACCCCACGATGTGGCGCGACATTCTTCTGGCCAACCGCGATGAGCTGCTGGCGCAGTCCCAGCATTTTCGGCAGGCGCTGCTCGACCTCGAAAACGCCATGCAAAGCCCCGATGCCGCGGCCCTCCAGGCCCTGATCGCCCACGCCAGTACCGCCCGCGCCGCATGGCAGCTCGGCGGCCAGAGAACCTGCGAGCCGCAATAAATGTTCACCACCGCCTTTCTTGACCTGCCCCCCCTGCATGCCGCCAGCGGCACCCTCCCGCTGCCGGGCTCCAAAAGCATTTCCAACCGCGTCTTGTTGCTCGCCGCCCTGAGCGCGGGCACCACCACGGTGCACGACCTGCTGGCCTCGGACGACACCCGGGTCATGCTGGACGCCCTGGCCCAGATCGGCTGCACGGTCCAGGAAAACGGCAGCACGGTGCAGATCACCGGCCTGGGCGGGCGGGCACCCCGGTCGCCCGTCCAGCTGTTCATGGGCAACGCCGGCACCGCCATGCGCCCCCTGACCGCGGCACTGGCCCTGCTGGGCGGCGCTTTTGAACTCTCCGGCGTGCCGCGCATGCACGAGCGGCCCATCGGCGACCTGGTCGATGCGCTGCGCCAGCTCGGCTGCCAGATCGACTACCTCGGCACCCCCGGCTACCCGCCCCTGCGCATCGACCAGGGCGCCGGCCTGCCGCCCCTGGCCCTGCAAACGCCCATCCAGGTGCGGGGCGATGTCTCGAGCCAGTTCCTCACGGCCCTGCTGATGGCCCTGCCCCTGGCAGCAGTCGGGCAAGACATCGTGATCGAGGTGGTGGGCGAGCTGATCTCCAAGCCCTACATCGCCATCACGCTGCAACTGCTGCAGCGCTTTGGCATTGCGGTGGCCCACGAGCACTGGCAACGCTTCACGATCCCCGCCGGCAGCCGCTACCAGTCGCCCGGGCAGATCCATGTCGAAGCCGATGCCTCTTCTGCTAGCTATTTCATAGCACTTGGTGCAATTGCCCCGGCGCCTGCAGGGCAAAATGGCATCAAAATTCAAGGCGTCGGGCTCGACTCGATCCAGGGCGACATCCGCTTTGTGGAAGCCGCCCAGGCCATGGGGGCACGCATCACGGGCGGCGCCAACTGGCTGCAGATCGAACGTGGGCGCTGGCCGCTGCAGGCCATCGACCTCGACTGCAACCACATTCCCGACGCCGCCATGACGCTGGCCGTGATGGCACTGTACGCCGAGGGCACGACCACGCTGCGCAATATTGCCAGCTGGCGCGTCAAGGAGACCGACCGCATCGCCGCCATGGCCACCGAACTGCGCAAGCTGGGCGCCCGGGTCGAAGAAGGCAGCGACTTCCTTCGCGTCACGCCACCGGCCACCGCCGCCGACTGGACAGCCGCCAGCATCCACACCTACGACGACCACCGCGTGGCCATGTGCTTCTCGCTGGCGGCCTTCAACCCCGCCGGCCTGCCGGTGCGCATCGAAGACCCGAAATGCGTGGCCAAGACCTTCCCCGATTATTTCGAGGCCCTGTTCTCGGTGGCGCAGGCCGCCCCGGCCCGGATTCCGGTGCTGTGCATCGACGGCCCCACCGCCTCGGGCAAGGGCACGGTGGCCTCTGCCGTCGCACAGCGCCTGGGTTATGTCTTTCTCGACTCGGGCGCCCTGTACCGCACCACCGCCCTGGCGGCCTTGCGCGCCGGACTGGCCCTGGACGCCGCCCACGAACAGGCCATTGCCGACCTGGCGCGGACCTTGCCCGTGCGCTTCGAAGGCCACCAGATCTGGCTGGCCGGCGAAGATGTCAGCGACGCCATCCGCACCGAAGAAGCCGGTATGAACGCCTCGCGCGTCTCGGCCCTGCCGGCCGTGCGGGCGGCCTTGCTGCGCTTGCAGCACGACTTTCAGCGCCTGCCGGGCCTGGTCGCCGACGGGCGGGACATGGGCACGGTGGTGTTTCCAGAGGCGCCGCTCAAGGTCTATCTCACGGCCAGCGCCGCCTGCCGGGCCGAGCGCCGCTACCAGCAATTGATCTCCAAGGGTCTTTCGGCTAATATCGACGCTCTTTGCGCCGACTTGGAGGCGCGCGATGCACGGGACAGTTCCCGCAGCGTGGCGCCCTTGAAGCCAGCGCAGGATGCTCTGGTCCTGGACAGTGCGCCCTTGACGATCGAAGCCGTCGTCGAGCAGGTGCTCTCCTGGTGGCAGGAGCGCCAGCCTTTCGCGGCCCCCGCGCCAGGCTGAAACCGGGGCTTCACGGCCCCGACAGGCCCTTCCGGCCCCCCTCGCGCAGCCAGCGCACAGGCCGGAAGGATCGACAACCTAACCCGCGGCCCTGCCGCAAAAAACCACCGCAAACAGCTATAAAAACAGAAGCAATGGTGCTTCTGGAATCCTGTTTGTGGCCTAGGAAACACATGTCAGAATCTTTTGCCGCCCTTTTTGAAGAATCCCTGCAGCGTACGGAAATGCGCCCAGGCGAAGTCATCACCGCCGAAGTCGTGCGCGTGGAACACAACTTCGTCGTGGTCAACGCCGGCCTCAAGTCCGAAGCCTACGTGCCGCTGGAAGAGTTCAAGAACGACAAGGGCGAACTCGAAGTCCAAGTGGGTGACTTCGTTTCGGTGGCCATCGGCTCCATCGAAAACGGCTACGGCGACACCATCCTGTCGCGCGACACCGCCAAGCGTCTGGCTTCGTGGATGAGCCTGGAAAAGGCCCTGGAATCCGGCGAATTCGTCACCGGCACCACCAGCGGCAAGGTCAAGGGCGGCCTCACGGTGCTGGTCAACGGCATCCGCGCCTTCCTGCCCGGTTCGCTGATCGACACCCGTCCGATCAAGGATCTGACCCCCTACGAAAACAAGACCCTGGAATTCAAGGTCATCAAGCTCGACCGCAAGCGCAACAACGTGGTGCTGAGCCGCCGCGCCGTGGTGGAAGCCTCCATGGGCGAAGAGCGCGCCAAGCTGATGGAAACCCTCAAGGAAGGCTCCATCGTGCACGGTGTGGTCAAGAACATCACCGAATACGGTGCGTTCGTGGACCTGGGCGGTATCGACGGCCTGCTGCACATCACCGACATGGCATGGCGCCGTGTCCGTCACCCTTCCGAAGTGGTCACGGCCGGCCAGGAAATCACCGCCAAGATCCTCAAGTTCGACACCGAAAAGAACCGTGTCTCGCTGGGTCTCAAGCAAATGGGCGACGATCCCTGGATGGGCGTCAACCGCCGCTACCCCCAAGGTACCCGCCTGTTCGGCAAGATCACGAACATTGCCGACTACGGCGCATTCGTCGAACTGGAACCCGGTATCGAAGGCCTGGTGCACGTCTCCGAAATGGACTGGACCAACAAGAACATCGCTCCTTCCAAGCTGGTTTCGCTGGGTGACGAAGTCGAAGTCATGGTCCTCGAGATCGACGAAGACAAGCGCCGCATCAGCCTGGGCATGAAGCAGTGCAAGGCCAACCCATGGCAAGAATTCGCCCAGGAAACCAAGCGCGGCGACCGCGTGAAGGGCCCGATCAAGTCGATCACCGACTTCGGCGTGTTCGTGGGCCTGGCTGCCGGCATCGACGGCCTGGTGCACCTGTCCGACCTGTCCTGGAACGAAACCGGCGAAGCCGCCGTGCGCAACTACAAGAAGGGCCAGGAAGTCGAAGCCATCGTGTTGGCCGTTGACGTGGACCGCGAGCGCATCTCCCTGGGCATCAAGCAGCTCGACGGCGACCCGTTCACCACCTTCGTGACCGTGAACGACAAGGGCCAGACCGTGACCGGCAAGGTCAAGACGGTGGACGCCCGTGGCGCTGAAATCGACCTCGGCGAAGACATCGTGGGCTACCTGCGCGCTTCGGAAATCTCCCGCGACCGCGTGGAAGATGCCCGTAACGTGCTCAAGGAAGGCGACGAAGTCACTGCGGTGGTGGTCAATGTGGATCGCAAGACCCGCAACATCCAACTGTCCATCAAGCAAAAGGACATGGTCGACCAGCAGGAAGCCATGCAAAGCCTGTCGCAACAGTCGTCGCGTGAACACGCCGGCACGACCAGCCTGGGCGCCCTGCTGCGCGCCAAGCTGGACAGCTCGGAAAAGTAAAGCACGGACCCCTTTGACAGGGTAGACAAGCGGGCGCCTGGTGCGCCCGCTGCTCTTTTTGACATATGTCCCAAGACTCCATGACCCGATCCGACCTCGTTGAAGACCTGGCTGAGCGCTTCAGCCAGCTGACCCAACGCGATGCCGAGCACGCCGTCAAGACCATTCTGGACGCCGTGGGCGATGCGCTGGTGCGCGGACACCGCATCGAGATCCGGGGGTTTGGCAGTTTCTCGGTCAACCACCGCCCGCCCCGCATGGGACGCAACCCGCGCAGCGGCGAAGCCGTGGCCATCCCGGAAAAGCGCGTACCGCATTTCAAGCCAGGCAAGGCCTTGCGCGAAGCCGTGGACCAGCGCACCGCCCAGATCGGGGAACACGGCGCGCCACCAGCTATCAAATAAGAGAGCAAACATCGCTGGCCTGATAAGCCCTGGAGCCCTTAAAAGTCTTCAAAAAACATCCCCCTTCCGTACCGGCAGGTTCCGCGCTCCCACCTCTTAGAATCTTTCCACCACCGGGAAGACCCATGAAATACCTCCTGTGGCTGCTCAAGGCAGCCATTTTTTTTACGCTGTTTGCGTTTGCGCTGAACAACCAGCAGGATGCCATCGTGCATTTCTTCTTCGGGACGCAATGGCGCGCGCCCCTGGTGCTGGTGGTGTTGACGGCTTTTGCGGCCGGCGTCGTGGTCGGCGTGCTGGGCATGGTGCCGCGCTGGTGGAAGCACCGCAACGCCGCACGCCGCGCCCACGCCCCGCAGGTTGCCCCTCCCGCTGCCGCCTCGGGCAGCGCCGCCGAATCCACCGCAGAGCCCCCGCCCCTCCATGGAATTTGATCTCAGCTGGATGTTGCTGGGCCTGCCCCTGGCTTTTGTGCTGGGCTGGCTGGCCTCGCGTTTCGACCTGCGGCAAATCCGCGCCGACAACCGCCGCGCGCCCAAGGCGTATTTCAAGGGCCTGAATTTTCTGCTCAATGAACAGCAGGACCAGGCCATCGACGCCTTCATCGAGGCGGTACAAAACGACCCCGACACCTCCGAGCTGCACTTTGCCCTGGGCAACCTGTTTCGCCGCCGGGGCGAATACCACCGTGCGGTGCGGGTGCATGAACACCTGCTCTCGCGGGGCGATCTGAGTCCCACCGACCGGGACCGCGCCCAGCATGCGCTGGCCCTGGACTTTCTGAAGGCCGGCCTGCTCGACCGCGCCGAAGAGGCCCTGGGCCGCCTCGAAGGCACCGCCTTCGAAGCCCAGGCGCGCCTGGCCTTGCTGGCGATTTACGAGCGCTCGCGCGACTGGCCCCAGGCCGCCGCCATCGCCCGCAAGATGCACGCCGCCCAGCAAGGCGACTTCAGCACCCGGCAAGCCCATTACCTGTGCGAACAAGCGCTCACCGCCCTGGCCCAGGGCGATACAGAGCAGGGCGAAGCGCTCTTGCGCCAGGCCCTGGATGCCGCCCCGGGCGCGGCGCGGGCCCGCATCGCCCTGGCCCAACGGCAGCTGAAAGCCGGCCAGGCCAGCGCCGCGCTGGGCACCCTGCAGGCACTGGAAACCCTGGCGCCCGCCGCCCTGCCTCTGGCGGCCCCGCTCGTGGTGGAAGCCGCCGTGGCGGCACACCGGGCCCCCGAGATGCTGGCCTGGCTGCAGGCCCGCTACACCGAGGCCCCCTCGCTGGACCTGCTGGCTGGCATCGTCGCCCTCGAAACCGCGGTGGCCGCCGCGCCCGACAGCGCCTCCATCGCACGCCGCTGGTATGTGCAGCATCTGGACAAAGAGCTGTCGCTGGTGGCGGCGACCCAATGGCTGGCCGGAGAAAAGCTCGAACACGAGGACTTTCACCCCCAGGTCCAGCGGGCGCTGGACCACGCCGTGAAACCCCTGACGCGCTACCGCTGTGCGGCCTGCGGCTTCGAGGCCCGCCAGCATTTCTGGCAATGCCCAGGCTGCCAGACCTGGGACAGCTACCCGGCGCGCCGCATCGAAGAGCTGTAAACCCTGAGGTCTGCCGCCATCCTTGGTGGCTATGATGGATTCGCGGCGGATTCCTGCCGCGCCATTCACCAAGGAGTCCCTTCATGCTGAAAAAACTACTGGTCTTGCTGGCCATGCTGTATGCCGCTGCCTCGTTTGCCGCGGTGGAAGTCAACAAAGCGAATGCTGCGGAGCTGGACAGCATCAAGGGCATCGGACCGGCGCTCTCGGGACGCATCCTCGATGAGCGCAAGAAGGGCAACTTCAAGGACTGGGCCGATTTCATGAACCGCGTCAACGGCGTGGGCAAGGTGTCGGCCGGCAAGTTCTCGGCCGAAGGCCTGACCGTCAACGGACAGCCCCTGGCCCCCGCCGCCAGCGCTCCCGATGCCGCCAAGAAGGCCGAGCCCGCCAAGGCCGGTGCCGCCAAACCCGCCAGCCCTGCGGCAGAACCCAAGAAAGAGGCCGCGGCCACCCCGGCCACGCCCCCTGCCACAGCGCCCGCCGCGCTTGCGCCCGCCGCTCCGAAGAAATAAGCACGGCACGCGGATCCAGAGCCCACTTCGGTGGGCTTTTTTGTGGCCAGGCCGGCCCCGGGTAATAGCCTGAAATCTCGGGGCAGTACTCGCCAGGCCCGGCAGCACAGGCACCCTAAAATCATCCGCGCATGCCCCTGATCCACCTCGTCCTCCTCCCCTTCATTGGCAGCCTGCTGGCCGCGCTCCTGCCGGCCAACGCGCGCAACAGCGAATCGACGGTGGCGGGCTTGATCGCGGTGTTCTGCACCGTGCAGACGGCGCTGTATTTCCCGGAGATGGTGGGCAATGAGGTCCTGCGCGAAGAGATCGCCTGGCTGCCCGCCCTGGGTTTGAACCTGGTCTTGCGCCTGGACGGGTTTGCCTGGCTGTTCTGCATGCTGGTGCTGGGCGTGGGCAGCCTGGTGGTGCTGTATGCGCGCTACTACATGTCGCCCGCCGACCCGGTTCCGCGCTTCTTTGCCTTTTTTCTGGCCTTCATGGGCGCCATGGTGGGGGTTGTGCTGTCGGGCAACCTGGTGCAGTTGGCCTTTTTCTGGGAGCTGACCAGCCTGTTCTCCTTTTTGCTGATCGGCTACTGGCACCACCGCGCGGACGCCCGGCGCGGGGCGCGCATGGCCCTGACGGTCACCGGCACAGGCGGCCTGTGCCTGCTGGCCGGGGTGCTGGTGCTGGGGCATATCGTGGGCAGCTATGACCTGGACGTGCTGCTGAACGCGGGCGATACGGTGCGCAAGCACCCGCTGTACCTGGTGGCCCTGGTGCTGGTGCTGCTGGGAGCGCTGAGCAAAAGTGCGCAGTTTCCCTTCCATTTCTGGCTGCCGCACGCCATGGCGGCCCCCACGCCGGTGTCGGCCTACCTGCACTCGGCCACCATGGTCAAGGCGGGGGTGTTCTTGCTGGCGCGGCTGTGGCCGGTGCTCAGCGGCACCGATGCCTGGTTCTGGCTGGTCGGGGGGAGCGGCCTGTGCACGCTGCTGGTGGGGGGCTATCTGGCGATGTTCCAGAACGACCTGAAGGCCCTGCTGGCCTATTCGACGATTTCGCACCTGGGCCTGATCACCCTGCTGCTGGGCCTGAACCGCCCGCTGGCCGCGGTGGCGGCGGTCTTCCACATCCTGAACCACGCCACCTTCAAGGCCTCCTTGTTCATGGCGGCCGGCATCGTGGACCACGAAAGCGGCACCCGCGACATCCGGCGGCTGTCGGGCCTGCGCCGCAGCATGCCGATCACCGCCACGCTGGCCCTGGTGGCCAGTGCCGCCATGGCTGGCGTGCCGCTGCTCAACGGGTTTTTGTCGAAGGAAATGTTCTTTGCCGAAACCGTGTTCGTGCAGACCACGCCGCTGCTGGACTGGCTGCTGCCCGTGGCCGCTACGGTGGCGGGCATCTTCAGCGTGGCCTATTCGCTGCGCTTCACGGTCGATGTGTTCTGGGGCCCGCGCACCGACGATCTGCCGCGCAGCCCGCACGAGCCCCCGCACTGGATGCGCGTGCCGGTGGAATTG
>JAQUDN010000150.1 GCA_028685665.1 Burkholderiaceae bacterium | reverse complement strand
GAACTGGCTCAGAACGCCATAGGGTTTGTTGAAACAGATCAGGCGCGCAGGGCTGGCGATGCTCATGGTGATGGGGCGGTGTCGAGGGACGCCATCCTAGCGCCTGCGCCCAGCCAGCCCCCAGCACTCGGCCCGGTGCGGTACGGCATCCGCCCGAGCCGGTGTGCCATCGCCCTCCCCAGCCCCAGCAGGATCGATGAGGGCCACGCCGGGTGCGAGCCCATCACGCCAGATCGAAGCGGTCCAGGTCCATCACCTTGGTCCAGGCGGCCACGAAGTCCTGCACGAACACGGCCTGCGCATCGCTGCAGGCATAGACCTCGGCGAGGGCCCGCAGTTGTGAATTCGAACCAAAGAGGAGATCGACCACGGTGCCGGTCCACCGGATTTCGCCGGTCTGGCGGTCACGCCCCTCCAGCACGCCCTCTTGCGCTGCGGATTTGCGCCACTGGGTGTTCATGTCGAGCAGGTTCACGAAGAAGTCGTTGCTCAAGGTCTCGGGACGGTGGGTGAACACGCCGTGTGCGCTGGAGCCAGCATTCGCATTGAGCACACGCAGCCCGCCGATGAGCACGGTCATTTCGGGCGCGCTCAGCGTCATCAACTGGGCTTTGTCGACCAGCAGTTCGGCCTGCGCACCTTCCAGGCCTGGGCGCACGTAGTTGCGGAAACCGTCGGCCGCAGGCTCGAGCACCGCGAACGACTCCACATCGGTCTGCTCCTGCGCAGCGTCCATGCGGCCTGGGGTGAAAGGCACTTGGACCGTATGGCCCGCCTTCTGGGCAGCGGCTTCCACGGCCGCGGCCCCTCCGAGCACGATCAGATCGGCCAGGGACACCTGGCGCCCGCCAGCCTGTGCGCCATTGAAGGCCTTCTGGATCGCCTCCAGCACAGGCAGCACCTGGGCCAGTTCGGCGGGCTGGTTGACTTGCCAATCCTTTTGCGGGGCCAGGCGAATGCGCGCTCCGTTGGCACCGCCGCGCTTGTCGCTGCCGCGGAACGTGGCGGCCGATGCCCAGGCGGTCGTGACCAGTTGCGCAATCGACAGACCCGACGCCAGGATCTGGGCTTTCAAGGCCGCAATGTCCTGCGCATCGATCAGCGGGTGGTTCACGGCGGGAATCGGGTCTTGCCAGATCAGCACCTCCTGCGGCACCAGCTTGCCCAGGTAGCGGGCGCGCGGGCCCATGTCGCGGTGGGTCAGCTTGAACCAGGCGCGGGCAAAGGCATCGGCGAAGGCCTGCGGGTTCTGGTGGAAATGGCGCGAGATCTTCTCGTAGGCCGGGTCCATGCGCAGCGACAGGTCGGCCGTGGTCATCATGGGCGGATGCTTCTTGGCGGGATCGTGCGCGTCCGGAATCAGGTGTTCGGGCTTGCAGTTCCTGGGGGTCCACTGGTGGGCGCCTGCCGGGCTCTTTGTCAGCTCCCATTCGTAGCCGAACAGCATGTCGAAATAACCGTTGTCCCAGGTCGTGGGGTTCGGCTTCCAGGCCCCTTCGATGCCGCTGGTGGTGGTGTGCACGCCTTTGCCGGAACCCAACTGGTTGATCCAGCCCAGGCCCTGCGCTTCGATCGGAGCCGCCTCGGGCTCAGGGCCGACCAGTTTGGGGTCGCCCGCGCCGTGGGCCTTGCCAAAGGTGTGACCACCGGCCACCAGGGCCACGGTTTCTTCGTCGTTCATGGCCATGCGGGCGAAGGTTTCGCGCACATCGCGGCCCGAAGCCACCGGATCGGGGTTTCCATCCGGGCCTTCCGGGTTCACGTAGATCAGGCCCATCTGCACAGCGGCCAGGGGCTTGTCGAGTTGGCGCTCACCCGAGTAACGGCTGTTCGGCTTGTCGCTGGTGGCCAGCCATTCGGTTTCCGCGCCCCAGTAGATGTCTTCTTCAGGCTGCCAGATGTCGGCGCGGCCCCCGGCAAAACCGAAGGTCTTGAAGCCCATCGACTCCAGGGCGACATTGCCCGCCAGGATGAACAGGTCGGCCCATGAGAGCTTGCGGCCGTATTTTTGCTTGATCGGCCAGAGCAGGCGGCGGGCCTTGTCCAGGTTGCCGTTGTCGGGCCAGCTGTTCAGGGGGGCGAAACGCTGGTTGCCGGTGCCCGCTCCGCCACGGCCATCGGTGGTGCGGTAGGTGCCCGCCGCATGCCAGGCCATGCGGATCATCAAGCCGCCGTAATGGCCCCAGTCGGCAGGCCACCAGTCCTGCGAATCGGTCATCAGGGCGGTGAGGTCCTGCACCACGGCATCCAGATCCAGGCTGTTGAACGCCTCGGCGTAGTCGAAGTCCTCGCCCATGGGGTCGGCCGCGGGGCTGTGCTGGTGCAGGATGCGCAGGTTCAACTGCTGGGGCCACCAGGCGGCGTTGCCAGAGACTACGGCAGCCGTGGGTTGGCGGGCGGCACCCGAGAAGGGGCACTTGGCATCTTGGGACATGGTTCTCTCCTTGATCAGTTCGACGGTGAACGACAAAAGTCAGTTTAGGTGGACTCCATCGATCGATCCAGGCAATTCTGCAAATCTGCGCCATAGGGAAATTCAAGGCATCGGCCAGGTCATAGCGCCGATCCTGAAGCCCAGGCGCTGTCCGGTGCGATGCCTGGCGTGATCCTTTTTGCCATTGATTTTGTCGCAAACAGCGATTGGTGCGCACGGGCCCTGAACCCAAACTACAGGCCATAAAACACATGCTGCCCAGGCCTTGGGTAGCGCAAACCACCACGTGGAGACAAGCTTGCAACCTCTTTCTGCGCCCCAGAGGCCACACAACGCCCTTTCGGAGGGCATGGGCCCCGCGGCATCCCCCTCGCAGGCTGCCTCCGCAAGCCGCTATCCCCATGTTTTTTCTCCACTCGACCTGGGCTTTACCCGCCTGAAGAACCGCGTGCTGATGGGCTCCATGCACACGGGCCTGGAAGAAGCCGAAGATGGCTTCCACCGCCTCGCGGCCTACTACGCCGAACGCGCGCGGGGCGGCGTCGGCATGATCATCACGGGCGGCGTGTACCCCAACCGCGAGGCCGGCCGAGGCTCGAAACTGTCCACGCCCGCAGAGGCCGAACAGCACCGGGAAGTCACCGAGGCCGTCCATGCCGCCGATCCCGAGGTCAAGATCTGCCTGCAGATCCTGCACACCGGCCCGCTGGCGGGCACCCCCGATTGCGTGGCCCCCTCGGCCCTGAAGTCGCGCATCGGCCGCTACACGCCGAACGCGCTGACCGAAGAAGGCATTGCGCAGCAGATCGCCGACTTTGCCCAATGCGCCCGCATGGCGCAAAAGGCGGGCTACGACGGCGTTGAAATCATCGGCTCGGCCGGCTACCTGATCAGCACCTTTCTGGTCCAGAAAACCAATCTGCGCACGGACCGCTGGGGCGGCCCCTGGGAGAACCGGATGCGCCTGGCCGTCGAGGTGGTGCGCGCGGTGCGCGAGGCCGTGGGCCCGGACTTCATTCTGATTTTCCGCATCTCGGCCATGGACATGCTGGAAGGCGGCCTGGCCTGGGACGAAGTCGTGGGCCTGGCCCAGGCCATCGAAGCGGCCGGGGCCAATATGCTCAGCACCCATTTCTGCTGGCACGAAGCCCCGGTGCCGACCATTGCAACGATGGTGCCGCGCGCGGCATTTACCAGCGTGACCGGCCGACTGCGCCAGGTGGTGGGGGTTCCGGTCATCACCAGCAACCGCATCAACATGCCTCAGGTGGCCGAAGACGTGCTGGCCCGTGGCGATGCCGATCTGGTTTCGATGGCCCGCCCCATGCTGGCCGACCCGGAACTGGTGAACAAGGCGCGCGAAGGCCGCGAGGACGAAATCAACACCTGCATCGCCTGCAACCAGGCCTGCCTGGACCACACCTTCACAGGGCGGGCCGTGAGCTGCCTGGTCAATCCCCGCGCCTGCAACGAGACCACGCTGAACTACCTGCCCACGTCCCAGGCCAAGCGGATCGCCGTGGTGGGGGCCGGGCCGGCGGGGCTGGCTTTTTCGACCGTGGCCGCGCAGCGCGGCCACCAGGTCACGCTGTTCGACGCAGCCAGCGAGATCGGTGGGCAATTCAACCTGGCCAAACAGATCCCGGGCAAGGAAGAATTCCACGAAACCCTGCGTTATTTCCGCACGATGCTGGCCAAACGGGGGGTCACGCTGCGGCTTCAGACCCAGGTCGATGTGGCGATGCTGCAGGCCGAAGGCTTCGACGAGGTGGTGATCGCCACAGGCATCATGCCCCGTACGCCAGACCTGCCCGGCATCGACCACCCGAAGGTGGTGTCCTACCTGGATGCGATCCGCGGCCGCAAGGCCATCGGACAGCGCGTGGCCATTCTGGGGGCGGGTGGGATCGGCTTCGACGTGGCCGAACTCATCACCCACACGGGGGCGTCGGGCGCGCTCGACCTCCAGGTGTTCTCCCGCGAATGGGGCATTGACTTCCAGAACCACCCGCGCGGCGGTGTGACTGGCGTGCTGCCGCAAGTCACCCCCTCGGAGCGCGAAGTCTGGCTGATGCAGCGCAAGACCGACGCCGTGGGCAAATCCCTGGGGCGCACCACCGGTTGGACGCACCGCACGGTGCTCCAGCGCCGGGGCGTGCACATGGTGGCCGGGGTGGAGTACCTGAAGATCGACGACGCCGGCCTGCACACCCGGATCGATGGCGAGCCCCGACTGTTCCCAGTGGACACCGTGATCGTCTGTGCCGGCCAGACCCCGCTGCGCACGCTGTTCGACCAGTTGCAGGCTGCGGGCCTGCCGGCCCGCTTAGTGGGCGGCGCATATGAAGCGGCCGAACTCGATGCCAAGCGCGCCATCGACCAGGCCAGCCGCCTGGCCGCTGAGGTCTGACCCCACCGTACGGACCCAGACACCGCCGGGTGGTTTGCGCCGCTGACGGCTGCAGGAACCCCGGCGCCCCTCAAAAAGAGGGGGCGCAAGCCCCTCCCTTAAACGTCCAGATCGGGCGGTGCGCTGGCGCGCTGGCTGGCAGCAAACTGCCGGCGCAGATCGTTCAGGCGGTGCAGCCCCGCCGCCACACAGGCCATGAAACTGCCCTCGGGGGCCTGGCCCTGCGCATCCAGGGCGCCCGCGGGCAGCCCGGTCAGCCTTTCCAGGGCCTCGTCCACACTGGCCACGGACCAGACATGAAAGCGCCCGGCCCGCACGGCATCGACCACCTCGCTGCGCAGCATCAGGTGGCAGACATTGCTGGCCGGGATCAACACCCCCTGCACCCCCGTCAAACCGCGCGCGGCGCAGATGTCGAAAAACCCCTCGATCTTCTCGTTGATGCCGCCCACGGGCTGCACCACGCCAAACTGGTTGACCGAGCCGGTGACGGCCAGCGACTGCTGGATCGGCGTATTGGCAATCGCCGAAAGCAAGACCGCCAGTTCAGCCAGTGAGGCGCTGTCGCCCTCCACCCCGCCATACGACTGCTCGAACACCAAGCTGGCCTTGAGCGACAAGGGCATGAAACGGCCAAAACGCGCCGCCATGAAAGACGACAGGATGGCCACGCCCTTCGAGTGGATCGGGCCACCGAGCTTGACTTCGCGCTCGATGTCCACGACCTCGCCCTCGCCCACGCGCACCGTGGCCGTGATGCGCACCGGGTGGGCAAAGGTGCTGTCGGCCAGCGACAGCACGGCCAGGCCATTGATCTGCCCCACCTGGGCTCCGTCGGTGTCCACAAGCAACTGGCCGCGCAGAATTTCGTCCCGGTAACGCTCCCGATAGCGTTCGTTGCGGTGCCGGTGGGCCTGCAGGGCGGCCTCGACATGTTCGCGCTGCACCCAGGGCGCCTGCGCACTGGCCGCGAAATGGTTGGCCTCGCGCAGCAGGTTGTCGAGCGGCTGGGTGTGCGTGGTGAGCCGCTGGGCATCGTTGGCCAGGCGCGCGGCGTGCTCGATGGTGCGGGCCACGGCTGCGGCCGCCAGGGGCCGCATGCCATCGCTGCGCGTCAGGGTGGCGATCAGGCGGGCATAGGCCACGGTGTTCTCGGGGGTGCGCGCAATCTCGCTCTCCATGTCGGCATTGATCTTGAACAGCGCCGCAAAGTCGGGGTCGTGCTGGCTCAGGAGGTAGTACACCAGGCGCTCGCCAATCAGCACGATTTTCAGGTCCAGCGGCATGGGCTGGGGCTCCAGTTGCACCGTGCTGCTCATGCCGATCAGGTCGGAGAGCGACTCGATGCGAATCCGCCCCGCCTTCAGGCAGCGCTTGAGGCCTTCCCAGGCATAAGGCTGCTGCAGCAACTTCAGGGCATCGAGCACCAAAAAACCGCCATTGGCCCGGTGCAGGGCCCCCGCGCGGATCAGGGTGAAATTGCTCAGCAAGGTGCCCATGTGCACCACATGCTCGATGCGGCCGACCAGGTTCTGCAGCGTGGGGTGGTCTTCATACACCACGGGACGGGCGCCGCCGCTGGCGTTTTCGACCAGAAGATTGACCAGGTAGCGCTGCACCGAAATGGCGCTGGAGTAGGTGGTGGTCTCGGTATCGCCCTCGCTTTTGGACGAGGCGTGCAGCGATTCGCCGCCCTCGATGATGTCCTGGAGCACCGCATCCAGGTAGACCGTGACCTGAGGCAGGTCGGCGTAGCGCGGCTTGAGATCGTCGATCAGGTGCCGCACCGTCGTGCCCAGGGCCTCGCTACCGGCTTTCTTGATGCGGGCCAGCACATCCTGGCGCCAGCGTGGAAACTCGTTGATCAGCTTGTGCAGCCGCTCGCGCAGCCCCCGGATATGTTCCGCGAGAACTTGCTGGCGCTCCTTGGGCAGCTGGTCGAACTCCTCGGGGGTCAGCGGGGTCTCGGCGTCCTTCATCGGCACAAAGGCAAAACCCTGGGGCGTGCGCACCAGCCCCACGCTCACCTGGGCCGCTTCGTCGCCCAGGGCTTTGAGCGCGGCCTCCTCCCGCTGCTTGGCCTCTTCCTGCAAGGCCCCGATGAGGTCGCGGTATTCATTGCTCTGGAACACGGCGTTGATGGCCGGCGTCAGCGCCTCGACGAAGTGCTGCATGTCGTCGCGCAACTGCGGCCCGCGCCCACAGGGCAGGCGCAGCAGATCGGGGCGGGTGGCGTCAGCGAAATGGTAGACATAGCACCAGTCCGCCGGCGCGGGGCCTTGCTGGCGCTCCGCTTCGAGCAGATGCTCGACCAGGGCATGGCGGCCGCTGCCGGCATCCCCCAGCAGAAAGAGGTTGTAGCCCTCGTGTTGAATATCGAGACCCAGGTGCATGGCCTCCACCGCCCGGGGGTGGATGACTGCGGCCTGCAGGTCCACCAGCTCGTCGGTGCTGGCAAAGCCGAGTGTGTCCGGGTTGCAGGCGGTGTAGAGGATTTCTGGCGGCAAGGAAGCGGACGGCAGCATGCAGGACTTTCCGGAAAACGCGTTCTTGCCAGCATAACCGCCCCCACGCGCCAGGAAACGGCGCTCAGGAAACGGTGCTCAGGGGCCGGGCACCGAAGGCAGGCTGGGCGCTGCCTGGTCCGCCATGTCCTGCAGCCAGGCGGCAAAGGCCGCCAGGGCCGGGGCCTGGGTCTGCGCCGGGCTGATGAGGTAGTAGGCCCGCTCGCCGCGCAAGGGCTGGGCACAGGCCACCACGAGTTCACCGCGCTCCAGCTCGGCCTCGATCAGCAGCGGCGGCATCAACGCCACCCCCATGCCATGGGTGGCCGCCACGGCCAGCATCGAGAAAAGTTCATAGCGCGGACCGTCCAGTGCATGCGGCGCATCGACCCCCATGGCATCAAACCATTGGCGCCAGCCATAGGGCCGGGTGCTTTGCTGCAGCAGGGGCAGCGCGCACAGGGCGGCGGGCGACAGCGGCTGGTAGGCCCGCCCCCGGCCCCGGGGAGCGGCAGACTCCAGCAGGCGCGGGCTGCACACGGGCAGCACGTCTTCCTGCAGCAGGCGCAGGGCCTGCACCCCCGGCCAGTTGGCCACCTGCTCGGGCGTGCCCGCATACAGCGCCGCCGCGAAACCGGTGTCGGCGAACAAAAAGGGCCGGGTGCGGGTGTCGATGTGGACAGTGATGTCCGGGTGCTGCTGCGCCAGCAGCGGCAGGCGGGGCATCAGCCAGCGCGTGGCGAAGGTGGGCACGGCCGCCAGGGCCAGCGACCCGCCCTGGCCCTGGTGGGCCATCACGTCGAGCGTATCGCGCTCCAGGCCTTCCAGCCAGCGCCCCACCTGGCGGCTGTAATGCACACCGGCCGGGCTCAGCACCACCCCGTGGCGGGTGCGGCGAAACAGGGCCACGCCCAGAAAGTCTTCGAGCGCCAGG
>JAQUDN010000013.1 GCA_028685665.1 Burkholderiaceae bacterium | reverse complement strand
GTAGGTCAGGCCGCCCGCGCCGGGCACCAGGCCCACGCCCACTTCCACCAGGCCGATATAGCTTTCCATATGGACCACGCGGCGGGCCGAGTACACCGCCAGCTCGCAGCCCCCGCCCAGCGCCAGCCCCCGAATCGCCGACACCACCGGCACGCTGGCGTAGCGCAGGCGCAACAGGGTGTTCTGCATCTCGGCTTCGGCGCTTTCAATGGCGCTGACACCGAACATCATGAAGGCGGGCATCAGGGCCTGCAGGTCCGCCCCGGCGCTGAAGGGCTCGTCGCCCGACCAGATGACGATGCCCTCGTAGTCCTTCTCGGCCAGCTCCACCGCCAGGTTCAGGCCCTCGCAGACATCCGGGCTGATGGCATGCATCTTGGTCTTGAGGCTGGCGATCAGCACGGCACCATCCAGCGTCCACAGCCGAAGGGCATCGTCCTCGTGCAGCGTCTTGCCCGCCGTGCGGTAGTCGGGCAAGGATTCGCCCAGGAGTTTTTCAGGGAAATGCTGTTTTTCGTAGACGGGCAAAGCGTGGCGCGCTACAAATTTCTGAGCAGAAGCACTCCACGATCCCGCCGCGGTGTGCACGCCACCGGCGTCGGCCACGGGGCCCTGGAACACCCAGGCCGGCAACGGCTCCCTGCACAGCGCCTTGCCCGCGTCGATGTCCTCCTGGACCATGCGGGCCACCTCGAGCCAACCCGCCTCCTGCCACAGCTCGAACGGGCCCTGCTGCATGCCAAAGCCCCAGCGCAAGGCCTGATCGACATCGCGGGCGTTGTCGGCGATGGTGCCCAGGTGCACCGCGGCGTAATGAAAGCTGTTGCGCAGAATGGCCCACAGGAAGCGGCCTTGCGCGCCCTCGGCCTCGCGCAGCAGCTTGAGGCGCTGGGCCGCCGGTTTCTTGAGCATGCGGCCATAGACCTCGTCGGCTTTCTGGCCCCCGGGCACGTAGTCTTCGCTCTCGGGCTCAAAACGCAGCACCTCGCGGCCGACCTTCTTGTAGAAGCCCGCCTTCGTCTTCTGGCCCAGGTGGCCCCGTTCCAGCAGCTTTTGCAGCACGGCAGGCGTTGCGAAGCTGGCATGGAAGGGATCGGTCTCTGGGCTGAGCTGGCTTTGCTGGGTCTTCATCACATGGGCCAGGGTGTCCAGGCCCACCACGTCGGCGGTGCGGAAGGTGCCGCTCGATGCCCGGCCCAGCTTCTTGCCGGTGAGGTCGTCCACCACATCGACGCTCAGGCCGAAGTTCTCGGCCTCTTTCATGGTGGACAGCATGCCGGCAATGCCTACCCGGTTGGCGATGAAGTTGGGCGTGTCGTGCGCGCGCACCACGCCCTTGCCCAGGCCGCTGGTGACAAAGGCTTCGAGCTGGTCGAGCACCTCGGGCGCGGTGGTGGGGGTGTTGATCAGTTCCACCAGCGCCATGTAGCGCGGCGGGTTGAAGAAGTGGATGCCGCAAAAGCGCGACTGCAGGCTGTCGGGCAGCGCTTGCGCCAGCTGGGTGATCGACAGGCCCGAGGTGTTCGAGGCCACGATGGCGTGCGGCGCGACGAAGGGCGCGATCTTGGCGTAGAGATCGCGCTTCCAGTCCATGCGCTCGGCAATCGCCTCGATGATGAGGTCGCAGCCGCGCAGCTGCTCCAGGTGCTCTTCGTAGTTGGCCTGGCCGATCAGCACGGCATCCTCGGCCACGCCCAGCGGGGCGGGTTTGAGCTTTTTCAGGCCTTCGATGGCCCGGGTGACGATGGCGTTTTTGGGGCCTTCCTTGGCGGGAAGATCAAAGAGGATGACGGGCACCTTCACATTGACGAGGTGGGCCGCAATCTGCGCACCCATCACGCCCGCGCCGAGTACGGCGACTTTCTTGATTTGGAATCGGGACATGCGTGTCTCCAGGCAAGGCACCGGGCCCCTGCGGGCAAGCCGGTGCAAAAGAGGAAGCGGCCCTGGGGCGATTAGCTATTAAAAACAGAGCTATTAACGCTTGAATCCAGGGCCTTCAGGCCATTTTTGGCCATTTTTGGCCAATAATCAGGCCAGGGCCAGATCGGTGTCCATCAGCACCTTGCTGCCCGCACGCGCCTTGCGCATGAGCGTGGCCGTCTCGGGGAAGAGCTTGGCGAAGTAAAAGCGCGCGGTCTGCAGTTTGGCGGGGTAGAAGGGGTCGGTGTTGCCCGAAGCGATCTCGCGCAGCGCCACCTGGGCCATGCGGGCAAAGAAGTAGGCAAACACCAGGTGGCCGGCCACGCGCAGGTAGTCCACGGCAGCCGCGCCCACTTCGTCGGGGTTTTGCAGGCCCTTGAAGCCGATCTCGGTGGTGAACTTGGTCATCTGCTCGCCCAGGTAGGCCAGCGGGTTGATGAACTCGGCCATTTTCTCGTTCACGCCCTCTTCTTCCACCAGCTTGGCCACCAGCTTGCCGAACTTCTTCAGCGTGGCGCCGTTGTTGCCCAGCACCTTGCGGCCCAGCAGGTCCAGCGACTGGATGGTGTTGGTGCCCTCATAGATCATGTTGATGCGCGCATCGCGCACATGCTGCTCCATGCCCCATTCCTTGATGTAGCCGTGCCCGCCAAAGACCTGCTGGCACAGGGTGGTGGCTTCGTAGCCGTTGTCGGTGACAAAGGCCTTGACGATGGGGGTGAGCAGCGCGAGCAGTTCACCCGAGTCCTTGCGAACTTTCTCGTCAGGGTGGTTCAGTTCCTTGTCGAGCAGCAGCGCGCAGAAGCACTGCAGGGCACGGCCCCCTTCGGCATAGGCTTTGGCCGTCAGCAGCATCCGGCGCACGTCGGGGTGCACGATGATGGGGTCGGCCAGCTTGTCCTTGGCCTTGGTGCCGCTCAAGCTGCGCATCTGCACGCGGTCCTTGGCATAGGCCAGAGCGTTCTGGAACGCCACTTCGGTCAGGCCCAGCGACTGGTTGCCCACCCCCAGGCGGGCGGCGTTCATCATCACAAACATGGCGGCCAGGCCTTTGTGCGGCTGGCCCACCAGCGTGCCGGTGGCGCCGTCGATGACGATCTGCGCGGTGGCATTGCCGTGGATGCCCATCTTGTGCTCCAGGCCACCGCAGTAAATCGGGTTGCGCGCGCCCAGGCTGCCGTCCGCATGGACATGGAACTTGGGCACCACGAACAGGCTGATGCCCTTGCTGCCCGCTGGCGCGTCGGGCAGGCGGGCCAGCACCAGGTGCACGATGTTGGCGGCCATGTCGTGTTCGCCGGCGCTGATGAAGATCTTGGCGCCGGTGATCTTGTAAGTGCCGTCGGCCTGGGGCTCGGCCTTGGTGCGCAACAGGCCCAGGTCGGTGCCGCAGTGCGGCTCGGTCAGGCACATCGTGCCGGTCCACTCGCCGCTGGTCAGCTTGGGCAGGTACAACTGCTTCTGGGCCTCGGTGCCGTGGGCGTGCAGGCATTCATAGGCGCCATGCGACAGGCCGGGGTACATGGTCCAGGCCTGGTTGGCCGAGTTCAGCATTTCATAGAAGCACTGGTTGACCACGAAGGGCAAGCCCTGGCCACCATAGGCCGGATCGCAGCTCAGCGCCGGCCAGCCGCCCTCGACGTACTGCGCATAGGCTTCCTTGAAGCCCTTCGGCGTCTGGACCTCGTGCGTGGCCTTGTCGAGCACGCACCCCTCGGTGTCGCCGCTGATATTGATCGGAAAAGCCACCTCGGCCGCAAACTTGCCGCCCTCTTCCAGCACGGCATTGATGGTCTCGGCATCGATCTCGGCGTGGGGCGCCAGGGTCTTGAGTTCGGTGGTCACATCGAGCATTTCGTGCAGGATGAATTGCATGTCACGCAGCGGAGGGGTGTAGGTGGGCATCGCTTACTCCTGGGAAAGGGTGGGGGAAGGAAGGGAAAGAGAGGGGGCGCCCGCCGCTGGGCGGGCCGGGTTGCCATAACGGGCCAGGATGTTCTGCAGGCCGGTCAGGGCGTGCTCCATGGCAGCGGGAACTTGCAGGAAACGGGCTTCGTAGTGCAGGGCCAGGATCAGGCCGTGGATTTCAAACAGCATCTGATCGGGACTGACGCTCGCGCTGAGGTCGCCGATCTCCTGGCATTGGGCAATCGCCCGGCGCATGGCCGCGTGCCAGGTGCGCACCGACTGGACCAGGGCCTCGCGCACGGGGCCCTGGCGGTCGTCGAACTCGACAGCCCCACTGATATAGATGCAGCCGGAATCGACCTCAATGGACGAGCGCTGCATCCACAGATCGAACATGGCCCGCAGCCGCGGCAGGCCCCGAGGCTGGGCCAGGGCCGGAAAGAACACCTCTTCTTCAAAGCGCGCGTGGTACTCGCGGATGACGGAAATCTGCAGCTCTTCGCGCGAACCAAAGTGCGCAAAGACACCGGACTTGCTCATCCCCATGGCTTCGGCCAGCGCACCGATCGACAGCCCCTCCAAACCAATGTGCGTGGCCAGGCCCAGCGCCACCTCGACAATGGCGGCCTTGGTTTGCTGGCCTTTGTGCAAGGCACGACCGGCGCTCGTGGCGGCGCGCGGAGCGCGGGTGGGGGGGGAGGAAGAAGTGGCCATACAAAATAAAACGAACGTTCGTTCTATTTTGCACAAAGATAGCGGCCCTGGCAAGATTTTTTGAAGCCGGGGCGGGGATTGCACGGCGGCAAGCCGCAGTGCCCCCCTGCGCAGCGGGCTTACTGCGCGCGGATCATGGTGCCGAACGCCTGCTCGGTCAGGATTTCCAGCAAGAGCGCATGCGGCACGCGGCCATCGATGATGTGGACGGCCTTCACGCCCGCCTTGGCAGCGTCCAGGGCACCGGCGATCTTGGGCAGCATGCCGCCGCTGATGGTGCCGTCGGCCACCAGGGCATCGATGCGCTCCATGGTCAGCTCGGGCAGCAAAGCCCCTTGCTTGTCCAGCACGCCCGGAATGTTGGTCAGCATCAACAGCTTTTCGGCCTGCAGGGTCACGGCCAGACGGGCGGCCACCACGTCGGCGTTGATGTTGTAGCTCTCGTTCTGCGCGCCAAAGCCGATGGGACTGACCACGGGAATGAACTGGTCGTCCTGCAGGGCCTTGACCACCGAGGGATCGATCGACTCGATGTCCCCCACCTGGCCCACGTCGTGTTCCTTGGTCGGGTCCTGCGTGTCCAGCATGCGCAGCTTGTGCGCACGGATCATGCCGCCGTCGCGGCCCGTGAGGCCCACGGCCTTGCCGCCGGCCTGGTTGATCAGGCCTACGATGTCCTGCTGGACTTCGCCGGCCAGCACCCATTCCACCACTTCCATGGTTTCGGCATCGGTCACCCGCATGCCCTGGATAAAGGCCCCTTCCTTGCCCAGGCGCTTGAGCGCGGTCTCGATCTGCGGGCCGCCACCATGCACCACCACCGGGTTGATGCCTACCAGCTTGAGCAGCACCACATCCTCGGCAAAGGCTTTTTGCAGGGCGGGGTCGGTCATGGCATTGCCGCCGTACTTGATCACCATGGTCTTGCCATGGAACTTGCGAATGTAGGGCAGCGCCTGGGCCAGAATTTCAGCCTTGTCGCGGGGGGCCATCGAAAGAAGTGGGGTCATGGAGTCGCGCCATCCGGCAGTGAATCAAAGAGGCGCAAATTGTGCCCCATCCCCATGACGAGAAAACACCGTCCGGCGGGTCAGCGCCGCAGCCAGTGGGGCACTTTGAAACGCACGATGGCCAAGTAGGCCAGCACGTAACTCACCACGAACAGGCTGCAAAACGCCATCAACACCCCCGTGTTGCGCCAAAACAGCACGGCCGGCACCACGGTCAGCAAGGTAAAGCCCCACAGATAGGGCGATGTGCGGTTGTTGCGCATCAACACCCGGCGCGACTCATCGTCGTGGAAGACCCCGCGCACGATGCGCCGATAGATCAGTTGGTGAAAATGCAGCGCATCGGCCACGCCGGGCGACACCCCGCGGGCCAGCTTGCGGTAGATCGAGAACACCGTCTCCCAGACGGGATAGATCAGCAGCAGCATCGGAAACCAGGGCGAAACCTCGGTGTTGCGCTGCACCAGGGAAATGCTGGCCAGCGCAATCACCACCCCCCACACATACGCCCCGCCATCGCCGGCAAACAGCATGCCGCGCGGGTAGTTCCAGACCAGAAACCCTGCCGTGGCGGCCGCGGTGGACACCAGCAGGGCCGCCAGCGCCCGGTCTCCCACCTGCAGCGCCACATGGGCCAGCGCCAGGCACACGATGAGCGCGACCATGCCTGCCAGGCCGTTGTAGCCATCAATGATGTTGAAGGCATGGGGCATGCCCGTGACGGCCAACACCGCCAGACCGACCCCGAGCCAGGGCATCGAATCGAGCAAGGGTTGCAACCAGGGCAGCCCCAGGCGCGGCACCGCCACCCCCAGCAAAGCCACCGCCAGGGCGGCCGACGAACCCGTCAGCAGCAAGCGGTAACGCACCGACAGCCGCTGGGTCACGTCTTCGGCAATACCGCCCAGCGCAGCAGGCAAGACGGAAATCAACCAGGCACACACCCAGCCCCCCAGGCGCAAGGAGCCCGGATCGCCCAGCCAGGCCAGCACCGCACCCAACACCCAGCTCACCGCCGAGCCCAGCAGCACCGCCGCCCCACCCAAGCGGGGCACATCCCCCAGGTGAAAGCGCTGCGGCATGCCTTTGCCATAGGCGGCAGCATGGCCTCGCACCCAGCGCACGATGCCCCCTGCAGCCAGTGCTGCCACCAAAAAACCCACCACGGACAACCAGATCATGAGGCGCCGATGGTACCCGCGTCGCTGCGCAGCAAGAGGCGCCGGGCCTGTGCATACACCGGGGAGCGCCACAAATGGAACAGGCTGCGGACATGCCAGCGCAGATGGCGCCAGTGCTGGTGGCTGGCCCGCTGGCCCGCATGCACTACTTGCACAGGTGCGCGCTGCAAAGCCCAGCCCTGCAGCCGCAGGCGCAGGCAGAGATCGACATCCTCGCAGTACATGAAATAGGTTTCGTCGAACCCGCCCAGTTGCTGCCACACCGCCACGGGCAGTGCGATGCACGCGGCGTTGACCCAGTCGACCCGGGTTTCGGCAGCGCACCGCGCATGGCGCCGCCACAAAGCCGTGGGCGTCGGCAACTCGCGCTCGCAGTCCTGGGGGACGCCCTGCGCGTCCAGTTGCTCGGGGTAAGCGCAACCCACACCGGGCTGCAAAGCCGCCTGGACCAAGGCGGCAAAGGGATCACGTCCCGGCACCAGGGCCACATCGGGGTTGATCACGCAGACCACCGGCTCGGTCGCTCCCGCCAACGCCCGGTTGTGGTTGGCACCAAACCCACAGGGGCGTGGGTTTTTGATCAGGGTCAAGACAAAAGGCCAGCCGCCCGGCGGAGGGACAGGCTCGGGCTCGGGGAGGTTCTGCGTCAGCACGACACGCCGCACCGAGGCCGCACTCCAGCGCGCCAGATCGGCCAGCAAGGCCTGAACCAGCAGCCCATGGCCATGGCTGACCACAGAGACCACCGCGCCCGGTGCAGCAAGGGAAGAGAGTGTCATGAGAGCACTATTGTTACAGCCCTGAGCCCCCGTGCCCCTGACAGACGGTCCACGGAGGACCGCGCCAGCGTTGTCATAATTCCGGAATGACGCAATCCAAAGAGGCGCTGCATGTGTATCTGCGCAACATCCAGGCCCACGAAAGAACTTCCCTCTCCGTATTGGCCCACCTGATCGATCCCGGCTCCACCTTGCTCGACCTGGGCTGTGGCAGTGGCGCCTTGGGTGCGTTCCTGAAAAACACCCGCCAGTGCATCGCAGACGGCGTCACCTGGAGCCCCGCCGAAGCCGAACATGCCCGGTGCCACTACCGCAGGGTCGAAATCGCCGATCTGGAACAAGTGGACCTGCCCGCCTTGTTTGCCGGGCAGCGATACGATGCCATCGTCTGTGCCGACGTGCTCGAACACCTGCGCCAACCCGAAAAAATCCTGGCCGCCTGCCGCACTTTGCTCGCCCCCAGGGGGCAACTGCTGATCTCGGTACCCAACGCAGCCTACTGCGGGCTGCTGGCGGAACTGCTGCACGGGGAATTCCGCTACCGTGACGAAGGCCTGCTCGACCGCACCCACCTGCGCTTTTTCACGCGCCGCTCGCTCGCCCGGTTCATGGCGGAGCAAGACTGGGACCTCGCGCCGCTCGACACCATCCGCCGGGAACTGCCCGAGTCCGAATTCAAGATCGCTTTTGACCACCTGCCCCCGGCCGTGTCACGCTACCTCCTGGCCGTTCCAGACGCCCTGACCTACCAGTTCATTGGCAGCGCACGGCCCCGGCAGGCGGCAGGAAACGCCCCCGTGGAAACAGGCGCTCCCACCACACCGAGGGAGCCCGCCCAGGCCCTCTTCACCGCCCAGCTCTACGTCGGCACGAACGAAGGCTTCAGCGAAGACCACAAACTGTCCCAAGCCGGTGTCATAGGCCAGCACCGCCAAGTGCTGCGCTTCGAATTGCCCTGCCTGCTCGGCACAGAAGCCCCCCGGCTGCGACTGGACCCCGCCGACCGCCCCGGCTTTTTGCACCTGCACCGCCTGCTCCTGCGCGACGCCCAAGGCCAGGTGCCATGGCAATGGGACGCCGCCACCGACAGCGTCCAAGCCCTTGAAAACACGGCACACCAGCAGATTCTGTGGCGCCCCCCCCTGCCCACCGCATCCGACTGCGCCCTGCTCTTGCTGGCAGGCGACGATCCCTGGTTCGAATTGCCCATTCCCCCCGACGTGCTCCGCCAGAGCATGCAAACCCCAGGCGCCCAGCTGGACATCATGGTGGGCTGGCCCATGTCGGCCGACTACCTCGCTCTTGAGCAGACGGTCGGCCCACTGTACGAGAAGGCCCAAAACTTGGCTCAAGCACTCCAACAGAAAGACTTCGAGTTAGAACAAAGCTGCCTGGAACGGAACCAGATCCAGGTCCGGGGACAAGCCCAGCTGCAGCAAGCCAAGGTCCAGCTGGAGCAAGCCCATCTCTTAATAGAGCGTTCACAACAGGCCCAGGAAAAAACAGCGACGCACAACAGCCAGTTGCAGCAACAACAACAGCTGCTGCACAGCCAACTCAGTACGGCCCAGCGCGAACGCCAGAATTTGATCGATCACCTGCAAGGCATTGAAAACTCGACCGTGTTCCGCGCCACACGCCCCCTGGTGCACACCAAGATGTGGATCGACCGGCAGCTGGGCCGCACGCGGCAAGGGGCTGCATCCCCCCACACGCCCCTGCGGCACGCCATGCCCGCATCCCCAGAGCCCGTGGACATCATCGTCCCTGTGTACCGGGGCCTCGGAGACACCCGGCAGTGCATCGAATCGGTACTGGCCAGCCCCTGCAAGACCCCCTGGCGCCTGGTCGTCATCAACGACGCCAGCCCGGAACCGGAAGTCACCGCCTGGCTGCGCGCGAAGGCGGATGAAGACCCGCGCATCACCTTGCTGGAAAACGAGACCAACCTCGGCTTTGTGGGCACCGTCAACCGCGGCATGGCCCTGAGCGATCGCCACGACGTACTCCTCCTGAACAGCGACACCGAAGTCGCCAACGACTGGCTCGACCGCATCCAGCGGGCCGCCTACAGCGACCGGCGCGTGGCCTCGGTCACCCCCTTCTCGAACAACGCCACCATTTGCAGCTACCCGCGCTTTTGCCAGGACAACGACCTGCCCCTGGGCATGGACACTGCGCAGCTCGACGCCCTGTGTGCACGCACCAACCCGGGGGCTGTCGTCGATGTGCCCACCGGGGTAGGCTTTTGCATGTACATCCGCCGCGACTGCCTGGCCGATGTCGGCCTGTTTGACACCGAGCACTTCGGCAAAGGCTATGGCGAAGAAAACGACTTCTGCCAGCGCGCCGCCAACGCAGGGTGGCGCAATCTGCACGCGCTCGACACCTTCGTGCTGCACACCGGCGGCGTCAGCTTTGGCGACAGCAAAAGCCCGCGCGAACTCGCCGCCATGGAAACCCTGCGCCGACTGCACCCGTCGTACGAAACCGCAGTCCACCAGTTCGTCCAAGCCGACCCCGCCAAACCCTGGCGCATGGCACTGGACCTGGCCCGCGTGCAAGCAGCCCATCTGCCGGTCGTGCTGGCCGTGCTGCATGACCGCGCGGGCGGCACCGTGCGCCATGCCCATGAACTGGCCTCGCACCTGAAAGACCATGCCCGATTTCTGCAACTGACCCCCGCAGGCGACGGGGCCGTGCACCTGGGCCTGCCCGGCGCACAAGAAGCCCTGCAACTGCGCTTTGAACTGCCGGCACAGGAAGAACGCCTGGTCCAACTGCTGCGCACCTTGGGCGTGCAGCATATCCATTACCACCACTTGCTGGGCCACAGCGAAGCCGTGCGCCAACTGCCCGCGCGCCTGGGCGTGACCTACGACTTCACCGCACACGACTACTACAGTTACTGCCCCCAAATCTCCCTGACCGACCACACCCAGGCCTATTGCGGAGAAAAAGGCCTGGACCAATGCCGCCAATGCCTGCGCAAATCGCCCGCCCCGGGCGGCGTGACCATCGAAACCTGGCGCAGCAACCACGAACCCTTCGTCCAGGGTGCCCGCCATGTGCTGGTCCCCAGCCGGGATGCCGCCCGCCGCATGGCCCGCTTTGCACCCCAAGCCGACATCCGCCTGGCGCCGCACACCGACCTGCCGGACCCCGCCGCGCTGCCCACGCCCACACCCCGCCCCCTGGCGCAGGGAGCGCCCCTCAAGATCGCTGTGATCGGAGCCCTCAGCACCATCAAGGGTGCGGACCTGCTGGAAGACGCGGCCCAAGAAGCCGCACGCCGCAAGGTCCCGCTGGAGTTTCACCTGATCGGCTACGGCTACCGCCACCTCCAAGGCCCGCCGCGCGCGCGCCTGACCGTGCACGGCCAATACAAAGACGAAGACCTGCCCAGCTTGCTCGAATGGCTGCAGCCCGATGTGGTGTGGTTTCCAGCCCAATGGCCCGAAACCTACAGTTACACCCTGAGCGCCTGTCTGCAGGCAGGACTGCCCATCGTGGCCCCCGACCTGGGCGCTTTTGCCGAACGGCTGGCCGGGCGCCCCTGGAGCTGGGTGCACGCCTGGAACACGCCTGCCGCCCAATGGGTCGAGTGGTTCACCGCCCTGCGTGCGCAGCATTTTGCGGTCACAGACCCCCTTGCCTCGGCACCCACGCCCCCCCAAACAGCGCCCGGCACGCCGGAAGATGCACGCATCGGTCCCTGGAACTACGCACAAGACTACGCACACGGACTGCACGCGCTGCCCACCGCCAACGCCCCTCGCGCACTGGAGTTGGCCGCCTGGATACCGGCTCCACAGCCCTCGGCCTCCCGGCGCCAGGGACTGGTCAGCCTGCTGGTGCGCCTGCGCAGCGCGCCCGGCCTGCGCACCGTGGCGCGGTCCATTCCGGCCCACTGGCAGCGGCAGGTCAAGAACTGGCTGCTCGGGCACCGGCGTTAAAGACGTGTGAAAAAACCACAGTCTTCACCCACAACCCCCCTTGAGCCCGGGTATCCGTTTACCAGCTTGGGGCCTTGGGCTAAACTGCCCTCCACCCGAGCCAACCGCCGCTTTAACTGGCTTATTTGTATGAGCCTGTTGCGTCGCCCAACGGTCATTGTTGTTTTTTCAAAACACTCTTTTACCATTGGGGGGCGCGGGCACGGTGGGCCCGTAGGCCTGTGCTACCATCAAAGAGCGTAATCAATCTTGGTAGTTGCGCTTTCAATTTTTAACTGGAGTTCCTACATGAAGAAAAATCTTCTTGCATTGAGCATTGCTGCCATGGTTGGTGGCATCGCTGGCGGTGCTAACGCACAAGTTGTGGCAAACACTGTTGACATCACTGCTGTTGGCGGCCGTCTGGCTTACAGCAACGCTGCATTTGGTAGCCTGCCAGCCGCTGCTGTTGCTCGCCAAGCAAATGACCTGCAAATCAACACTGATGGCACAGGTCACATCCTGTTCGTGCCTTACTTCACGACCCAATCCAGCAACGCATCCCTGCTGAACATCGTCAACACCGACCTGAACAACGGTAAGGCAGTGAAGCTGCGCTATCGCGGTGCTTCGAACTCCGACGACTTGTTCGACATCACCATCTACCTGTCGCCTGGTGACATGTGGACAGCTAACGTGGCCGTCGATGCAGATGGCGTTTCGCGTCTGGTGACCGATGACAAGAGCTGCACACTGCCAAGCGCTGCAGACATCAAAGCTGACGGTGGCAAGTTCAAGACACTTCGCGTTCGTCAAGGCGCTAATGCCAAGAACGAAACCCGTGAAGGCTACATCGAAATCCTGAACATGGCTGACATTCCTGTCAACCTGACTACGGGTTCTTTGTACAACGCCATCAAGCACGTGAACGGTGTTGCTCCTTGCTCGTCTGCTCAGATGGATCGTCAAGAAAACGCTCTGTCGAACGTGGCTGGTTCGGCAAACGACCCTCTGGTTCGCGGTTATAGCTGGCCTACCGGCGGTTTGTTCGCTAACTGGACCATCGTCAATCTGGCTGACAGCGCATCCGTCTCCGGTGAAGCAGTTGCCATTGAAGCCTTGGCCATTAACGCTACTGGTGGTGTTACCCGTAACGCACAAGCCAACTTGGTTTGGTCCCCCCAAACTAGTGCCGATCTGGCTCAGCAACAAGCAATCCAGTTGACTGCTGATCCGCTGTTGGCTGGTGGTGTTGTCCGTGCTGCAAGCTATGACTTCCCAGACCTGTCTACACCTTATGCGCTGAACCGCGTTGGTATTCCTGCTGGTTCTTCTGCACCAGCTGAGCAAGCCAAACTGCTGGCAAGCACTTTGAGCGTGCAAGCTGTAACCAACGAATTCCTGACTAACAGTGCTGTCAACTTCGCAACTGACTGGGTGTTCTCCATGCCCACACGTCGTTATGCAGTTGCAATGGACTACAACGCAGGTGCTACCAACTTGGTCGCTGGCTTCACTCGCACCAACGTTTCGATCATTTCGAACGATGCAATGACCACCGATTTCTTCGTGGCTGCTACAGCTACTACTCCAGAGATTAACTCCGCTGCGAACTATCGCGCTGGCGCAAACGGCAACGTCTTCCTGTCGGAAGATCGCAACCGTATCTGTGTGTCTACAAACAGCCTGCGTGGTTTTGACCGCGAAGAAAACACCAAGACAACCTTCGTGGTTTCTCCTGGCTCTGCTGTGAACCTGTGCGGTGAAGTGTCTGTGCTGTCCTTCAACAACGCAACATCCGCTGTTCTGAGTGCTTCGCTGGCCCAACAAACGATCAACACATCGTACGCTGACGGCTGGTTCCGTATCACCACGCCTGGTCTGGCCAATGCAGTTCGCCCTGGTGTGAACAACGGTCTGCCAGTCATCGGCTTCGCTGCTGCCAAGACCCGCGGTGCTAACCTGGGCGGTGCCTGGGCTCACCGTTACAACTAATCTTCGGATTAGCTCTGTAATATAAAAAGGCGGGGAGCAATCCCCGCCTTTTTTATTTGTTGCTTAGATTGAGGGCCCAGGCCCTTTTTTCTCGACTTTTTTCTTTGATCTTGACCGCATGTTGAACACGCACACCTCCTTTCGCTTCGCCCGTGTCGCCTTGTCGCCCTTGACCGCCAGCCTGGCCCTGGCCACCGCACTGGCCTGTACCCCGGCCCTGAGCCAAACCAAGAACGAAGCGCTGCTGGAAGGCGCCGGCGTCAAGGTGCTGCGCAGCGATGTGCAAGCCGAGCTCGACCGCATGCCCGCCGATGTGCGCACCCGCGTGCTGGGCCAGCCCGATATGCTGCGCCAGCTGATCAGCAACCTCTACCTGCGCCGCGCACTGGCCGCAGAGGCTGTCCAAAAAGGCATGGACAAGCGCGCCGACGTGGTGGCCTTGCTCAAAACCCAGCAAGAAGCCATCCTGGCCGAAGCCCGCGTGGTGGACATTGCCAAAAGCGCTCTGCAGGCCGATGACCCAGCCACCGACAAACTGGCCCAAACCATCTACAAGGCCGAGGTCCAGCGCTTTGAACAACCCGCCCAGACCCGCGCTCGCCACATTCTGGTGCGCGGCAGCGATGCCGAAGCCCGCGCCAAGGCCGAAAAAATCCTGGCCGACCTGAAAGCCGGTGCCAACTTTGAAGAACTGGCGAAGAAAGAGTCCGCCGACCCCGGCAGCGCCGCCAAGGGTGGAGACCTGGGCTTTTTTGCCAAGGGCCGCATGGTCAAGGCTTTTGACGAGGCCATCGACACCCTGCAGCAGCCCGGACAACTCAGCGGTATTGTGCAAAGCGATTTTGGCTTGCACATCATTCGCCTCGAAGAACGCAAGCCTGCCGGCGTGAAGCCGTTTGAAGAAGTGCGAGACCAGCTGCGTGCCGAAGCCAGTGGCAAGGCCCAGCAGAATGTGCGCATGAAGGAAATCGACCGCCTGCAAGGCCTGGCCAAGGGCAATGACACAGCCCTCCAAGCCTTCATCGCAGAACAGTCCAAAGCGGCTGGCAACAAGCCCGCGCAGTAAACCCGCGCGCCATGGCGGGCGGGGATTGCCTTGGGCACCCCACCGCCGCCCCGTCGCCCTGTCTTGTGGGGATGGCGGGTTTTTTTCTTTGTGGTTCACGCCCCGCCCGCCCCATGCTCTGGCACGAAGTCCAAACCCTCTGGCGTTCTCGCGCCCTGTGTTGGGTGCTCACCCGCCGCGATATTTCGGCCCGCTATGCGGGCACCGCCATGGGCGTGGCCTGGGCCTATGTGCAGCCCCTGCTCACCATGGCCGCCTACTACCTGGTGTTCGATGTGGTGTTTGCCATGCGCCTGGGTGAAGGCGCGCCCACCAAGGCCGTGGGCGCCTATTTGATCGTGGGCATGCTCCCCTGGATGGCCTTTGCCGACGCCCTCACCCGGGGCATGGGCAGCCTGGTGGAGGCCGGTGGGGTGCTGCAAAAGAACGCGTTGCCGCCCCTGCTGTTTCCCGTGCGGGCGGTGCTGGCCAGCGGCCTGGTGTTTGCGCCCCTGATGCTGCTGCTGATTCTGGCCTATGCGCCTCAGCACCACTTTTCCGGGGCCCTGGTCGCCTTGCCCGTCCTGCTGCTGCTGCAGTGGCTGCTGTGCATGCTGTGGGGCACCGCCCTGGCGGTGCTGGCGGCGGCACTGCGCGACACGGTTCAACTGGTCAGCTTTGCCCTGGCTTTGGGCATTTTTGCCTCGCCCGTGCTGTTTCCCATGGAGATGTTCCCCGCCGCCTGGCGCTGGGTGCTGTGGCTCAACCCCATGACGGCCTGGGTCAGCGGCTACCAGGCCCTGCTGCTGCAGGGCGCCTGGCCGGCCTGGCCCGTCTGGGTGGGTGCGCTGGCCTGGCTGGCAACGGGCGCGGTGCTACTGGATGTCTTGCTGCGCCGCAGCCGCGATCAACTGGTAGATTGGCTATGACCGCTCTGGCCCCTACCCCAAGCCCCACGGTGACCGTGTCGCACCTGGGCAAGGAATACAAGCTCTACGCCTCGCCACGCCAGCGCCTGAAAGCGCTGCTGACGGGCCGCCCCACCCACCGCAGCCACTGGGCCTTGCGCGATGTGTCATTCAGCCTGCCGCGCGGCGCCTGCCTGGGCGTGGTGGGCAACAACGGCGCCGGAAAAAGCTCGCTGCTCAAGTTGCTGGCCGGCACCATGCAGCCCTCGACGGGCAGCGTGCAACGCTCGGGCCGGGTGACGGCCATTCTGGAATTGGGTGCGGGATTCCATCCGGATTTCACGGGGCGGCAGAACCTCTACTTCGGCGGGAGCCTGATCGGGATTTCGGCCGAGCAGATGGCGCAACTCGAACCGGAGATCATTGCGTTCTCCGAACTGGGCGATGCGCTGGACCGGCCGGTCAAGACCTATTCTTCCGGGATGGCGGTGCGCCTGGCCTTCGCGCTGGTCACGGCCATTGAGCCCGATCTGCTGATCATTGATGAAGCCCTGGCGGTGGGCGACCAGCATTTTCAGAAGAAATGCGTCGAACGCATTGACGCCTTTCGGCGCAACGGCTGCACGATCCTGTTTTGCTCCCACAGCCTCTACCATGTGCGCCAGCTGTGCGATGTGGTGCTGTGGCTCGACCAAGGCCAGCAACGGGCCTTTGGCGAGACCGAGAGCGTGCTGGCGTCTTACGAAGCCCATGTGCGCGCACAAGACCTGGCAGACAAACACACCGCCCTGGCCGCGGCCCCCTCCCCTGCGAACGCCGAGCCCCGCACCGACGAGACAGGCGCAGGCACTTTGGCAGAGGCCGCAGAGCCCCCCGCTGCACCGCCCTTGCCGGCCAGCACCCTCGCAGGCATTGTGTCCGTGGAACTGGCCGACCTGGAGGCGGGCGCGCCGGAACAAGCTCCTCTGCTGGGTGCCAAAGACCTGGTGATCACCGTCACCGCCCAAGGCCTGGGCGAGGAATGCCCCCATGTGGGGATCATGCTGGAACAGGCCCATGGCCCGGGCATCACCACCGCAGGCACCTTGCAGGATGGCGTTGCCCCCACCCCCCTGGGCGCCGGCCTGTGGCGAGCCCGCCTGCGCTTCACCGATCTGCCGCTGCATTCGGGCGAGTACGTCGTCAGCGCCTACCTGTTTGATCGGCAAGGGCTGGTGGTGTATGACCAGTGGCTGCACTGCGCCAACTTTAGGCATGTGGACCCGCGCAGCACCCCGGGCCTGCTCCGCTTGCCCCACCGGTGGGAGTGATTGGGGCAAAGCGCTGCCAGCGGCTTGACGCCCCCACGAATCGGGGCAGTTTTATATCCACTTGGGCATAATTCACACATGTCAACGCCTCTCAAACCACTGCGCTGGGTCGCTTCCAGCCGCAAGGACCTCATGGCCATGCCAGAGGAGGTGCAAGATGTTTTCGGCTATGCCCTGCATCTGGCCCAAGCGGGACAAAAACATCCCGATGCCAAACCCCTCAAAGGCTTTGGGGGCGCAGGGGTTCTAGAGATCGTGGAAGACTGCCAAGGGGATGCCTACCGTGCGGTTTACACCGTCCGCTATGCCGAGGCGGTGTACGTCGTTCATTGCTTCCAGAAAAAATCCACGCAGGGCATTGCCACACCCAAACCTGACATGGAGTTGGTCAAGTCACGCCTGAAAGCCATTGAATCCAGTTTAGGAGCACAGAAATGATCGACATCGAAGAAAGCAGCGCAAACGTTTATGCCGATCTGGAGATGCCAGAGGCTGAAGCGATGTTCGTCAAAGCACGACTGGCGAGCAAAATCGGGGACATCATTCGCCACAGGCATTTGACCCAGCAGCAGGCCGCTGAAATTTTGGGTGTGCCGCAACCGAAGCTGTCAGGATTGCTACGGGGACAGTTTCGTGGCATCAGCGAGGCCAAGATGATCGAATGCCTCAACCGCTTAGGCCGAGACGTGGAGATCGTGGTGCGCAAAGCACCTCGCAGCCAGCCACAAGGGCAGACCCATGTCGTGTTTGCCTGATGGACCTTGACCGCTCACCCTCGCCACCATTTAATCCAGAGCGTTTACACGAAAAACCAACAAAGTCGATGCCAGATTCGATTCAGTATCGATAGAATTCTGCGCAAATGACTTCTGCGTGCACCATCCAGCTCCATGCGCATGGCCAGTGGCACGACGCGGCCACGGTCCAGCTTTTGGGAGATTCCCGCGCAGGTTGGCGCACCCCATCCTATGCAGGCTATGCCGTGGAATGGGCTTTTGCCCATCCTGGGGCCAGGGATGCCCATGCCCTGACGGCGCAGTGGCCCGTGGGGCTGGAAACCCTGTCGCGCCCCCATTGGCCCGTGTTCCTGATCGACCTGCTGCCGCAGGGCTTTGGGCGCCAGGAGATGCTGCGGCGGTTGGGCCTGCCCGCCGGGGCAGAAGCAAGTGCCGATTGGCGCCTACTGCTGTCCGGCGCAGGCAACCCGATCGGCCACCTGCGGGTGAAGGAGGCGGCTGAATTCCTGGCTTTGGAAACCGGGCCTCGCAAGGGCTTCAGCGATGCCGAGGTCGCAGCCCGCAGCGAGAACTTTGCAGAGCACCTGGCATCGCATGGCCTGTTTGTGGCGGGATCGTCCGGGGTGCAGGGGGAATGGCCCAAGATCCTGCTGACCCGCGCCAAGGACGGCCTGCTCTACCTGGACCACACGCTCCCCGATACCGAGGCCCTGGCGCACTACCTCATCAAGTTTGGTCGGGGACCGAACCCCCAGCTGGCGCAGATCCTGGCACTCGAAGCACCGTATATGGCGCTGGCATCGTTGCTGGGCCTGCGGGTTCACGCACCGCTGACGCTGCGCGAGCGGGCGCTGTTCATTCCCCGTTTTGACCGGCGTGTGCAGCAAGGGCGCACGGTGCGCCTGGCCCAGGAGAGCATCGCCAGCCTGACGGGCATGCCAGGGTTTGACAAAGTGCCCAGCCACAACCAGGTGTGCGCGGCACTGCTGCGGCACTGCACGCACCCGGAGGCCGAAATCATCGAATACCTGCGCCGCGATGTGGCCAACCTGGCGCTGGGCAACAAGGACAACCATGCGCGCAACACCGCGGTCCAACGGGACTTGAATGGCAGGATTGCGCTGACGCCGCTGTTCGACTTTGCGCCGATGTACCTGCACCCGGACGGCATTGCCCGACGCATTCGCTGGGAGGGCGAGTCTGGGGGCCAACCGGACTGGAATGGGGTGATAGACCAACTCTGTGCCTTGGCAGAGGGCATGGACCCACCCCGCAAGCGCCGCAAGGGCGCCCCCCCGTTGCTGCGAAGGGATGCCATCGTCGCAGGCCTGCAGGCGATGCTGCCCGGACTGGAGCGCATCGTTTCCGAAGGGCCAGCGCTGGGGCTGCTCCCGGAGGTGCATGCCTACTTGCTGGCGCCGTTGCGGGCACGGATCCAGGAGCTGCGCGCCCTGCGGCACGCGGAGTGACCCCCTGTGGACAAACGCTACAAAACCCTGTCAGTGGTCGAGCAGGTGCGCCTGCGCAAACAGGCCATCGAGGAGGTGCTGGCCCACCCCGAATGGACGCTGCCCCAGGCCATCCGCCACCTGAAGAAAACCATGCGCCTGACCACGGCGGAGATGGCGCACTTTGCGGGGGTGGGAACTCGCACCCTGCAAGACATTGAGCAGGAGCGCAGCGAGGGCACGGTGCAGACAATGAACCGGGTACTGGGCATCCTGGGCCTGAAACTGACCGTGGGCCCCAAGCACCCTGCACCGCCGGAAGATGGCCAAGGGGTTTAAGCCTCAAATTGGCCTCCAGCCCAATAGAATAAAGCGCTACCAGCTATCAAAATATGAGTCATCAAATCCCCTTGGACCCCGGATGCTGAACCTCTTGCGCCACTGGAAAACCCATGTCCGCGATGCCCTGGAACTGGTGCTGCTGCCCGGCCTGGCCGCGGTGCTGCCCTGGCGCGTGTGCTTTGCCGTGTTCAAGCGCCTGGCACGCTGGGACTGGCTGTACCGCGCGCCCTGCCATGCCGCGTTGCGCGAGGCCCGTTTGCGCGGTCAATGCACCGAGGCCGAAGCGCCCGCCTGGCTGGCCCGGCGCCGCCTGGTGACCCTGGTGGACCACGCCGATCTGTATTTGGCCCTGACCCGCTCGGATGCCTGGATGCGCCGCCACCTGGCGGTACAGGGCACCTGGCCTGCGGGCGACCAAGCCGGTATTTTTTGCACCTTCCACTGGGGTGCCGGCATGTGGGGCTTGCGCCATGCGCGCCGCAGTGGCCTGCAGGCACACGCCCTGGTGGCGGCGATGGAGGGCGCGCATTTTGCCGGCCGCCCGGTCTTGCACCGCTATGTCAAAGCCCGGACGCGGCAGGTGGAGCAGGCCCTGGCCCACGCCCCCCTGGACGTGTCCGCCAGCCTGCGCCCGGCCCTGCGTGCGCTGCGCCAGGGGCAACAGGTCATGGCGGCCGTGGATGTGCCCTCAGACCAGGTAGCGGCCAGCGTGCCCGTGGTGATCGCAGGCATGGCAACCCAGGTGCCCAAAGCCCTGCTGCGCCTGGCCGTGGAACAAAAGATTCCGGTCACGGTGTACTGGACGGGCCTGGACACCCACACGGGCCAACGCTTTTTGCACGTGCGCCCCCTGGGCCTGCACGACAGCCTGGACACGCTGGTCCCGGCCGTTTTCCAGCACCTGGAAACACTTCTGGCACAAGACAGCGCCGCCTGGCATTTCTGGGGCGAAGCCCCACGCTTCTTTGGGCCCCCACCCACTGCGCACTGACGGGCGGGGTGGGCCTGTGTCGCTGGAAGCCATGGGGAAAATAAAGCAGGCCAGGCTCGAACCGACCCGAACTCCGTCACCAACCTATTTGATAAATTCACCTATTAGGTTGTAATAAGCGCATGGAAAAAGGCATCCCTCACTGCAAGCTGCCAGTCGTCAAAGCCTTGATCGAGGCAGGTCAAGTGAGAGCTACCGCCAGTGCCTTCAATGGG
The DNA here is from genome assembly GCA_028685665.1 of Burkholderiaceae bacterium. Classification (GTDB taxonomy): domain Bacteria; phylum Pseudomonadota; class Gammaproteobacteria; order Burkholderiales; family Burkholderiaceae_C; genus JAQUDN01. Next base: position 13,000 of record JAQUDN010000013.1, on the reverse strand, counting down.
GCGCGTGAAGTGGGCATCAGCGACTTGGCTGGAATGTGCGCTGTAGTCTTGTCGCTCACGACTGCCAACTTTTACAAGAGCATGACGACCCATGCGGACCATCGTATTTGGCAAGATGTGTACCGCACCAAGGCAGGAAGCGGCGATGAGGTGTATCTCAAACTAACCGTCATTGATGACGTGTTGATCGTTTCTTTCAAGGAGCTATGACCATGAAATGCCCCTGCTGCGGCGCAGCGGAACTGATCCATGACACGCGCGACATGCCCTACACCTACAAGGGCGAAGTCACCACCATCCCCGCAGTAACGGGCGACTTTTGCCCTGCGTGCGGTGAAGTCGTCCTGAACCGTGAGCATGGCAACCGCTACAGCGAATGGATGGGCTTGTTCCAGCGCCAAGTGAATGCGGCTTACGTCGATCCCGAGTACATCGCCAAAGTGCGCAGAAAACTCGATCTCGACCAGCGACAGGCGGCCGAACTCTTCGGTGGTGGCGTCAATGCGTTCTCGCGCTACGAGAACGGCAAGACCAAGCCGCCGCTGTCATTGGTCAAGCTGCTCAAACTGCTGGATAGCCACCCTGAACTGTTGAGCGAAGTCCGAACCGCCTGACCGTCTCGCAACGCAAGGCTTCCTACCAACGAGTGGTCTGCAAGAAGACTCGGCGCGCTTTTCCCAGTTGGCTGAGGCGGCGCCGAATCGGCGGACAAGACCCAGTGCCTCATGCCAACTTTCATGGTCAAAAACGGCTCTGATCCAATGAAATCCAGCCGAAATAGCTATTAATTCAATAGCGAATTGAGGATAAAAAAGCCCGCACATGGCGGGCTTGTGGGTGTTTTAGGGTGAACCGTCCACTCAAGCGGTCAGCAGTTTCGTGTTTTGGCTCTTGCGGTGGAGTGCAAGGCTGATTTAATTTCGTTTTTCCGTAACTATTGGCGAATCTACCTGTCTCCGGCAATAGTTACGTCATAACAGAACTATTGCCATGAAAGTCAAAATTCAGGCATAGTTCCGGAAAGGCGGAATAAAAATGGCCAGAACCCTCCCCATTCCCAATGACACCACGTCTCCGTTGGTTCGGTCGTTGCACGACCTGGGCCAACTGGTGCGAAACCAGCGTGCCCGCAGCCGGATGCGGATTGACGATGCGGCAGCACTCAGCCAGGTTTCTGCGGACGTGCTTTCGCGCCTCGAAAACGGAAAACCCATCACGGTGGACAAGCTCATGCGCGTGCTGGAGGGTCTGGGCTTGCGCATGGTGGTCGTGCCGACGCGCGAGCTTCCACGGCTGGAGTTCGCGCTGGCGGCCTCATCAGACGGCGCAGAACCCTCGCATGGATGACTACAAGCTGCATCTCTATGCGGGGAATATGCGGATTGGGGCGTTTAGCCAGCTTTGAGTAACGTCACGGCGCCTGCGCATTCGACAACGGCACAGGGCCGTTGTGGGCTAACCAGGCGGCAGCGTAGCTAAATCCAAGCCTGCCATCGATGTGTGTCAGAGTGCCGATAGGCAATTTCTGGCCATATCCCATGGCCATGAACGCGATGCACGCACAGGCATCAAAAAGGGCTCCAGCGCCCTACCAGCAAGCGCTGGCAGCTCCTCTTTTTGCAGATCAGTTCTGGTAGTAGTACCACTGGCCGTCTTCCTTGAGCCAGGTTTCGGTGGGCGTGGTGGTGATGGGGCCGCTGAAGCCGCGTGCGACCACCAGGGATTGCAGACTGATCACGGCCAGGCAGCGGTCTTCGGTGGGGCATTCGACGCTTTTCACGTCGGCGCCCATCCACTTGGCTCCGTTGCCAAAGCGGCCACGGTAGGCGCTGGCCGTGTTCACGTTGCGGTAGGCCGGTGTGAGGTAGGCATAGGCTTTGTCAAAGTCTTCCGTCAACAGCAGTTTCCAGCGGGCCTGGGCGCGGTCACGCACGGCGTCTTCGGCCTTGGCGGGGGCCTGGGCTGCGGGCGCAGAACCCGCGCCGTTGACGGCACAGCCGCCCAGCAGGGAGGCCACCAGCACGGCCGCCGTCAGCAGGCCCGCGCGCAAGGGAGAGGAAACAAGGGAATGGGGCTGGCTCACAAGAACTCCTTCGAGGTTTACTGGGACTGAAATGGTTGCTTCTCGGCCGAGGGGGCGGTGTCCGGCACGGTCACCGGCAAGGGCTTGCGGTCGACCGACAGGCCGCGCATGCGTTCGCGCAGCTCGGCGCTGACGTCGCGCATTTCCTGGTCGGAGCGCACCACGCGGGGCGTGATCACCACCAGCAGTTCGGTGCGGGCCCCCACCACGGTGTTGGTGCCAAACAGCCCCCCCACCACGGGCACGTCCTGCAGGTAGGGCACGCCCGACTTACCGGAGGTGGCGTTGTCGCGAATCAAGCCCCCCAGCACCAGGGTTTCGCCCGAGCGCACCGCGACTTTGCTGCCAATCTGGCGCTGCAGGAACGCGCGCTGCCCGGTGGCGTCGTCAATGGCGCCCACGTCGGTCACGGTCTGGTCCACCTGCATCGTGACGATGTTGCCGGCGTTGACCGAGGGGGTCACCATCAAGTTGACCCCGGTGTCCTTGTACTGGATGGACGTGGAGCGCACCGTGCCTTCGGCGCTGGTGGTTTCGCCGGCCTTGACAGGCTGCTGGTTGCCGACCGAGATGGTGGCGGTGTGGTTGTCCAGCACCATCAGGGACGGGCTGGAGATCACCTTGACCAGCGATTTTTGCGCCAGGGCGTTCAAGACGGCCCGCACCTGTCCGAGCGGATTGCGCAGGCTGTAGGAGAAACCGGCCGCTGGCGTGTTCAAGGCGCCGCCGGCAATCCCGCTGAGCACCCCGGTGCCGGTATAGCCGGTGGTGTTGCGGCTGTCGCTGAAGGACCATTCCAGGCCGTACTTGAGGTCGTCGCTCAGGGTGACTTCGATGATGCTGGCCTCGATCAGCACCTGGGTGGGCGGCAGGTCCAGGCGCTTGAGGGCGGCCTCGATCTTGTTGTATTCCACGCGGCTGCCCCAGACCAGCACGGCGTTGTTGATTTCATCGGCCATGACGCGCAGATTGCCCAAAGTGGCCACCACCGGGGCTTGCGAGCCGGGCGTGGTCTGGCGTGTGGCCGCGCCGAACGCGGGGGCGGTGGTCGAGCGGATGCCCAGCCCCGTCGAGCCGGTGGCGCCCGCGAACGAGGTGGCGCCGAGCCCCCCGGCGGAGGCGATGCCCTGGGTCAGGCCGGGCGCCACGCCGGTGGAGCTGGCGGTGGCCTGCTGGCGGCTATCGCCAAAAATGCCGCTGAGCACGGTGGCCAGATGGCGGGCGTTGCCGTTCTGCACGGAATACACGAACAGCTGGGGTTCGGCGCTGTTGTCGCTGGGGCGGTCCAGGCGTTCGATCCAGCGGCGGGCCTCGTCCAGGTAGGCCGCCCGGGGGGTGACGACCAGGATGCTGTTGAGCCGCTCGATCGGCAGGATGCGCAAGGCACCGAACAGCGGATTGGACTCTGACAGGGAAAACTGGGCGGCAGGCTGGGCGGCGCCGGGAGTTTGCGGCGCAGTTCCGGCGGCGGGGGTCGGTGCGGTGGTGGCCCCGCCCGGACCCATCAGGCGCAGGGCGGCCTCGACTTCTTTCAGCGAAGCGTGCTTGAGCGGGAACACGCCCACCGACATGCCCTTGAGCAGGTCCACGTCAAAGGTGGCGACCAGGTCGAGCCAGGCTTCGGCCTGGGTGCGGTTGCCGGCCAGCACCAGCAGGTTGCGCACGTTGTCCACACGGACCAGGGCATCGCCCGGGAGCATGGGGCGCAGGATGGTGGCCATTTCTGCGGCGCCAATGTATTGCAGGGGCACAACGATGGCGCCCGAGCCCGGGGGCAAGGGGCCGGCGCTGGCCTGGCGCAGGGCGGCGCCCAGGTGCTTGAGGGCGTCGGGGCGGCCAACGTGGTAGGTGCCACGCGCATCGCGGACCAGGGCCAGGCCGTTGGCAAACAGGGCGCTTTCCAGCAGGAAGACCGCCTGGTCGGGCGGCACGGGCTGGCGGGTGGACAGGGTGACGGCCCCGGTCAGCGGGGGGTGCAGCACGAAGTCGGCGCGCAGGATGTCGCCCAGGATGGTGCGAACCACCTCGGCAATGGGGGCTTCCTCGAAGTTGAAGGCGATCGGCGGGCCTTCCAACGGGGCCACGGTCTTGCCGGGGGCCAGGACCTTGTCGGTGCCCCGGATGATGCGGGGCTCGCTGGGGTCGAATTTGCCCGATTCGGGCTTGGCGTAGTCGGTCTTGAACGGGGCGTCTGGCACCGCTACGGCCGCCGGAGCCGCTGCGGGGGCCGTTGGGGGCGCTTGCGTCGGCGGGGGCGGCGGGTTCTGGGCAAGGACGGTCTGGCTTGCAGCGAGGGCCGCGAAGATCAGGGACAGGCGATAGGGTGTCATGGCAGCAAAAGGAAAGCGGTAAAGGATGGCTCCAGGCAGGCTTCTCGCTACCCTGGCCCCATGGAAAAGCGGCTTCTGCGGCCCGCAGCGGGTGCAGGGGCCGGCGCAGGCGGTGGGGCAGAGGCCGCGGGGGCAGCCGCCTGGGGGGCATTGGCCGCAGGCGCGGGAGGCGGAGGGGCCGGAGGGGGTGCCAAAGGCTGGCCGGTGTAAGTCGAGACGTTGCCGCGCATCAATTGCAGCATGCGGGTTTCGCCCCGGTTGGTGAAGGTGGCGCTGCGCCCCTGGATGGATTGCAGCGTCCAGCCCTCGATGGCCTCTTTGAGGCGGACGCGGCGGTTTCTGCCGTCCAGGTTCAAGATCACCGTGCCCGTGGGGCCCGACTCCAGCACCCCCAACAGGCGGGCGGTGCGCAGGGTGTCGACCGGCGGAGGGGGCGCGGGCGGCGGTGGCGGAGGGGGTGGGCGGCGGGTTTGGGCAAACAAGGGGCGTTCGAGCAGCACCAAGAAGCGGCTGGTATCGACCCGGCTGCGCTCGGGCAGGGGCACCAGCATCTGGGTGTAGTCGGTCTTGACCGGCTCGGGAGCGGTCCAGTGGATGTGTTGCACCTGCCCATCGGGCCCGATCCACAGGGCCGCCAGGCCCAGCGCGAGGGCACCGTTCAGTCCGAGCAACAAGGCGATGGCGTGGCGCTTCATGAACGGCTCCGCAACACCGACAGGCTCAACTGCACGGACAAGCGCTGCACGCCGTTGACCGGGGCACCGTAGCCCTGGACCACCATGGCATCCACCAGAATGGCCGGTTTTTGTTCTGCCAGACCCGCCAGGGCGCCTTGCACGGCGAGCATTTCGCCTTCGGCACGCACCGAGAGCGGAATGCGTTCAAAACTTTTTTCTTCCTTGAGCGGCAGCACCTGGCTGCTGGCAATTTGCAGGCCTGCGGCGGTCAGCAGGCTGCGCACGCGCTGCTGGACCTCGTTGCCGGTGGTATTGGCATCCTGGTCGGCGGGGTAGATATACAGCGCCAGACGCTCTTGGGCTGCGGCCTGGGCCTGGGCCAGGTTGTCGCGCTGGGCCTCGATGCCCAACAGCCGGGCGTGGCGGGGCGCCAGCTCGGCCATGCGGGCCTCGGCCCACTGGTGTTTTTGGTAGACATAGACGCCCCCGATGGCCAGCGGCAGCGCCACGGCGCAGGCCAGCAGGAGCACGGCAGCGGTTTCTTTGGGAAAAGTCAGTCTCATAGCGGGGGCTTGGTGGTGCAGTCGGAGCGCATGCCGTGGGGGCCTATTGCGGACGGGCCGGGGCAGGCTCGGCAGGAGCGGCCGGATCGGGGGCCGGCGCCGGCACGACGGCCAGTCCGTACACCGCAGGGTCGAGCTGGAACTCGATATTGAAGACTTCGGCGGTCGCGCCCGGGTTGCGTGTGGCGGCCGAAGGGGCTTTGACGTCCTTGATGCCTTCCTGGGAGCCCAGCAACTGCATCAACGCCGCGGCGTTGGCCGTCAAGCCCAGCAGGGTGACCTTCAGGCCCTGGAGCTGGAGGGTTTGCAGCGAGGTGTCGTCGGGCAGCACCCTGGTCAGGAGCTCCAGGACCTTGAGGGGGTCGGCGCGCTCGGTCAGCAGGCCGCGCACGGTGTCGAGCTCTTCGACGGTGCGGACAAACACCTCGCGCTGGCCCACCAGGGGTTTGGTGCGCGCAAAGACATCGTCATAGGCATACACCGCCTCGATGGCGCGCAGGCGCAACTGGGCTGTGGGGGTGATGGCGATGGCGCAGGCCAGGGCCAGGGCGCTGGCCAGCAAGCCATACCCCAGGCGGCGGCGCAGAACGGCCTGCCCCGTGCGGCGGGCTTCGCCCCAGCCCGGCAGGGTCACCGGGGCGCCCGCAGGGCTGAAAGCCCAGACCTCGGCGGTGGCCGGGACCTTGAGGCGCGCCTGCTGGGCCTCGACATAGGCGCTCAGTTGCTTGCGCGAGGCCAGCACGATGTCGATGTGCAGCCCGCCAGCGGGTGCCGCACGGGAGGCAAAGCCGCCCACGGTGTCTTCGGGCGCGAAGGGGCTGGCGCTGTGGATTTCGAGGGCCACGGCCTCGGCGATTTGCGCAGGGGCCAGATCGGGCATGGCCAGCGTGCGCCGCAGCAGCAGATCGTCCGGAATCTCCAAGGCCTCGAAAGCCACCGGCTTGGGAAAGGCGCCAAGAGCCCGCCCGCCGCGCCAGACGGCCTCGGTTCCGTGGGCGTGGTGCACGCGCACCGGAAGGTCGGGCGTGAGCCAGGACAGGCAGGCCGAATCCGGCAAGCCCTTCAAAGACTGGCGCAGGCCCTGCCAAAGGACGCGCAGGTCCACCTGGTAAGCCCGCGGGGATGGGGAAGTGGAGGACATGGTCAGTATTCAAAAACCCCGGCGAGGCGGGACGATGGTCCAGTGTTCTGCATGAAAAAAGCGCCAGGGCAGGCCCGCGCGGCTGTCGGGCCGCAGGTCCACGCTCCGCGAGACGGCCACCGTGGCACCGTCTGCGGTCGGCACATAGGCCATCAAGCGGTAACGCGAGGAAGAAGTGTTGGCCACAAACTCGGCCTGCAGGGCCGTGGTGTCCACCGTGCCTTGCGGGTTCGTGGCACGTGCTGTGGCAAGGCTCCCCGCACGCTCCGCATTGCCGTTGGCCAGCACCGTCAGCACATCGGCCGGGGCCGCCAGGGCATTGACCTGGCCGGCGCCTTGTGACTCGGCGGTGATAAGCGGCAAAAGTCTAGCATAGAGGTCGTACGCCATGCCCGGTACGCGCACCAGGTCTTGAACCGCCTCGAAGCCCAGGGGACGCCCCCGGCCATCGCGCTGGTTGCGGGTTTCCAGGGTCGCCGCGGCCAGGGCTTGGGCCTGGGCCTGCGGCAAACCGCCCGCCACCCGGTACAGCTGGGCCAGCAAGGCCTCGGACGCACTGCTGACGTCGATCAGGCCCGTGAGCGGCATCACCTCGACCGGAATGCTCCGGTTCGCAAACACCGTGTCCACGCGCGCCAGGGCCGCCGACCGCTGGGGGGCGGCACGCATGTCTTGCAAGACCAGGGTGATGGCGGCCTCGCCCAGCGCCACGGCCTCCACCGCCTGCCGGGCCACCGACACCTGACGCAGCTCGCCCCGCACGGCGTACACCACGCCGGTGACGATGATGCTGAGCGCAGCGACGATCCAGAGCACGGCAATCAAGGCCACGCCACGGCGCGCTGAAGGGGCTTTGGGCCTGCGCGCGCTCATTCCGGTCCCATCGCAAAACGGCCCGTGCCACGCGCACTGGCCGGCAGGGTGCGCAGGGGCACGACCCACAGCGGCCACACCCCGGTGCGGGTCTGCAGATCGATGCGCACCCGCTCGGGCAGGCTGTCGGTGCGTTGCCACAGGGGCTGCCATGCCGGCTCGAACTGGCGCCCATCTTCGTAAGTCAGCGCCAAACCCAGCACGTCCTGCACCAGCACCCGGGACTCGGCTTGCGCCCAATCGGGAAACGCGGGGGCATCCGACCAAGGGACAAAGCGGATCACCAAGGCAGAACGGCCCTGAACGGCCTCCAGGCCCAGGCGAAAGAAGTAGCGCCCACCGGCCCCGTGCCGCGCCGGCATGATGCCGATCCAGGCCACATGGTCTGGCTGGCCGACAAACCCATAGGGGCTCACCCCTTCCTGGGGTGGCGCCCCCGTCGGGCGCATGGAAACGCGGCCCAGGGTGGTGCGCACAAAGCCCACGGCCACGCGCATTTCGTCGGCCTGGCCCAGGCGCTGGTCCACACGCTCTTCGGTCTGGGCCATGGTGCGCAGCGACGACGCCATGCCCAGCAAGAGCAAGGACAGCAAGGCCAGGGTGACAAGGATTTCCAGCAGCGTAAAGCCGCCACCCCGCAGCGCCCGCCCCGATGCCCTCGAGAAACGCGCGGTCATCGCGCCCCCCCCGGGGGGCCTGCCGGCCGGGTGCGCTGCGGGCGCAGGGTCTGCAACTGCACTTGGCGCTGCAAGCCCCGCTCGGTCCACTGCACGGTCATATAGAGGGCATGCAGCGGCACCATGTCGGGGTTGGCCCGGCTGGCCGCTGTGGGATAGGGTTCGGTGCGCACCTGCCAGCCCATGCCGGCCGACTCCCCGCTCTCGTTCCAGCCCTCGGGCGCCACCGCATCGCGCGCCGCCAGCAACGACTCGGCGACCAGCACCGCACGCTGGTACTGCCCGGCGTCCCCGATGCTGCGCGCGCTGCTGCCCATGGTTTTGTAGAGCATGCCCAAGGCGATGGCCATGATGGCAAACGCCACCAGCACCTCCAGCAAGGACAAGCCCCTCTGGAGCCTGCGCCGGGACGGCCTCATGGCAGCAAGGCCTCCTGGGTGACACGCCCCGAAAGCCAATCGACCCGCAGGCGAACACCGCCGCCGGACGCCCGGGCAATGTCGATGCTGCCGCCCGTGGCCCCACCGTCGGGCAAGAAACGGATGGCCGCGACGCCCTGGGGCGCCAATTCGATGCCCGCCACCGCAGCCTGCACCCGGAAAGCCTCCGGCACCTGGCGCACGGGACGGCCCTCGACCCCGTAGCTGCGCCGACCCAGGTCCAGCACAAAGCGGACCTCGGTGCGCGAGGACAAGGCCTGCTGCCGGGCCGATCGCATGTCCGACATCATGGTGCGCAGGACGTCACGGTATTGGGAGGATTCGCGCAAGCGCTGGTAAGCCAGGGGCGCCAGGCCGATCAGCAAGGACATGATGGCCAGGACCACCAGCAGCTCCACCAGGGTGAAGCCGCGCGCACGCCGCACCGAAAGGCCTTTCGAGCGAGAAAAAATCAGGGGTTGTTGCGCACGTCGGCGTTTTCACCCTCGCCGCCGGGAGCGCCGTCCGCGCCCAGGGACAGGATCTCGATGCCGCCGTTGGGGCCAGGGTTGGCGAAGCGGTAAGGACGGCTCCAGGGGTCGGTGGGCACCGAGGCGCTCTTGAGGTAAGGGCCGGTCCAGGTGGCAGCGCCGCCGGGGCGCTTGAGCAGCGCATCCAGGCCTTCTTCATTGGAGGGGTAGCGACCCACATCGAGCTTGAACAGCTCCAGGGCCTTGTCGATGTCGGCGATCTGCAGGGCGGCTGTCTTGGTCTTGGCACCACCGAACTGGCTCAAGACACGGGGGCCCACCAAGCCCGCCAGCAGGGTCAGGATGGCCAGTACCACCAGCAGTTCAATCAGCGTGAAACCCTTTGCGGGGGCTTTGCGCATGCGCTTGAAACGATTGACCATGAGAGCTTCCTGAACAAAAAAAAATTATATCGCGAGGTCGTTGATGGACATGATGCCCAGCAAGATCGAGACAATGATCGAGGCGATCAGCACGCCGAGCACAAGGATGAGCACGGGTTCGATCAAGGTGAGGGCGCGTTTGATGCCGATTTCGACCTCGCGGTTCAATATATTTGCGAGCTCCAGCATCATCGGACCGATGCGCCCGGTTTCCTCGCCCACGCGGATCAGGTTGATCGCCAGGGGCTCGAAGACACCGGTCGCGGCCACGGCGTCGACCACCCGGGCCCCTTCCTTGACGCGGGGGGCCACCTTCACCAGCGGTTCGCGCAGCACGGCATTGCCCACGGTTTCGGTGGCGATGTTCAAGGCCGTGAGCAAAGGCACCCCGTTGCCGAGCAAGGTGCCCAGCGAACGGGCAAACAGGGTCAGCTCGTACTGCAGCCCCAAGCGGCCCAGGATGGGCAGGCGCAGCAGGCGCACCTGCCACCAGCGGCGCCCCCCCGGCGAGCGCAGCCAGCGGCGCGCCCCCAGAAACATCACAAACGCCCCCAGGCCGATCAGCAGGCCGTATTGGCTGAACCCCTGGCCCAGGGCCATGACGATGCGGGTCGGCAGGGGCAGCGCATCGCCCATGTCGGTGAACAGCTTTTCAAACTGCGGCACCACAAAGCCCAGCATCACCACCAGCGAGAGCACCGCCACCCCCAGGAGGATGGCGGGGTACATGGTGGCCGAGATGATGTTGTCGCGCAGCGCGCGCTGGCGCTCCATGTGCTCGACCAGGCGGGCCAGCACGCCGGCCATCTGCCCGCTGGCTTCGCCCGAACGCACCATATTGATGTAGAAATCCCCGAACAGCGCCCGGTGCTCGGCCAGCGCGCGGCTCAGGGGCGTTCCGCCCTTGACGGAGTCGAGAATGCCCTGCAGCAGCTGGGCCACCGAGGGCTTGTGGCTCATTTCGATCAGCACGCGCAGGGCGTTGTCGAGCGCCAGCCCGGCACGCAGCATGATGGCCAGCTCGGAAGTGAGGGCCTGCACATCGACCGGGGTGACCGGGCCTTTGGCCTTGCGGTGGTTGGCGGCCTGCACGGCCCCAGCAAAGGGATTGGGACCGTCTGCCGCCGCCGACAGGCTGGCCGCCGAGGCCGCGTCTTCGACGCGCAGGGGCGTGAGGCCCTGGGCCCGCAACTGCTGCATGGCCTGGGCCACGCTGGCGGCGGTCAGGCGGCCTTCTTGCACCTGCCCCCGGGCCGAGGCGGCTTTCCAGAGGAAATCAGGCATCGGTCTGGTCCTGGGTGACGCGGGACAACTCGTCCAGGCTGGTGTGGCCGGCCGCCACCTTGCGCAAGCCGTCTTCGTGCAGGCTCAGCATGCCGCTCTGGGACGCCAGCGTGTGCAGCGTGTTGGCATCGCGCCCGTCGATGATGGCCCTGCGCATCGGCTCATCGAGCGTCAGCAGTTCATGGATGCCGGTGCGGCCCCGGTAACCGGAGCCCCGGCAATGCTCGCACCCCACGGCGCGGTAAATCGGCTGGTCAGGCGCCGCAAAACGGTCGAGGCCCGTGCTGGCGGCTTCTTCGGGCAGAGGCACATAGGCCTCTTTGCAATGCCCGCACAGCGTGCGCACAAGGCGCTGGGCCAGCACACCGTTCACGGCCGAGGTGATCAGGTAGGGCTCGACCCCCATGTCCTGCATGCGGATCACCGCACCGGCTGCCGTATTGGTGTGCAAAGTAGATAGCACCAAGTGCCCGGTCAGCGCGGACTGCACGGCAATTTGGGCTGTTTCGCCATCGCGCATTTCGCCGATCATGATGATGTCGGGGTCCTGGCGCAGGATGGAGCGCAGCGCATTCGCAAAGCTCAGGTTGATCTGCGCATGCACCTGGATCTGGTTGATGCCTTCGAGCTGGTATTCGACCGGGTCCTCAACGGTGATGATCTTTTGCGTGTCGGCATCGAGCTTGGACAGCGCGGCGTACAGCGTGGTGGTCTTGCCCGAACCCGTGGGCCCAGTGACCAGCAGGATGCCGTGCGGGCGGGCCAGCAAGGCATTGAAACGCTGGAGCGTGTCGGGCGCAAAGCCCATGTCTTCGAGGCTGAAGCGCACGCTGGCCCGGTCGAGCACGCGCATGACCACGCTTTCGCCATGCACGGTGGGCACGGTGGAGACACGCAGGTCCAGTTCGCGCCCTTTGACGCGGGTCTTGATGCGGCCGTCCTGCGGCAGGCGGCGTTCGGCAATGTCCAGATGGGCCAGCAGCTTGACGCGCGAATTGACGGCGGCGCTGTGGCGCGGCGGCACCAGCTCGCCGGCGTGGATCACACCGTCCACGCGGTAGCGCACATGCAGGCCATCGTCGAAGGGTTCCAGGTGGATGTCGGAGGCACGCAAGTCCGTGACCCGGCCGATGATGGCGTTGACCAGCCGGATCACCGGGGCCTCGCTGGCCAGGTCCTTGAGGTGCTCGACGAAATCGCCGGAATCCCCATCGCCCAGGCCGCCCTCGCCCTCCTCTGCGGCCTCTTCGTCCACCGGGGGCGTCAGGGCGCGCTCGATGTCGGCATCGGTGGCGATGTGCGGCTGGATCGACAAGCCCGTCGCCAGGCGCAGGGCCTTGAGCACGAACGCATCCTGGGGCACGGCCATGGCCACCTGCAGCTGCCCGTCCTGCACCGCCAGCGGGCACACCGCATGGGTGTGCAGGAAGTCGGCCAGCAAGCCCGGCACCTCGGGCAGGAGGTCGGGAAACGCATCGGCTGCCACATGGGGCACGCCCAGCTGGCGCGACAGGGCCTGGACGACATCGATTTCCGACACCAGCCCCAACTGCACCAGCACCCGGCCCAGCATGCCGCCCAGCTCCTGCTGGGCGTTCAGCGCCCGCTCCAGATCCCGGGCACCGAGCTTGCCGGCCTGCACCAGCAGCTCGCCCAGGCGCTGCGCAGGCGGACGTGCTACAGGGACGGGGTCCATCGGGGAGGCCAAAAGAGAGAGGGTCATGGTGGGTGGAAGGTGCAGAGCCAGTCGGGGTGTCAGCGATGCCAGGCCAAGGCAGGAAAGCGCCGTTTCGCCGCCGGGCGAGTGTAGCCGCGCGCCGCCGCGGCCCGCCGGCGTTAGGATGCCGACCTCACGGGGCCGGGGCCATCCCGGCGGCCCGCCCCCCGATCTTCTGGCCTGACCATGTCGCACCGTGCCCGCGCTTCCCGCCCCCCGCGGCCCCCCCGCACCCCCTCCACCGCCCACGGGACGGCCCTGGCCGCCGGCGGCCTGGTCCTGGCGGCCGGCGCCTGGGGCGCATTCGGCTGGCCGCACACGCC
>JAQUDN010000149.1 GCA_028685665.1 Burkholderiaceae bacterium | reverse complement strand
TGGAGATGCTCAGCGAAGTAGGGCACTGCAAGGGCATTGAAAACTACACCCGCCATCTTTCTGGAGCTGCCCCGGGTGCACCACCCAGTACCTTGACAGATTACATGCCCAAGGATGCATTGATGTTTCTGGATGAAAGCCACCAGATGATCGGGCAGCTCAGCGCCATGTACAACGGCGACCGTGCTCGCAAGACCACTTTGGTCGAGTATGGTTTTCGCTTGCCCAGTGCAATGGACAACCGGCCGCTCAAGTTCGAGGAGTTTGAGGCCCGCATGCGGCAGGTGATTTTTGTCTCGGCCACGCCTGCAGACTATGAAAAGACCCATTCTGGCCAAGTGGTCGATCAGGTGGTTCGCCCGACCGGGCTGGTCGATCCGCTGGTCGAGGTGCGTCCGGCGACCCACCAGGTCGATGATGTGCTCCAGGAAATCCGTATTCGGACCGATAAGCAGGAGCGCGTGCTCATCACCACCTTGACCAAGAGGATGGCAGAGCAATTGACGGACTACCTTACCGACAACGGCGTGAAAGTCCGTTACCTGCACAGCGATGTGGATACCGTGGAGCGTGTGGAGATCATCCGTGATCTGCGTCTGGGCGCTTTTGATGTGCTTGTGGGGATCAATCTGCTGCGTGAGGGGCTGGATATTCCCGAGGTCTCCTTGGTCGCTATTTTGGATGCGGACAAAGAGGGGTTTTTGCGCTCCGAGCGCAGCCTGATTCAAACCATTGGCCGTGCTGCCCGGAATCTGAATGGAGGGGCTATTTTGTACGCCGACCGTGTGACCGAATCCATGAAAAAAGCCATGGGCGAAACGGAGCGCCGTCGGCTCAAGCAGATCGCGCATAACAAAGAGCAAGGGATCATTCCCCGCAGCATTGTCAAGAGGGTAAGAGACCTGATTGACGGGGTGTACAGCGAAAAAGCGGGAAAAGACGCAGAACGCCTCGAGCAAGAAGCGCTGCAGCGTGCCCAGGTGGAAGATATGTCCGAAAAGGACATCGCCCGCGAAATGAAGCGCTTGGAAAAGCAGATGCTGGACCATGCGCGGAACCTGGAGTTCGAACAAGCAGCCCGGGTACGAGACCAGTTGAGTCGTCTCAAGGACCAGGCTTTTGGTGCCCATGGCGAGGATCGTGGAGCCGTTTGAGCGTGGATCACCATAAAAACCTATGGGTTTAAAAAGCGACCAATTGGTTTTTAATCCGACTGTTTCGATGGGAGATAGTGGTATACTCGTCTAAATTGCTCAACCAAAAAAATCAAAAATGAAGGGCTGCACCAAAAATTTTTGGGCAGTATGGGTGGAGACGGAGCCCTCTGAGGTCACTAGCCAAAGAGGGTCTTGCTTGAAACAACAAGCATTACTTGATTAGGAGCTTGCGATGCGTCTCACTACCAAAGGCCGTTTTGCGGTCACTGCCATGATCGACTTGGCCTTGCGTCAGAACAATGGGCCTGTTACGTTGGCGGCTATCAGTCAGCGTCAGCAAATTTCGCTTTCCTATCTGGAGCAGCTGTTTGGCAAGTTGCGTCGCCATGAGTTGGTGGAATCCACCCGTGGGCCTGGCGGCGGTTACACGTTGGCGCGCAAGGCGGCGGATATTACTGTGGCAGACATCATCGTTTCAGTGGATGAACCTATCGATGCCACCCATTGTGGTGGTAAGGAAAACTGCCTGGGTGAAGCAGGCCGTTGCATGACCCATGAGCTGTGGGCTTCTTTGAACCAACGCATGGTCGAGTTTTTGGATTCGGTCAGCCTGCAAAAGTTGGTGGATGACCAGTTGGCCAAGGGGGTGCAAATTGAGGAAAAACCTGTTCCTCGGCGTGCGATTTCGACCACACCGGTCGTGAAGCCCATTCGTGTGAATGCGCCCAATTCCGTTTTTGCCTTGGGCAATGTATTTGCCAAAACCTGAGTGGAGTGATTGCTGCAGGCAGCCCGGCTTCGCCACCGCTGTGCAGCAACTTCCCCCTTTGTTGTGAGTTGTTTGCTCACAAGACTGCAAAATTACCGAGTCAGCCACAGACATGACACCTCATTTCCCCATTTATCTCGACTACGCTGCCACCACGCCGGTGGACTCCCGTGTGGCTGACGCCATGATTCCCTGGCTGCGTGAGCATTTTGGCAATGCAGCTTCCCGCAGCCACGCCTGGGGCTGGGAAGCGGAAGAGGCCGTGGAAAAGGCCCGTACCCAAGTGGCTGAATTGATTGGAGCGGATCCCCGTGAAATCGTCTGGACCAGCGGTGCCACCGAGTCGATCAATCTGGCGCTGAAGGGGGCTGCCCACTTTTATCAGGGCAAGGGCAAGCACCTGATCACCTTGAAAACAGAGCACAAAGCCGTGCTCGACACGATGCGCGAGCTTGAGCGCCAAGGCTTCGATGTCACCTACATGGACGTCAAAGAAGATGGCCTGCTGGACCTGGACCAGCTCAAGGCTGCCATCCGTCCAGATACTGTCTTGGTCAGTGTCTTGTATGTCAACAATGAGATCGGTGTCATTCAGGACATCCCCGCCATTGGCGCACTGTGCCGCGAAAAAGGCATTTTGTTTCACGTCGATGCCGCCCAGGCCACGGGGCGCGTGCACATGGACATAAATACGATGCCGATCGATTTGATGAGCATGACGGCCCACAAGACCTATGGCCCCAAAGGCATCGGAGCCCTGTATGTGCGCCGCAAGCCCCGCGTGCGCCTGGAAGCCCAGATGCACGGTGGTGGCCATGAGCGTGGCATGCGCTCAGGGACTTTGCCGACCCACCAGATCGTGGGGATGGGCGAAGCTTTCAGAATCATCAAGCTGGAAATGGACGAGGTCAATGCCCGTGCCAAGGCGCTTCAGCAGCGCCTGCTCAACGGCCTGCAAGACCTGGAGCAGATTTTTATCAATGGCAGCATGGAGCACCGTGTGCCCCAGAACCTGAATATCAGTTTCAACTACGTTGAAGGTGAATCGTTGATCATGGGGATCAAGGGCCTGGCGGTTTCTTCCGGTTCGGCCTGTACATCGGCGAGTCTGGAGCCCAGTTATGTATTGCGCGCTCTCGGTCGCAGCGATGAGCTGGCCCACAGCAGTCTGCGCATGACGATCGGTCGTTTCACGACCGAAGAAGAGATTGACTACGCCATTGCCACGATCCGTGACAACGTGGCCAAGTTGCGTGAGTTGAGCCCCCTTTGGGAAATGTACAAGGATGGGATTGATATCAGCACCATCCAGTGGGCTGCGCACTGACCGTTCCAAGAATTCAAGAGGTATACATCATGGCTTACTCAGAAAAAGTGGTTGACCATTACGAGAACCCCCGTAACGTGGGCTCGTTTGACAAGGGGGATGAGTCGGTGGGCACGGGCATGGTGGGAGCTCCTGCTTGCGGCGACGTCATGAAGCTGCAGATCAAAGTGAACCCACAGACTGGCGTTATCGAAGATGCCCGCTTCAAGACCTATGGCTGTGGCTCTGCCATCGCCTCTTCGTCCCTGGTGACTGAATGGGTCAAGGGCAAGACGCTGGACGAAGCCGCAGCCCTCAAAAACAGCGAGATTGCAGAAGAATTGGCACTGCCGCCCGTGAAAATCCATTGCTCGATCCTGGCCGAAGATGCGATCAAGGCCGCCGTCAACGACTACAAGCAAAAACACGCTGGAAGCCCGGCTGCCTGACATGGCCATCACTTTGACAGAAGCCGCTGCACGGCATGTGAACCGCTATCTTTCCCGTCGGGGAAAAGGCTTGGGTGTGCGCCTGGGCGTCAAGACCACGGGCTGTTCCGGGCTGGCGTACAAGTTGGAGTATGTGGACGATTCCCAGCCGGAAGATGTGGTGTTCGAGAACCATGGCGTCAAGCTCCTGATCGACCCCAAGAGCCTGGCTTACATCGATGGCACCGAGTTGGATTTCGTTCGCGAAGGCCTCAACGAGGGTTTCAAGTTCAACAATCCCAACGAGCGTGACCGCTGTGGTTGCGGTGAGAGCTTTCGGGTCTGACAGCCTGCCCCAGCCTTGTTTACCAACCGCCAGTGCGCCTTGCCCTGGCGGTTTTTTGCTGCCATGAACCTTCAATCTGACGATTTCGAACTGTTTGGCCTGTCCCGGCACTTTGCCCAGGACCGGCAAGCGATAGACGCCCGCTGGAAAGAGCTGCAGCGTGAGGCCCACCCCGACAAATTTTCTGCCCAGGGTGCAGCGGCCCAACGTGTGGCCATGCAATGGTCTGTGCGGATCAATGAGGCCAACCAGAGGCTCAAGGATCCCATGCGCCGTGCCGCGTATCTGTGTGAGTTGCATGGCGCTCCCATTCGCGCCGAAGACAACACGGCTATGCCTGCCCATTTCCTCATGCAGCAGATGGAGTGGCGCGAGTCCCTGGAAGAGGCCTCCACCCTGGAAGCGCTGGATGCTTTGGAGGCAGAGGTCTTGGCGGCGCGGGAAGAAACCCTGGCCCATTGTCAGCGTCTGTTGGATGGGGAAGGTGATTTTCTGGCAGCAGCCAGCCAGGTCCGAGCCCTGATGTTCATTGCGCGATTTGCCGACGGCATCGAGCGCCGTCGAGACCAACTGGGACAATAACGTCCATTCACACCCTCCATGGCTTGGCGGTCTTTCGGCCCCATCCACCACGTTCACATTCCAAATTCCATGGCGCTACTGCAGATTTCCGAGCCCGGCCAATCCCCTGATCCCCACCAGCGGCGCATTGCTGTCGGCATTGACCTGGGCACCACGCATTCCTTGGTGGCCTCCGTGCGCAATGGCGTGGCCGAGTGTCTTCCGGATGCGCAGGGACGTGTCTTGCTGCCCTCCGTCGTTCGCTATCTGGCGCAGGGTGGACGCCAGATTGGCCATGAGGCGGTCGCGGCCCAGGCGCAGGATGCCCGCAACACCATTGCTTCTGCCAAGCGTTTGATGGGGCGTGGTTTGAAAGATGTGGTCCAGGCCCACCAACTCCCCTATGACTTCGTTGCCTCTGGCGATGCGGCTGCCGGTGGCATGGTCAGCCTCGTGACGGCGGGGGGCGTCAAATCCCCCGTGGAAGTGAGCGCAGAAATCCTGGCCACCTTGCGCTACCGTGCCGAAGACACGTTCAATGACGACCTCTACGGCGCCGTCATCACCGTTCCCGCTTACTTTGACGATGCCCAACGCCAGGCAACCAAGGATGCGGCCCGCCTGGCGGGTATCCACCTGCTGCGCCTGATCAACGAACCCACCGCCGCAGCCATTGCCTATGGCCTGGACAATGCCAGCGAGGGCATTTATGCGGTGTACGACCTCGGTGGCGGGACGTTTGATATTTCCATCCTGCGTTTGACCCAGGGCGTTTTCGAAGTCATTGCCACGGGAGGCGATTCCGCACTCGGTGGCGATGACTACGATGCGGCTTTGGCCGATTGGGTGGTGGCACAGCGGGGCCTGCACATCGAAACCCCGGAGGACAAAGCGGCTTTGCGCATGGCCGCACGGGCTTGCAAAGAGGCTTTGACTGCTACGAATAACGTAGCATTCAGTGCAGTACTGGCGGGCGTTCCAGTGCAAATAGACCTTGAACGTTCTGAGTTCGATGCGATCACGGCCCCCCTCACGGCCCGTTCTTTGAGCGCTGTACGCCGGGCATTGCGCGATGCCCAGCTCACCGCCAAGGACGTGGATGGCGTGGTCATGGTGGGAGGCTCCACCCGCATGCCCCAGGTGCAAAAGGCCGTGGCGGAGTTCTTTGGCCAGCCGCCTTTGACCAATTTGAACCCCGACGAGGTGGTGGCGCTGGGCGCAGCCATCCAGGCCAATCAACTGGCGGGCAACAGCACCACAGACGACTTGCTGCTGCTGGATGTGATTCCGCTGTCGCTCGGCATCGAGACCATGGGGGGGCTGGTGGAGCGCATCGTGGCCCGCAACGAGACCATTCCCACAGCCAAGGCCCAGGACTTCACCACCTACAAAGACGGTCAGACCGCGCTGGCCATCCACGTCGTCCAGGGTGAGCGTGACCTGGTGGCCGACTGCCGCAGCCTCGCGCGGTTTGAACTGCGCGGCATTCCTCCGATGGCGGCGGGGGCTGCCAGAATCCGCGTGACTTTCACCGTCGATGCCGATGGCCTTTTGAGCGTGAGTGCGAAAGAGCAGGGCAGTGGGGTGGAGGCGCGCATCGATGTCAAGCCGTCCTACGGCCTGTCCGACGACCAGATTGCGCACATGCTGCAGGATGGCTTTGCCACCGCCGCCCAGGATATGCGCACCCGTGCGGTGGTGGAGGCCCGTGTCGATGCCGATCGCATGCTGATGGCCACCCAAAGCGCCCTGGATGCCGATGGTGATGTGCTGGACGACGCCGAGCGGGCCGCCATCGAGACCCTCATGGCTGCCTTGCGCCAGCAGCGCGACAGCGAAGATGCCGCTGTCATCGAAGCGGCTACCGAAGCCCTGGCCCACGGCACCGAAGCCTTTGCCGCCCACCGCATGAACCGTGGTATCCAGCAGGCGCTGGCGGGCAAGAACGTACAAACCCTTTAACCTGATCCTCGTTGACATGCCCGTTATCAAGATCCTGCCCCACCCCGAATACTGCCCCGCGGGCGCCGAAATCACGGCGGCCACTGGCACCTCGATTTGCGAGGCCCTGCTGGACCACCACATCAATATCGAGCATGCCTGCGACATGAGCTGCGCCTGCACTACCTGCCATGTGATCGTGCGCGAAGGACTGAACTCCCTCAATGTGGCGGAAGAGGAGGAAGAAGATCTGCTGGACCGCGCCTGGGGGCTGGAGCCCCAGTCGCGCCTGAGCTGCCAGGCCATCTTGGCGCAACAGAACCTGGTCATCGAGATTCCGCGCTACACCATCAACCACGCCAAAGAAAACCACTGAGCCATGAGCCGCCTCATTATTCTGGACACGGAAACCACCGGGCTTTCGGCCGAAGGCGGTGACCGCATCATTGAGATCGGCTGTGTCGAGATGTTGGCGCGCAAGCTGACGGGGAACAACAAGCATTTCTACCTGAATCCTGAGCGCGATAGCCACGAAGATGCCCTCAGGATCCACGGCATCAGCAATGAGTTCTTGAAAGACAAGCCCAAGTTTGCCGCCGTGGTCGATGAGTTGCTCGACTACCTGCAAGGGGCCGAGATCATCATCCACAACGCGGCCTTTGACGTGGGATTTCTGAACAAGGAACTCGAACGCATCGGCCGGCCTGGATTTCGCCAGTTTGTGGGGGGCATCACGGACACCTTGGCGATGGCCAAGGAAATGTACCCAGGCAAGCGCAACTCCCTGGATGCCTTGTGCGACCGCCTGGGGGTTGACAACTCCGGCCGTACCTTGCACGGTGCCTTGCTGGATGCCGAGTTGCTGGCCGATGTGTATATCAACCTCACGCGGGGTCAGAATCCCCTTCTGGTGGCTGAAGACACCGAGGACCAGGCCCCTGGCGGCCTGACGGTGGTACCGACCGATCTGACGGGATTGCTTCTGCCTGTGGTGTGTGCGACCGAGCAGGAATTGCGCGCCCATGATGAGGTGCTTGCACAGATCGACAAGGCCAGTGGTGGTAAAACAATTTGGCGAACTTTCGCGGTGGCCTGAAAAAGATGTGACATAATCTGAGGCTTCGCAGCGGCAAGGGTGATTAGCTCAGCGGTAGAGCACTGCCTTCACACGGCAGGGGTCACATGTTCGATCCATGTATCACCCACCAAGCCTGCGTTTGCATGCAAAGACTTTTCTAAGCTTGCGCATTGGGTGATTAGCTCAGCGGTAGAGCACTGCCTTCACACGGCAGGGGTCACATGTTCGATCCATGTATCACCCACCAATTCAAACCCTTGCATACTTCGGTACGCAAGGGTTTTTGCATTGTGGGCTTGCTGAGACACAGCGTTCTGTTTCGAGCCATTGTGTTGGAGCCCGCTGGGTGTTTGGGAGGTCCGTGAAATGTCCGAAACCGTCGACTGCGTGGTAATCGGGGCTGGCGTTGTCGGCCTGGCGGTGGCCCGTGCCTTGGCGCTGGCGGGGCGCGAAGTCTTGGTGCTGGAAGCTGAAAAAGCGATCGGCACAGGGACCAGTTCCCGTAATAGCGAGGTCATTCACGCCGGGCTTTACTATCCCACAGGGTCGCTCAAAGCCCTTTTGTGTGTGCGTGGCCGTGCGATGCTTTACGCCTATTGTGAAGAACGGGGGATTGCGCACCACCGGTGCGGCAAGCTGTTGGTGGCTACCTCGGAGCGCCAAAAAGACGGTCTGCGCTCCATCCAGGCGCAAGCAGCCCTGAATGGCGTCCATGACCTCCAGTGGTTGACCCGGGAGACTGCCTGCGCTCTGGAGCCTGCGCTGGAGTGCGTTGCCGCACTCCATTCGCCCAGCACGGGCATTGTCG
>JAQUDN010000012.1 GCA_028685665.1 Burkholderiaceae bacterium | reverse complement strand
TGGGGAGATCAACGCATGGTCCAACACCCGCCGGGGGGCCATTCCCCCTGGATTTCAATAGCTCCGCCCACCCTTGTACATCGCGTGCTGGCGGCGCTGCAGCGTGGCGGCTTCGCCCAGGCGGCCCATGGCGGTGCCGGCGTGGGCGTGGGTGATGGCCATGCCCAGGGCGTCGGCGGCATCGGTGCCGGGCAGGCCGGGCAGCTCCAGCAGGCGGCGCACCATTTCCTGGACCTGGCTCTTGGCGGCGCGCCCGTGGCCGACGATGGCTTTCTTCATTTGCAGTGCGGTGTACTCGGCCACCGGCAGGTCGCGCGACACCAGTGCCGTGATGCAGGCTCCGCGCGCCTGGCCCAGCAGCAGGGTGGATTGGGGGTTGACGTTGACGAAGACGATTTCGACCGAGGCCACATCGGGTTGGTAGCGGGCCGTGACTTCGTTGATGCCGTCGAACAGCACTTTCAGGCGCCCGGGCAGGTCGCCCAGGGCCAGGGCGGTGGTGCGGATGGTGCCGCTGGCGACGTAGCCCAGGCGGTGGCCCTCCATGTCCACCACGCCAAAACCGGTGGTCTGCAGGCCGGGGTCGATACCAAGAATGCGCATGGGAGTTTGTGGGGGAGAGCGTTGAACCAGGCCCTGATTGTCAACGCCCTGCCGTCCCCTTCCCCACGGGGGCCTGCGGGCCCGGGCGGGGTTCAGGTGCGGGGTTCGTCGCAGACCGCGCGGGCGATGATTTCCTTCATGATTTCCGAGGTGCCGGCGTAGATGCGCTCGATGCGGGCGTCGGCGTACGCGCGGGCAATCGGGTATTCCTGCATATAGCCGTAGCCGCCGTGCAGCTGCACGCATTCGTCGGTCACGCGGTCCAGCAGCTCGGAGTGCCAGAGCTTGCCGGCCGAGGCGCTGACCGAGTCCAGTGTGCCCGCCAGGTGGCGCTGCAGCAGGTTGTCGCAAAACGCCCGGCCCGCCTGCAGTTCGGCCCACAGGCCGGCCAGCTTGAAGCGGGTGTTCTGGAAGTCGGCGATGCGCTTGCCGAAGGCCTTGCGCTCTTTCACGTAGGCCTGGGTCCATTCAAAGGCGGCTTCGGCGCGGGCCTGGCAGTTGATGGAGATCTGCAGGCGCTCCTGCGGCAGCTCGCGCATCATGTACTTGAAGCCCTGGTTCACTTCGCCCAGCAGGTGGTCGGCGGGCACGCGGACCTGGTCGAAGAACAGCTCGGCCGTGTCTTGCGCGTGCTGGCCGATCTTGTGCAGGTTGCGCCCGCGCGAGAAGCCCGGCATGTCGGCGGTGACCACGAACATCGACACACCGCCGGCCCCGCGTTCTGGATCGGTCTTGGCGGCCACCACCATCACGTGGGCGTTCTGGCCATTGGTGATGAAGGTTTTCTGGCCGCTGATCACCCAGTCGTCGCCATCGCGCTCGGCGCGGGTGCGGATGCCGGCCAGGTCGCTGCCGGCGCCGGGCTCGGTCATGGCAATCGCGCCCACCCAGTCGCCGCTGACCATGGGGGGCAGCACCTTCTGCTGCACGCTGGGCTGGCCGTAGTGGGCGATGTAGGGGGCCACCACCATGGAGTGCAGGTTGAAGCCCGGGCCGGTGGCGCCGATGCGGCACAGCTCCTCGGCCACGATGGTGTCGAACAGCAGGTCGGCGCCGGGGCCACCCTGCGATTCGGGCAGCCAGCAGCACAGCAGGCCGTTGTCGCCGGCCTTTTTCCAGAGCGACAGCGGCACGCCATGCGCCTGCTCCCACTCGGCGTGGAAGGGGGCGATCTCGTTCTCGCAGAAGCGGCGCACCTGGTCGCGGAAGGCTTCGTGCTCGGGGCTGAAGAAGGGGCGGGGCATGGGGGACATGGAAATTCCTGAAGGGCAAGGATCGGCGAAAAGGATGGCGCGAATTTTCCCCGGCCTTTGAATTTTGTCAATATAAATTGACAAATAAACGGTGCCACAATCTCCGTCTATGAAACCCGCCAAGACCTCCTTGCACCAGCTCTTGCTGGCCCGTTCCCAGTGGATGAATGCGCGCTTGATGGAGGGCGCGGCACGCCATGGCTATGGCGAAGTCACCGACGCCATGAGCCGCATGTTTGCCCACCTGGCCGGGCGCCCCGTGGGTTTGTCGGAGCTGGCACGCCTGCTGGCTGTGTCGCGCCAGGCGGTGCACCAGCTGGCCAATGAGGCCGCGGCCCTGGGCCTGGTGGAGTTCGTGCCCAGCGAGAGCGATGGCCGCGTCAAACTGCTGCGCTTTACGCAAAAAGGCTGGGACATGTCGGACACCGCCGTGTGCGAGATCGAGGCCATCGAGGCTGCGCTGGCGGCCCAGATCGGTGCCACCGACCTGGCTGAACTCAAGCGCATCCTGGCCAGGCCCTGGGTGGCCGGTGAAGCGGTCTGATCCGGCGCCAGGCGCAGGCGGGGCGGGCCTGGTTCTGAAGCCTCGGGAAAACCCTGAAACGGTTATCGTCAATACGACTTGACATCTTGGGTGGGGCGCTGAAGAATCGCACCATGTCAATCTAACTTGACAAGTTGGGTGGTGCCGGACCGACCGGTGTTGCCTGTGCCCCGCCGTTTTCAGTCTCCCAGACCGCCATGTCCACTGCCCTTGAAGCCCTGCGCCGCCAGCATGCCGCCCAGCCCGTGCCGCGCACCATGATGGACCGGCCCCTGCGCATCACCGACACCCTGCGCCGGGCCGAGCGCCTTTTTCCCACCGTCGAGGTGGTCAGCCGCTATGGCCCACAGCGCCTGGTGCGCAGCCACTACGGCCAGATTGGCGAGGACGCCCGCCGCCTGGCCGCCGCGCTGCAGGCTAACGGCATCCAGCCCGGCATGCGCGTGGCCACGCTGATGTGGAACCACGCCACCCACCTGAGCGCCTACTACGCCGTGCCCGGCATCGACGCGGTGCTGCACACCCTGAACCCCCGCCTGTCGGCCGAGGAAATCGCCTACATCGTGGCCGACGCCGGCGATGCCGCCGTGCTGATCGACGACGACCTGCTGCCCCTGTGGGCCGAGGTGGAAAAGCATGTGCAGGTGCCGCTGGTCGTGGTGCACCGCCTGGGCGGCCCCGAATCCCCCGCCAGCCCGCACGAAGCCGGCCGCCTGGCCTGGCACGAACTGCTGGCGGCCACCGCGCCCCTGGCCGACTGGCCCGACCACCCCATCGACGAGAACGCGCCGGTGTCGATCTGCTACACCTCGGGCACCACCGGCCACCCCAAGGGCGTGGTGTATTCGCACCGCTCGGTGATGCTGCACGCGCTGGCCTCGGCCATTCCGGACGCGCTGAACTTCTCCGGCCGGGGCACGCTGCTGCCGCTGACGCCCATGTTCCACGTCAACGCCTGGTGCGCGCCGTATTCGGCGGTGATGCTGGGCATGCGCCTGGTGCTGAGCGGCCCCCGCCCCAGCAGCACCGAGATCGTCGACCTGCTGGCCGCCGAGCGCGTGACCATCACCCTGGGTGTGCCCACGATCTGGACCGATGTGCTCTCCACCCTCGAGGCGCAGCCGGACCGCTGGCAGTTTGTGCCCCAGCTCGTCGTGCATTCCGGTGGCTCCGCGCCGCCGCCCGAGATGTTCCGCCGCTTCGACCGCCTGGGCATCACCCTGCAAACCGGCTGGGGTATGACCGAATGCTCGCCCATGGGCAGCCTGGCCTGGCTGCGCCCCGAGCTGGACGGTGCCGACGCCGACACCGTGATGGCCGCCCGCAGCAGCGGCGGTATTCCGGCCTCGCTGGTCGAGATGCGCCATGTCAACCCCGACGGCCAGGTGCTGCCCTGGGACGGCCAGGCCATGGGCGAGCTGCAGGTGCGCGGCCCCTGGGTGACGGGCGCCTACATCGGCCACCCCGCGCCGATTTCCGCGACGACCGAGGACGGCTGGCTCAAGACGGGGGACATCGTGGTCTTCGAGCCCAACGGTTATATGCGCCTGGTGGACCGCCTCAAAGACCTGGTCAAGTCGGGCGGCGAGTGGATCAGCTCGGTGGACATGGAAAAAGCCCTGTGCGACCACCCCGCCGTGCTCGAAGCCGGCGTGATCGCCGTGCCCGACGCCCACTGGGGCGAGCGCCCGCTGGCGCTGGTGGCCCTCCAACCCGGCGCGGAGGCCACGGCCGACGCCATCCGCGCGCATTTGCTCGGCCGCTTCCCCAAATGGATGGTGCCCGAGCACATCACCTTCGTGCCCGCGCTGCCCAAGACCTCGGTCGGCAAGCTCAACAAGCAGGCCCTGCGCCGGCAGTATGTGCAGTGAGCCTCCGGGTGTCGCTGGGCTCCTTCCTCCCAGGGGGGGCCACCCGGGGCCGGGCACAAGCCGTTCCGCGGTGGCCCTGACCTGGACCGTGTCGGTTTCATGCGCCTGGGGCCTCTCTGGGCACGGTGCATGAGCGATTTCTTTGTGCATTTCATTCTTTGGAGACTTTTCCATGCCACTGTCCCGCCGCCACCTGATCCAAGCCGCTGGTGCCAGCGCGCTGTTCGCCGGCCTTGGCCGCACCGCTTCCGCCCAGGCGCTTGATACCGTGCGCATCGTCAACGGCTTTCCCGCCGGCAGCAACCCCGATGTGCTGGCCCGCAAGGTCGGTGACCTGCTCGCCAAGTCCGGCTACGCCCGCGCCGCCATCGTGGACAACAAGACCGGTGCCGGTGGCCAGCTGGCCGTGGGTTCCGTCAAGGGCATGGCCCCCGATGGCAGCAATGTGCTGCTGACCCCCATGTCCATGCTGGGCGTGTTCCCCCACACCTACAAGAAGCTGCCCTACGACCCCGTGGCCGACCTGACCCCGGTGTCCATGGGCGTGCTGTACGACTACGCCATCGGCGTGGGCCCGGGCGTGCCCGAGTCGGTCAAGACCCTCAATGACCTGATGGCCTGGTACAAGGCCCACCCCGGCAAGGCCAGCATGGCCTCGCCCTCCACGGGCTCCACCCTGCATTTCGTGGTCGAGATGCTGGGCCGTGCCGCCGGCGTGGACCTGCAGCATGTGGGCTACCGGGGCGCCGCGCCCGCCATCCAGGACATGCTGGGCGGCACCATGCCTGCGCTGTGCACGCCGCTGGGTTCGTTCTCGACCTACCTCAAGGACGGCAAGATCCGCGTCCTGGCCACCTCGGGCGCCCAGCGCACCCGTTTCACGCCGGCGGTGCCCACGCTGGCCGAGCAGGGTTTCAAGGACCTGGTCTTCTCCGAGTGGTATGGCTTTTTCCTGCCGGCCAAGGCCGCGCCCGAGACCGTCAAGCGCCTGAACGCCGCGCTGCAGGATGCGCTCAAGTCGCCCGAAATCGCCCAGACCCTGGCCAGCTTTGCCATGGAGCCCGCGCCGTCCACCCCTGAGCAGCTGGCTGCCGCGCTGCAGGCCGACCTCAAGCGCTGGGCGCCCATCGTCAAGGGCATCGGCTTCACGGCCGACAGCTGATCGCGGCCAGGCTGCGGAGGCCCGCCCATGGCGCTGCTTTCGCCGCTTTCGCCCGCTGCCCCCTAGCCTTTTCGTGCCCCCGTTTTGAATTTCCGTCCCCAGGAGCCCACGCAGATGACCGCCCTCTACCACGCCACAGGCCCTGTGGCTGTGCTCACCCTCCGCAATCCCCCCGTCAACGCGCTGGGCTGGGCCACGCGCCAGGCCCTGGTGCAGGGCCTGGCGCGTGCGCAGAGCGACAGCGCCGTGCAGGCCATCGTCATCACCGGCGCGGGGCGCGGGTTTTCGGGCGGGGCGGACATCCAGGAGTTCAGCTCGGGGGGCGTGGCCTACGAGCCCGATCTGCACTCGGTCATCACCGCCATCGAAGCCTCCACCAAGCCGGTGGTCGCGGCCTTGCACGGCATGGCTCTGGGGGGCGGCCTGGAGCTGGCCTTGGCCTGCCACTACCGGGTGGCGGCCCCGGCGTGCCGCGTGGCCCTGCCCGAGGTGCGGCTGGGCCTCTTGCCGGGGGCCGGGGGCACGCAACGCCTGCCGCGTGCGCTCGGTGTGGAAGCGGCCCTCAACCTGATCGTGCGCGGGGATGCGGTCTCCAGCGAAGTCCTCGCGGCCTGGCCGGGCGCGCGCCTGTTCGACCACCTGGCCGCCTCGCCCGCAACCTTGTTGGCCGAGGCCCAGGCGTTCGCCGCTGCGGTGGCCGGTGTGCGCCCGCTGCCGCTGCTGCGCGACCTGCCCTGCGCCCACCCCCAGGGCGAGGCGTATTTCCAGTTCGTGCGCACCACGGTCCGGGGCATGGGCGCGCCCGCACAGGCTGCCCTGAAAGCGGTGGACGCCGTGGCAGCGGCCACCACCCACCGCTTCGACGAAGGCCTGGCCCGTGAGCGGGCCCTGTTTCTGGAGCGACTGGCCACGCCCGAGTCCCGGGCCCTGCGCCACCTCTTCCTGGCCGAGCGCGCGGCGGCCCGGATTGCCGACATTCCGCCCGACACCCCCCAGCGGCCGATCGCGGCCGTGGCCGTGGTCGGTGCCGGCACCATGGGCCAGGGCATCGCCATCACCTTTTTGAACGCCGGCATTCCGGTCACGCTCCTGGAAACCCAGCAGGCCGCGCTCGACCGTGGCGTGGCTGCCGTGCACACCCACTACGACGCCCAGCTCCGGAAAGGCAAGCTCACGCCCGAGACGCAGGCGCAGCGCCTGGGCCTGCTGTCGACCAGCCTGCAGTACGCCGCCATTGGCCACGCCGACCTGGTGATCGAGGCCGTGTTCGAAGACGCGGGCGTCAAGCAGGCGGTGTTCGCGCAGCTCGACGCCGTGATGAAACCCGGCGCCATCCTGGCCAGCAACACCTCGACGCTGGACCTGAATGCCCTGGCCGCCTGCACCCGGCGCCCCCAGGACGTGGTGGGCCTGCATTTTTTCAGCCCTGCCCAGGTGATGCAGCTGCTGGAGGTGGTGCGCGGCGCGCACACGGCGGCCGATGTCATGGCCACCGCGATGGCCCTGGCCAAGACGATCCGCAAGACGGCGGTGGTCTCGGGCGTGTGCGACGGCTTCATCGGCAACCGCATGGTCGAGCACTACACCCGCCAGGCGGGCTTTTTGCTCGATGAAGGCTGCACGCCCGCCCAGGTGGACCGGGCCCTTGAGCAATTCGGTTTCGCCATGGGGCCGTTCCGCATGCAGGACCTGGCGGGCAATGACATTGGCGGGGCGATCCGCCAGCGCCGCTACGCCGAACAGCCGGGCCTGAAGTTCAGCCCCGTCGCCGACCGGCTGTGCGCCCTGGGCCGCTTCGGCCAGAAAACCGGTGCGGGCTGGTACGACTACCGGCCCGGCCAGCGGGCGCCCGTGCCCAGCCCCGTGGTGCAGGACCTGCTGACCCAGCACCGTCAGGCGCAGGGCATCACGCCGCGCGCCATTTCCGACGAGGAGATCGTGCAGCGCCTGGTGCTCTCCCTGGTGAACGAGGGCGCGCGCCTCCTCGGCGAGGGCATCGCCAGCAAGGCCGGCGACATCGATGTGGTCTACGTCACGGGCTATGGCTTTCCGGCCTGGCGCGGCGGGCCGATGCACTACGCCAACGAGGTCGGCCTCTACAAGGTGGCGCAGCGCATGCAGCGTTGCGCCCAGAACCCCCTCGACGATGCCGCCTTCTGGCAACCCGCTCCCCTGCTGGCCCGTGCCGTGGCCGAGGGCGCCCCTTTCCGCTGAGCGCCCCGCGCCCCAGCCCCCCGCTCAACGCCCGGAGAACTGTGTCCATGACCCACGCCGTCATCGTTTCCACCGCCCGCACCCCGCTCGCCAAGAGCTGGAAGGGTTCTTTCAACATGACCCACGGGGCCACCCTCGGCGGCCACGCGGTGCGCCACGCCCTTGTACGGGCCGGCATCGAGGCCGCCGAGGTCGAGGATGTGATCCTGGGTTGCGGCTTTCCCGAAGGCGCCACCGGCCTGAACATCGCCCACCAGGCGGCGGTGCTGGGGGGCTGCCCGGTCAGCGTCCCGGGCCTGACCGTGAACCGTTTTTGCTCCTCTGGCTTGCAAGCGATCGCCCTGGCCGCGCAGCGCATCATCGCGGGCGAAGGCGAGGTGTATGTGGCCGGAGGCGTCGAAAGCATCTCCTGCGTGGCCCATGAAATGAACCTGCACATGCTCCAGGATCCCCAGCTGCAGCAGCTGCGCCCGGCAATGTACTGGCCCATGCTGCGCACCGCCGAGCAGGTGGCCCAGCGCTATGGCATCGACCGCGACGCCATGGACGCCTACGGCGCCGCCAGCCAGCAAAAAGCCTGTGCGGCGCAGGCGGCCGGCCTTTGGGACGCCGAGATCGCCCCCATCACCGTCACCACCGGCGTCGCCGACAAGGCCCTGGGCCTGGTCACGCGCGAAGTCACGGTGCGGCGCGACGAGGGCCTGCGCGAAGGCACGACGGTCGAGGCCCTGCGGGGCCTGGCCCCGGCCTTGCCCGGGGGGCGGGTCACTGCGGGCAGTGCGAGTCCGTTTTCCGACGGTGCCGGCGCCTGCGTGCTGATGAGCGAGGCCCGTGCCAGCCGCCAGGGCCTGCAGCCGCTGGGCCGTTTTCTGGGCTTTGCCGTGGCCGGCTGCGAACCGGACGAGATGGGCATCGGCCCGGTCCATGCCGTGCCCAAGGCGCTGGCGCGCCTGGGCCTGGCGGTGCAGGACATCGACCTGTGGGAGCTGAACGAGGCGTT
The DNA here is from genome assembly GCA_028685665.1 of Burkholderiaceae bacterium. Lineage (GTDB taxonomy): Bacteria > Pseudomonadota > Gammaproteobacteria > Burkholderiales > Burkholderiaceae_C > JAQUDN01. The sequence continues at coordinate 25,620 of JAQUDN010000012.1, read as the reverse complement.
TGCCGTGCAGGTGCTGTACTGCCGCGACCAGCTGGGCATCCCGGCCGATCGCCTGAATGTGAACGGGGGCGCGATTGCCCTGGGCCATCCCTATGGGGTGTCTGGGCAGCGCCTGGTGGGCCATGCCCTGATCGAGGGCCGGCGCCGTGGGGCCCGGCGGGTGGCGGTGACGATGTGCATTGGCGGCGGCATGGGCGCTGCGGGCATCTTCGAAGTGCTCTGAGCCCGGCGGGGGCGGGGGCCCTGTGGGCGCGAGCCCCCAAGGCCTTTCGGACGAGCCCTGGAGGCCGGTCGGGCTGGCCCGGCTTCAGGGCAGTTCGGCCCCGCCCATGCGCGCCAGGATGGCGCGTGTGCGGCCGGCGAGGTAGGCCGACCCTGGCGTTTTCTCGAAGCGCTTGGGCGCAGGCAGCATCACGGCCAGGCGCGCGGCCTCGGCGGGGCCCAGCCGGGCGGCACTCTTGCCAAAGTAATGCTGGGCGGCGGCTTCGGCGCCGAACACCCCTTCGCCCCATTCCACGTTGTTCAGGTAGATCTCCAGAATGCGCTGCTTGCTCAGCAGGCTTTCCAGCAGCACGGTCAGCACGAACTCCTGGCTCTTGCGCAGCAGGGTGCGCTCGCCCGAGAGCAGCAGGTTTTTCGCCAGCTGCTGGGTGATGGTGGAGCCACCCACGATTTTGGCGGCGCGTGCCGGCGGGGGGCTGGTGCGCGCCTCGGGGCCGCCCTTGCGGCTCAGGGAGCGTGCGGCGGCCAGGGCTTCGGCCTTGGCGTTGCGTTCCCAGGCTTTTTCGATGGCATTCCAGTCCACACCGTCGTGGTTGGCGAAGCTGCCGTCTTCGGAGGCGATCACGGCGCGCTTGAGCGGGTCGGCGATCTGCGCATAGGGCAGCCACTGCTGGCGCCAGCGCACCCGGCCCTGGCGCTCCAGCTGGGCCCAGGCTTCGGAGCGCTGGAAGGTGGTCGATTCCGGCGCCACCCAGGCCATGGCGGCGATGCGGCCGACAAAAAACAGCTGCAGGCCCAGCAGGGCCACCAGCACCAGGGCGCACCAGCGCAGCAGGGCTTTCATGGGCCGCCGGCTTCTTTAGTGCGCCTGCAGTTCGGCCAGTACCTGGGCCGAGGGCGGGCGCACGCCGCGCCACAGGGCAAAGGCCTCGGCCGCCTGTTCGACCAGCATGCCCAGGCCGTCGCGCGGGGTGGCGCCGTGCTGGCGCGCCCAGTCCAGAAAGCCCTGGGCGGCGGGGCCGTACATCATGTCGTAGGCCAGGCTGCCGGCGCGCAGCACCCGGGCCGGCACCGGCACTTCCGCTCCCGCCAGGCTGCTGGCGGTGGCGTTGATGGTGATGTCGAAATCGGCCTCTAGCCCTTGTGGGGTGGACGCGAGTAGCTCTGTTTTATGTAGCGCGGCCAGCGGGGCATGGGCGGCCACCAAGGCCTCGGCCCGGGACAGGGTGCGGTTGGCCACGGTGATGCGGCGGGCTCCTGCCTCGATCAGCGGGCCCAGCACCCCGGCGGCGGCCCCGCCAGCGCCGACCAGCAGCACATCGCGCCCGGCCAGCGCCACGCCGGCATTGCGCGTGATGTCGGCCACCAGGCCCAGGCCGTCGGTGTTGTCGGCATGGATGCCTTCGGTGGTGAAGAGCAGGGTGTTGGCCGCGCCGGCCAGGCGCACGCGCTCGCTGCACTGGTCGGCCAGCTGGGCGGCTTCGAGCTTGAAGGGCACGGTGACGTTGCAGCCGCGCCCGCCTTCGGCCAGGAAATCGCGCACGCCCTGGGCAAAGCCGTCGAGCGGCAGCAGGCGGCGTTCATAGACCAGGTGCTCGCCGGTCAGTTCGGCAAAGCGGGTGTGGATGGCGGGCGAGCGGCTGTGGGCCACCGGGTTGCCCATGACGCAGTACAGATCGGCAGGGGGGCTCAAGGACGGCATGGGCGCATTCATCGGGAGAAAAAACAGGGGGTAAAACGCAGGCAGGCCGACCCGGGCAGGCTTCAGCCGCCGGTTTCCAGGGTCTGCTCGCGGGTGAATTTGAAGCGCGCCACCATGGCGATCTGGTCGGCCTGGCGGCGCATGTCGCGGGTGAAGGCGCCAAAGGGGCCGGCCGAGCGGGCAATGGCTTGGGCGCGGCGGTCCAGGGCGGGGTTGCCCGAGCTTTGCACCACCTCGGTGTCGAGCACCCGGCCGTCGTGGTTGACGGTGATGATCATGATCAGCTCGCCATAGAGCTTTTTGCCGCCCTGCTCCGGAAAGTGCGCCGTGCCCTTGTCCTCGACCTTGTTGCGCAGCGCCGAGTAGTAAATGGCATAGGCCGCCTCGCGCGTGGCGGGGCTGATGTAGCGCTTGCGGGGCGTGGCGTTTTCTTCGTTGATGCGCTTTTCGATCTCGGCCAGCAGCTTGACCAGCTGGCGCCGCTTTTCTTCCTGCTGGCTCTGTTCGCCCTGCTCCTGCGTCGGGCGGGCCTCGGGCACCGGCAGGGCGGCGATTTGCTGGCGCAGCTGCGTCAGCAGCTGGTCTTGCTGGGCCTGCAGGGCTTCGAGCTGGCGCTGGGCGTCTTCGATGTCGCTGCCCACGGAGGTGGGGCCGGCATGGGGCAGGGGGCTGCTGGCGCGGCCCTGGCGGGCTTCGCCGCCCCCGGCCAGGCTGGTCTGGGCGAGCACCTGGGCCTTGTCGGGTGCGTCATTCGAGCGCGCGTTGACCAGCACCACTTCGAGCGGCGTGTCCCGGAACATCCGGTTGAAGCCTTCCGGGTCCACAAAGCGCACCGTCAGCAGCACGGCATGCACGGCGATCGAGACGCCGAGGGCCAGGTGCAGCGTGCGCACGGAGCGCAGGAAGGGGAAGGGCTTCACGGTGTGGCTGGATCGGCGCTGCCTGCTTCGTTCTCGTTCATGTCCACCGCGATGGCGATGGGGCCGGCCACGGCGTCGTCGTCTTCCTCGGTGTCGCCTTCGCTGGCGGCGTCGGGCGCGGGGCTGTCCAGGCGTTCCAGCACGGTGCCGTGCAGGTCGAGGGTGATGTCGTCGATGGCGCCCAGCTTGACGCGCAGGCGTGCGCCGCGCGGCAGGTTCTGCGCCCCGAGCACGGGGAACACCAGCGGCAGGTCATCGGCGCGCACCAGAAAGCTGCCGCCCGGGCCTTCCTTGAACACGGTGGCCGTGAGTTCGGTCAGCTGGTTCTGGCGCAGGTACTGCAGCGTCCAGAAGCGCTCCATGCCCGCCTGGTAGCCGTTGTAGGCGCCGTAGGTGGCGTCAAAGCTGCTGATGATCGAGAACAGCTCGGCGTCCTTGGGCTTGAAGGGCGCGGCCAGGGCGGCCGTGGCGCCGTGGCGCGCACAGGCAATGATCTGCCACTGGTTGACCAGATCGACATACCGGCGCAGCGGCGAGGTGGCCCAGGCGTAGCTCTTGACGCCAATGCCGGCGTGCGGCAAGGCCTTGGTGCCCATGCGCACCTTCACGCCGGGGGCCATGCTGGCCTGGCTGCGGTAGATGCCCGGCACGCCCAGCTCGGCCAGCCAACTGCCCCAGGTGCTGTTGGCGACGATGGCGGCCTCGGCGACGATCAGGTCCAGCGGTGCGCCGCGCTGGCGGGTACTGATCTGCACGGTCTCGGTGCCCACGGGTTCGCCGCGGTCGTTGCCGACCAGGCGGAAGTTGTAGTCGGGCCGGTTGAAGTTTTCGGGCTTGCCGCGCACCACTTCGCGCTGCGCCTTGAGGCTTTGGGCCAGGCGGTGCAAAAAGGAGAGCTGCTCGCGCAGGCCCAGCAAGGCCTCGGGGGTGTTTTCGACCTGAATGCTGGGGTCGCGCAGCCAGGCTTCGGTGACGATGTGGTCGAGCTGGTCGTGGCGCAGGTTCACGGCCACGGGCACGCGTTCGAGCCGGGTTTCGGTGGAGACGATGGCCAGCGTGGCCTCGTCGATCGTGCAGTACAGCGACACCGCCGGGTTGGCGCGGCCTTCGTCGAGCGTGTAGATCTGCACCACCGGGTCGGGCAGCATGGTGATCTTGTAGCCCGGCATGTACACGGTGGACAGGCGGTGGCGGCCCAGTTGGTCGATGGCGCTGCCCGGCTGGATGGCCAGGCCCGGCGCGGCGATGTGGATGCCCAGCACCACGGTGCCGCTGCCCAGGCCCTGGACCGAGAGCGCATCGTCGATTTCGGTGGTCTGCGAGTCGTCGATCGAGTAGGCCTGCACGGGGGCCAGCGGCAGGTCGTCGGGCGGCAGGGGGGCTTCCAGGGGCGGAAAGCCCGTGCCCTTGGGGAAGTTCTCGAACAAAAAGCGGTTCCAGTGGAACTGGTAGGCCGAGTCGATGGCGCCCGCTTTTTGCAGCAGCTCCAGGGGGGCGGTGTGGGTGGCCCGGCTGGCTTCGACCACGGCCTTGTATTCGGGCGCGTTCTTGTCGGGCTTGAACAGGATTTTGTAGAGCTGCTCCCGGATGGGCTGCGGGCATTCGCCCTGGCCCAGCGCGGTGGCCCAGTCGGCGATCTGCTGCAGCAGCGCCTTTTTCTTCTCGATGGCGACCAGGGCCTGCTGCAGGATCTCGGCCGAGGCCTTGCGGAAACGCCCCTTGCCCGCGCGGCGGAAATAGTGCGGTGATTCGTGCAGCCGGAACAAGGCCCCCGCCTGCTGGACCAGCGTGGCGTTCTCCGAGAAATAGTCGCGCGCCAGGTCGGCAAAGCCGAAGTCGTCCTCGGGCGCGAACTCCCAGGCCAGGTCCAGCTCGATGGTTTCGGCCAGGGCCTGGGCCTGGGCCATCAACTCGGCCGGGGCGGGCTTGTCGAATTTCAAGAGGATGTTGGCGGCCTTGACCTTGACCCGCTTGCCCGAATCGAGCTCCACCTGGGCCGAGGCGTCCGCTTCGGACAGGATACGTCCGGCCATGAATTTGCCGGCTTCATCAAACAGTGCATGCATCCCGCGATTCTCCCATGGGCACCGTGGCCCGCGCGCTCAGTCCAGTTGCAGGAAGGCCACCACCCGTGCAAGGTAGGCCGGAAAGTCGCTCAGGGCATGGTCGCCGCCGGGCTGGACGATCTGCGTGGCCTGGGGGTAGCGGGCCACCATTTCGCGCCAGTCCAGCACTTCGTCGCCCTGGGCGACCAGCAGCAGCTCGGGGCCGGCGGGGGGCTGGCCCCGCCGGTCGAGGGCCTGCAGTTCCCCCAGGTATTCGCTCTGGAAGAAAAAGCGTTCATGGGGGTCGTGCCAGGCGGTCTGTTCGCCGATGTAGCGCGCCAGGTCGCGGGCCGGGTCCACGGCGGGGTTGATCAGCACGCTCGGGCAGCCGGTCTGGTGCGCCACCCAGGTCGCGTAAAAGCCGCCCAGGCTGGAGCCGACCACGGCCATGCTGGCGCGGGGCCAGTCGGCCAGGCCGGCCTCAATCCGGGCCATGGCATCGCGCGGGGAGGGCGGCAGCTGCGGACACCAGAAATGCACCCCGGGGTGGTGCCGGGCCACCTGGTCGGCCATCTGCCGGGCCTTGGTGGAGTGGGGCGAGGAGCGAAAGCCGTGCAGGTAGAGCAGGTGGGTGGTGTTCATGGCGCCTGCATTGTGCCCAGGCGGCCCGGGGCCGCGCCCCACGGATAATTGCGCCATGGCTCATGTTTTTCGCAAACCCTCCTGGGTGCACCGTTTCGCCCCGCTGTTCCGGGGGCTGGATCTGCCCCTGCTGGGCCTGGTGGGCCTGTTGGCCGGGCTGGGCTTGCTGGCAATGTATTCCTCGGGCTATGACCATGGGACGCGCTTCATGGACCACGGGCGCAATATGCTGATTGCGGCCACTTTGTTTTTCCTGGTCGCGCAGGTCTCACCGCAAAAAATCATGGCGGCGGCCGTGCCTTTGTATGGCCTGGGGGTGGCGCTGCTGGTGGCGGTGGCGCTGTTCGGCATCACCAAGAAGGGCGCCCAGCGCTGGATCTCTGTGGGGGTGGTGATCCAGCCAAGCGAATTGCTCAAGATCGCCATGCCCCTGATGCTGGCCTGGTGGTTCCAGAAGCGCGAAGGCCAGTTGCGGCCGCTGGATTTCGGGGTGGCGGGGCTTTTGCTGGCCGTGCCGGTGGGCCTGATCATGAAACAGCCCGATCTGGGCACCTCCCTGCTGGTGCTGGCCGCGGGCCTCTCGGTGATCTTCTTTGCCGGGCTGGCCTGGCGCCTGGTGCTGCCGCCGGCCTTGATCGCGGCCGTGGGCATCGGTCTGGTGGTGTGGTTTGAGCCCCAGCTGTGTGCCGACGGGGTGCGCTGGCCGGTGCTGCACGACTACCAGCAGCAGCGCATCTGCACCCTGCTCGACCCCACGCGCGACCCCCTGGGCAAGGGCTTTCACATCATCCAGGGAATGATCGCCATCGGCTCGGGGGGCGTGTTCGGCAAGGGCTTCATGGCCGGCACGCAGACCCACCTGGAGTTCATTCCCGAGCGCACCACCGACTTCATCTTTGCGGCCTTTTCCGAGGAGTTCGGCCTGCTGGGCAATCTGTTCCTGATCGTGTGTTTCCTGTTGCTGGTGTGGCGCGGCCTGGCCATTGCCTTGCAGGCGAACACTTTGTTCGGGCGCCTGATGGCGGGCGCGGTGTCGATGATCTTTTTCACCTATGCCTTCGTGAACATGGGCATGGTCAGCGGCATCCTGCCGGTGGTGGGGGTGCCCCTGCCCTTCATCAGTTACGGCGGCACGGCCATGGTGACCCTGGGCCTGGCGCTGGGCATTCTGATGTCGGTGGCCCGGGCGCAGCGGCAGGATCCGCAGCAGGCCCCGCCGCCGCCTTTGTGAGCCGCGGGGTCCCGGCTGTCCCCGGGGGGCGCCGGGGCATGGCGGCACCCCTAAAATGCCCCCATGACCTCTCGTTCCCCCTCTGCCGCGCCCCAGCGCGCGGCCACTACCCAGCGCATCGACATTGCGCGCCAGTTGCTGCTGACCCCTTTTGGCCTGGACGAAGGCCATCTGGCCCGGGCCCTGGCGGAAATCCGCGCCCACCAGGTGGACGATGCCGATCTGTATTTCCAGTACACCCGCAGCGAGGGCTGGAGCCTGGAAGAAGGCATCGTCAAGACCGGCTCCTTCAGCATCGACCAGGGCGTCGGCGTGCGGGCGGTCAGCGGCGAGAAGACGGCCTTCGCCTATTCCGACGATATTTCTGAAGCCTCGCTGCTCGACGCGGCGCGCACGGTACGGACTATTTCGGCTGCAGCCCAATCCCGTAAAGCGCGGGTAGCTACCAAAAAGATAGCGACTAGCCGCAGCCTGTACCCGGGTCTGGACCCGATCGCCACGCTGGACAGCACGGCCAAGGTGGCCCTTTTGGGCCAGGTGGAGCAGCGCGCACGGGCCAAGGACCCGCGCGTGGTGCAGGTCATGGCGGGCCTGGCCAGTGAGTACGACGTGGTGCTCGTGGCCCGGGCCGATGGCACGCTGGCCGCCGATGTGCGCCCCTTGGTGCGCTTGTCGGTCACGGTGATCGCCGAACACAAGGGCCGGCGCGAGATGGGTTCTGCGGGCGGGGGCGGGCGCTTTGGCCTGGCTTATTTCGATGAGGCGCAAATTGCGCAGTACGTCGATGAAGCCGTCCATGCCGCGCTGGTCAACCTCGAATCGCGCCCCGCGCCTGCGGGCGAGATGAGTGTGGTGTTGGGCGCCGGCTGGCCGGGCATCCTGTTGCACGAAGCGATTGGCCATGGCCTGGAGGGCGACTTCAACCGCAAGGGATCGAGCGCCTTCAGCGGCCGCATCGGCCAGCGCGTGGCAGCCAAGGGCGTCACGGTGCTGGACGACGGCACCCTCGCCGACCGCCGCGGCTCGCTCAATGTGGACGACGAAGGCCATGCCAGCCAGCGCAATGTGCTGATCGAGGACGGCATCCTCAAGGGCTATATCCAGGACTCGCTCAACGCCCGCCTGATGGGCGTGGCCCCCACCGGCAATGGCCGGCGCGAGAGCTATGCACACATTCCGATGCCGCGCATGACCAACACCTACATGCTCGGCGGCGACAAGGAGCCGGCCGAGATCATCGCCAGCATGAAACGCGGTCTGTACGCCACCAACTTTGGCGGTGGCCAGGTGGACATCACCTCGGGCAAGTTCGTGTTTTCGGCGAGTGAAGCCTACTGGGTCGAGAACGGGAAGATCCAATACCCCGTCAAGGGCGCCACCATCGTCGGCAGCGGCCCCGAATGCCTCAAGCAGGTCACCCTGATCGGCAACGACATGCGCCTGGACAGCGGCGTGGGCACCTGCGGCAAGGAAGGCCAGAGCGTGCCGGTGGGCGTGGGCCAGCCTACGCTGCGCATCGAAGGGCTCACGGTGGGCGGCACGGCGTAGATCGCCCGCCGAAAACGCCAGGCCGTGGGGTCTGGCATGACCCTCTCAGCGGGCGGCCTGCTCGCGCAAGGCGCGTTTGAGCAACTTGCCGTTCGCATTGCGCGGCAGCGGTTCGGACAGCCAGGTCCAGGCGTCGGGCAGCTTGTAGTCGGCCAAAGCCGCCTTGCAATGGGCGGTGAGTTCGCTGCGCAGCCACTCGGTGTCGTGCGTGCCCGGCGCATACACGAACGCATGCGTGCGCTCACCCAGCACCGGGCAGGGAACCCCCACCGTGGCCGCTTCCTGCACCGCAGGGTGGGCGAGCAGGCAGTTCTCCACCTCCACCGAAAACACCTTGTAGCCGCCGCGGTTGATCATGTCCTTCTTGCGGTCGTGCACCTGCAGGAAACCTTCGGCATCCAGGGTGCCGATGTCGCCGGATTTCCAGTAGCCCTGGACAAAACTGTCCTGGGTGGCCTGGGGGTTGTCCCAGTAGCGCGGCACCACCATCGGTCCGCGGATCCAGACTTCACCACTGTGCCCGCGGGGCAGCTCGGCGCCGTCGTCGTCCATCACCCGGATGTCGGCGCAGGGCAGGGCGATCCCGACCTTGTCGACCTGGTCAGAGCCGGGGGGTGTCAGTGTGGCCGGTGAGCTGGTTTCGGTGGCGCCGTAGGCGTTGAACAGCCGGATGTCCGGGCAATGCCCGCGCAGGCCGGCGATGGTGGCGGGGGGCATGGGGGCACCGCCAAAACCTGCCAGCCGCCAGGCGCTGAGATCGGTGTGTGCCAGCTGGGGTTCGCGCAGGCACAGCGCGTACATCGCGGGCACCATCAGCGTGAAGCTGACACGCGCCTGGCTCAGCAGCTGCAGGCAGCTGGCGGCCTTGAATTCGCGCAACACCACCACGCAACCCCCCACACCGGCCATGGCCAGCACAATCGCCACCAATCCGGTGACATGTGAGCCCGGCACGGCCAGCAGGGCGCGGTCGTCTGCCCGCAGGTCCAGGGCATGGCGGTAGTGCAGCACCGAGTGGACCAGGTTGAAATGCGTCAGCACCGCGCCCTTGGGCTGGCCGGTGGTGCCGGAGGTGTAGAGGATCACCGCAGCGTCTTCTTCGTCTGGCGCAGCGTCCTGCGCCAGCGGTGGGCTGCGCAGCAGGCAGTCCGCGTCGGTCCATCCGCTCTCGGTGCCCTGTGCGGTTTCGTGGGGTGCCTTGGACCAGTGCACGCGCAGCAGGGCACTACCGTCGTTCAGCGCCACGGGAACCCGAGCGACCAGTCCGGTGTCGGCCAGCACGGCACGGGCGCGGCACTGGTTGAGGATGAAGGCCACGCCTGGCGCGGCTTCGCGCGTGCTCACCGGCACCACCACCGCGCCCACGCGCAGGACGGCATGCACGGCGCTGACGAATTCGAGGCTGTTGTCCATCAGCAGGGCCACGCGGTCGCCGGGCGCGACACCGGCGTCGGCCAGTCCTTGGGCAAGACGCCCGCTGTGCTCGCGCAGGGTCTGCCAGGTCCATTCGCGCCCAGGGTCGCAGACCGCTGGATGGGCTGCACGCCCCTGGGCCGCCTGGGCCAGCATCTGCGGCAGGTGGGCCGGGCGTTCGCTGTAGCAGCGCAGGGTGCGGTCACCGAAATGGGTTTCGATCCGGGTGGCGGCGGCGCCCCAGCGGGCGGACGGTGCGGGGACTGTCAAAGCAGGCTTGTGCATGGTGGGTGGATGGCTGTGGTGGGCCTAGGTGCTGGGGGGGTGACGTTGGCGCCGCGCTCGATCACCACTTCGGCGTCCAGCAGCTTGCGTGAGTGGTTCAGGTCGGACTGGCTGATCAGCACCGACATGCCGGCGCCGCGCAGCCCGGCCACCACCTCGGACAGGCGTTGCGACAGCGCGGGCGCCACGCCTTCAAAGGGTTCATCCAGCAGCAAGAGCTTGGTGCCCACCGTCAGGGCCCGCGCCAGGGCCACCAGCTTTTGCTGGCCGCCCGACAGCAGCAACGCCTTGCGCTCGCGCATCGGCAGCAATTCGGGCAGAACGCCGTAGACGAAGTCCAGCCGCTGCTGCAGCGGCAGCGTGGGTTGCGCCCACAGGGGCAGGCAGATGTTTTCTTCGACCGTCAGTTCGGGCACCAGGCCGCGGTCTTCGGGCATGTAGCCGATGCCCAGGGCCGCGCGGGTGTGGGGCAGCGTGGCCGACAGGTCGGTGCTGCCCAGGCCCAGGCGGCCTTCGATCAGCGGCAGATGGCCCATGATGGTCCGCATCACCGTGGTCTTGCCTGCGCCGTTGCGGCCGATCAGGCCCACCATCTGGCCGGGAGCGATGCGGATCGAGAACTGGCGCAGCACCTCGACGTTTTGAATGGCCACGCGGGCCGACTGCAAATCGATCATGCGCTCACCTCTTCGGCGGGGGCGGCAAAGCCGGTGACGTGGCGCTGCACGTCGGGGTCGTTCAGCACCGCGTTGGCAGCACCGTCGGCGATCACGCGGCCGCTGTAGAACGCCGCCACCCGGGTGGCGTAACGGCGCACGATGTCCATGTCGTGTTCCACGAACACCACGGTCACCGGCGCACGGTCGGTGCCGTGCTCGATGGCCTGCACCACGGTGTCCATGGTGGAGAATTTTTCGTCGGCGCTGACGCCGCTGGTGGGTTCGTCCAGCAGCAGCAGCCGGGGGTGGCCGGTCAGTGCCATCGCGATGTCCAGCAGCTTGCGCACGCCGCCGGGCAGTTCGCGCACTTCGCGGTGGGCCTGGTCCTGCAGGCCGAAGCGCCGCAGCAGTTCACGGCTTTCGTCGACCGAGGCCGCATCGCGGGCCGGGTGCAGGAACTGGGTCCGGCCCCGGCTGGAGTGCAGCGCCGTGAGCATGTTGTCGAGCACCGTCATGTGCAGGCACAGCTGTGGAATCTGGAACGACCGTGCCACGCCGCGCCGGGTGATTTCACGCGGGGAGCGCTGCGTGATGTCCTCGTCGCCCAAAAAGATGTGGCCTTCGCTGGGCTTGAGGTAGCCGGTGATCATGTTGACGAAGGTGGTCTTGCCCGCGCCGTTGCTACCGATCAGGCACAGGCGTTCGCCGGTGGCGATGTCGATGTTGATATCGGCCGCCGCAACCACGGCGCCGAAGCTGCGTTGCAGGCCGCGCGCCGACAGCACAGGCCGCGGATGGCTGGAGGAGGAAGGTGTGTTCATGCGTGTCCTGGGTGGGGTGCATCAGGCGCGCCGATGGGCGCGCACGCGGTCGATCAGCGAACCCAGCCCTTCGGGCAGGAAGCGGATCACCAGCAGCAGGAAAAGCCCCAGCACGAACTGCCAGGTGTTGGGGAAGTAGGCGCTGGAGAACGAGCGCACCAGCTCCAGCAGGAGCGAGCTGGCCAGGATGGCGACCGTGCTGTGGTGTCCGGCCAGGATGGCAACGAACACGAACTCGCCCGAGGTGGTCCAGTAGCTGAAGTGAGGATCAATGTGGCCCAGTGCCAGCACGGCCAATGCGCCGCCCACGCCGCCCAGGAAGGCCGCGATCACGTAGTTCCAGGCCACCAGGTTGACGACCGACATGCCCAGGTATTCCACGCGCAGCTCGTTCTCGCGCACGGCCAGCGACAGCAGCCCGCGCCGCGAGTCGCAGTACAGCCGCACCAGCGCCGTCAGCAGGCAGGTCAGCACCGCCGTCACGCCCCACAGCAGCAGTTCGGGCCGGCCCTCGGGCGCCTTTTGGCCGAAGAGGGTCGGGCGCGAGACGTTGAAACCGTCCGAGCCACCCAGGGCCTCGGTTTTGACCAAGATGCCGTACAACACCATGGAAAGCGCCAGCGTCAGCATGGCAAAGAAGATGCCGCGGTAGCGCGCCAGCATCGGCGCAAACGGGGCCGCCACCAGCAGCGCCGTCGCGCCGCCCAGGGCGCTGAGCAGCAGCACGTCGGTCATGCCCAGGCGGTTGAAGGCCAGCGCGGCGGCATAACCGCCTGCGGCAAAGACCAGGCCCTGGCCGAAGGGGACGACGCCGCTGCGCATCATCACCAGAATGCCCAAGGACACGAGCCCGTTGGCCAGCGCCAGGGTGCCCAGAGACACCAGCCATTTGGGGGCCACGAACCCGGCCAGCAGCAGGACCACTGCCGACGCGAGGGCCGCAGCGACGACGCGCCGTGAAGTAAGCGAAGAGGACATGGGTTCAGATCTTTCGTGCCTGGATGCGCTGGAACAGTCCCTCGGGCTTGAACACGAGGATGGCGGCCATCACCACATAAATGCTGAACAGCTCGGCGGGGGGCCAGATGTGGACCGAGGCGGCGCGCGCCAGGCCGACCACCAGCGCGCCGATCGCGGCGCCTTCGATGCTGCCCAGGCCGCCGATGATCACCACCGCAAAGCTGACGATGATGACGCCCACGCTCAGTCCGGGTTGCACCGAAATCATCGGGGCCGTGAGCGCACCACCCAGCGAGGCGAGAAACACCCCGGCCATGAAAGCCCCGGTGTAGATGCGCGACACGTTGACGCCCATGCTGGACGCCACTTCGGGGCTGTGGATCACGGCCGTCACGATCTTGCCCTGGCGTGTGCGGTTGAGCACCCACCAGGTGACGAGGCCGCACAGCACGGCCATGCCGATGAGCATGATGTCGTAACCCACGTAGCTCAGCGCGCCCAGCTGCACATTGCCGAAGGCCTGGTAGGTGTCTGACACGTAATAGGGGTTCACGCCCCAGATGAGCTTGGTGACGTCCTCCAGCATCAAAAAAAGTGCGTAGGTGACCAGCACCAGCAGCACTTCGTCGCGGCCATAGAACATGCGCAGCAGCCCGCGCTCGGTCAGCGGCGCCACCAGCGCCGCCACCCCGGCAGCGGAAAACACCAGCGCCACGACGCTCAGCGCGGGCGAGAATTGCTTGGACAGCAGCCAGGTGACCAGGCTGGCCCCGGCATAGGCGCCCACGGCGTAAAAACTGCCGTGCGCGATGTTCAGGATCTTGAGCACGCCAAACACCAGCGTCAGGCCCAGGGCCACGATGAACAGCCAGGAGGCGTAGGTGATCCCGTCGAACAGGATGGTCAGCAGCAGGTTCATGCTTGCCTTGCAAAGAGGGAGTTGTCGCAAAAAGTCCGGGGCCAGGCCGCCATGGCCCCGGGTGGCATGCCTCGGAGGGCATGCAACGGGCCGCTCAGGTCAACCGTGAACGGAATCGACCGGTCTGGCACTGGCCAGAGATCAGCACTTGGCGCCAGGGAAGCCTGCCTTCATCCAGTCCTCGGCCTTCATGTTGGCGGGCGGGTTGACGCATTCGGCCGGGAAGCGCTGGAGGTCTTCGATCACCACCATCTTCTTGGCGGTATCCCAGCGGGTGCGGCCAATGGCGGTTTCCTGGATAGCTTGTTGGCCATCGCCCAGCGCCAAGCGGATCTCTCCGCCGGGGGAGGGCCAGCTGGAACCCTTGAGGGCCGCCGCCAGTTGTTCGGTGGTGGGTTTCTTGCCACCGTTGGCCGCCATGGCCTTTTCGGCAGCCAGTTTCAGGCCCATCAGGCTTTGTGCCATGCGGTAGGCGGGTTGGGCCGGGTAAACGCCTTGCGCCTTGGAGTGCAGGTCAAACCACCAGTCGTTCAGCTCCGACTTGGGTGACAACAGGCCGTAGGCTCCTCGGGCCCCCAGAATGGCGCCGTTGGGAAATTTCTCGCCCAGGCCCACCAGTACGTGGTCGGCGGCAGAGAACACAGGCGTCTGCTTTTGGAACAGGCCGCGCGCGCCCGCTTGCAGGATGAAGGCTTGCAGGTCACCGCCCCACAGGCTGGAGTGCACGATGTCGGCTGGCTTGGTCAGCAGCGCCGAGATCTCGGTGCCGTACTGGCCTGCGCCAAATTTGGGCAGCAGGTCGGCCTCGATCTTGGCGTCCTTGTAGAGCTGCTGCATCGACAGCGTGAAGTCTTTCTTGCTGTCCTGGCCCCAGGCGTAGTCCTGGTTGATCATGTTGAATTTGTCGACCTTGACGTTGCGTGCCTTCAGGTAGCGGGCCAGGGCGACGTTGTCCATGGCGGCATGGGCTGCGGTGCGGAACACGTAGTTGTATTTGCCGTCTTCGAAAATACGCGGGGTGCCGCAGTCGTAGAGGATCAGGAATTTTTTCAGCTCCTCGGCCACGGGCGCTACGGCCAGGCAGTCGCCCGAACCCACGTAGCCCACCACCGCATCGACCTTGTCGCGGTCGTACAGGGTGCGCAGTTCCTGTACCTGCTTGGTGGCGCCGCCGTTTTCATCGATGTACACCGCCTCGATCTTCATGCCGCCAAAGCCCGTCTTGTTGTAGGGGGCAGGGGCCTGGCCTTTGTTGAACACATCCACCAGCAGCTTGGCTGCGTTGACTGCGGGCACACCAAAGCTCTCTGCGGCCTGGCCTGAGAGGAAGCTGACCACCCCGATCTTGAACGATTCCTGGGCCAGCGCCGGCAGCGCAGCCAGGGACACGGCTGCAGCCACCATTGCTTTGCGCCATCCAGGGCGCCGAATTGCCTTGTTTTGCATGCTCATCGTTTGTCTCCGCAGGTGAAATGGCAGTCTTGGCTGCCGGGTTGAAAGACCTCGAATTCGGGGGGGCTGCAGGGGTGCGCGCTCAGGGCGGTGGATAGGCCTGCAAGGGCGTGTTCATCGGAATCCCGGCCATTGCGTAGCCGCGCTGGAAGTCGGCCAGGTGCTTGCGCGTCCATTCATGGGCCTGTTCGGCGTCGTGCTCGGCGATGGCCCGCACGATGCGGCGGTGGGCTTCGAGGTTGCGCGCCTCCATCTGGGGCAGCACCTTCTGCAGTCGGGTCAGCGATGGCTGGTACAGCAAATTGATGGGCTCGCGGGCCAGCATCAAGGCACGGTTGCCGGAAATGCGCGCCACCAGGGCGTGGAATTCAATGTCCAGCGTTGCGTGGGAGTGGATGGCATCCGCGCCGTCATGGTGTTCCTGCAGCCGCTCCAGCGAGGTCTTGAGCGCCTGGATGTCTTTGTCCGTGGCGGACTGCGCTGCCAGCCGTGCCGCCTGCGGCTCCAGCACGATGGCCAGTTGCCACAGCTCTTCGAACGTGACCTGGTGCAGCAACAGCGCCCGGGCGGCGCGTGGGGCGGCATCGTGCACCCCTGGCATGGTCACATGCAGGCGTTTGCTCCCTCCGCGCTCGACCAGTCCTTCCTGCTCCAGCTGGCGAATGGCCTCGCGCACCGTCGAGCGGTTGACGCCGAACTGCTCGGCCAGCTCCTGCTCGGTCGGCAGTTGGGTCCCTGGTGTGAGTTCGCCCTGGACGATGCGCTGTTCGATCGCGCTCGAAATGGCCTTGTAAGCGGGCACCAGCTTCACCCGGTCGAAGCGGGGTATGGGCGCCGCGCTGCCGGGCGCCTTGCTTGCGGGGCTGGGGGGCGCTGGGGTCGATGCGGCCAGGTGGGACATGGATGAGAGGGGGGTGTTTCTTTGTCGGACAAACCAACTGTTGCACACAAAAACAACGCTTCAGGAGGGGGTTTGCCCTAGATGGGGGAAACACCTGGCCTGTCTTTCCGCATGTCGTAGCCCAATCCAATGGGACCCGATGGGGGTCATTTCCATGACTTTTCGAGGAGACAACATGCACAAAGGTTTTCCATTGCGACAGGCCTTGCTGGCCGCCGCAGTCACGGTTTTCGGTTCCACGAACGCATTCGCCCATATGGACTGGTGCAAGAGCAAATGGGGCGTCCATGACGAGATCGGCGCGGCCAATCTGCTGTCGCCCCAGCTGGCGGTGGACGCCGCCAAGCTGGTCAAGAGTGGCAAGGTGTACAGCCTGGCGGTCGAGACCAATTCCAAGACGCCCGCATTTGGCCCGCGCAGCTGGGCCTTGGCGATCAATCAGCCCGGCCAGGTTGGTGGCGTGGGCTTGGGCCACACCAAGACCAATTACAACGACGACATCTACATGGGCTACGTGGGCACTGGCACGCAAATTGATGGCCTGGGGCACATCGGTATCGACAACGTCTACTACAACTGCAACAAGAACAGCGAGTTTGTCCAGGCCAACGGCTTGACCAAGCTGGGCATCGAGAAGGTGCCGCCCTTTGTGACGCGTGGCGTGGTGCTGGACATGGTGTCCTACTTCGGCAAGGACCCGGTGCCGGAAGGAACGCCCTTCAACCGCAAGGAGATTGATGGGCAGGCCCAGCGCCAGGGCATCGACATCCGCAAGGGCGACGTGGTGCTGTTCCATACCGGCTGGGTGGATCTGATCGGCAAGGACGACCAACGCTACCTCAAGGGTGAGCCCGGTCTGGGCAAGGAAGGCGCCGAGTACCTCGCCAGCAAGCAGGTGCTGGCGGTGGGTGCCGACAGCTGGGCTCTGGAGGTGATTCCCTTCGAGAAGGGCGTTGGGGTCTTCGAGGTCCACCAGATCCTGCTGCCCAAAAATGGCATCTACATCCTGGAAAACATCCGTACCAGCGAACTGGTCAAGGACCAGGCCTGGGAGTTCATGTTCACGCTGGGCGCCTCGCGCATGACCGGTGGCGTGCAGGCCATCATCCACCCCGTGGCCATTCGCTGACGGGTTCTCCAGCGGATTCCCGATGCCAGTCTGTGCTACATTGACTCTCATGTCTTTGCACAGTGCTTTCTATTATTTTGGCTTTTGGTTCTCGGTCCCCCGGCGGATGAGAGGCTGAAGCGCACGCAAGCACACAGCTTTCCAAACAACCGCCGAAGCTCCAGGAGCCCGGCGGTTTTTTTTTGATTTTTCACACCTTCCCGAGGACTGAAACCCATGAGCAAGCCCCACGCCCCAGCCACCGATGTCTGGAACACCCATCCCACCGACCGCACCAGCCAGACCGACGACCAGCGCATCCAGGACATCACCGTGCTTCCCCCTCCCGAACATCTGATCCGCTTTTTCCCCATCCACGGTACCCCGGTGGAAACGCTGATCACCCACACCCGCAAGACCATCCACAACATCATGGCCGGCTCGGATGACCGCCTCCTGGTGGTGATTGGCCCCTGCTCGATCCACGACCCCGCCGCCGCCGTGGACTACGCCCGCCGCCTGGTCGAGGTGCGCAAGCAGTACGCCGACACGCTGGAAATCGTCATGCGCGTGTATTTCGAGAAGCCCCGCACCACCGTGGGCTGGAAGGGCCTGATCAACGACCCCTACCTCGACGAAAGCTACCGCATCGACGAGGGCCTGCGCATGGCCCGCCAGCTGCTGATCGAGATCAACCGCCTGGGCATTCCGGCCGGCAGCGAATTCCTCGACGTGATTTCGCCCCAGTACATTGCCGACCTGATCAGCTGGGGCGCGATTGGGGCGCGCACCACCGAAAGCCAGGTCCACCGCGAACTGGCCTCCGGCCTGTCGGCGCCGATCGGTTTCAAGAACGGCACCGACGGCAATATCAAGATCGCCACCGATGCCATCCAGTCGGCCAGCCGGGGCCACCATTTCCTGTCGGTGCACAAGAACGGCCAGGTGGCCATCGTCAACACCAAGGGCAACAAGGACTGCCACGTGATCCTGCGCGGCGGCAAGGCCCCCAACTACGACGCGGCCAGCGTGGCCGCCGCCTGCAAGGACCTGGAAGCCTCCAAGCTGCCCCCGACGCTGATGGTCGATTGCAGCCACGCCAACAGCAGCAAGCAGCATGAAAAGCAGCTCGATGTGGCGCGCGACATCGCCGGCCAGATCGCCGGCGGCTCGCGCAGCGTCTTCGGCGTGATGATCGAAAGCCATCTGCACGCCGGGGCCCAGAAGTTCACCCCGGGCAAGGACCTGCCGGGCGACCTCGAATACGGCAAGAGCATCACCGACGCCTGCCTGGGCTGGGACGATTCGCTGGAGTCCCTGGCCGTGCTGTCGCAGGCCGTGCTCGACCGCCGCGCCCACTGAGGCGCCGGGCTGCCCGGTGTAAGCTTGGCAGCGCAACCGCCGTGCCGCAGGGCACGGCCCCCTTCATGCTCAGGAAAGGCACACCATGCACAGCGAAGTGTCGGTCACGCTGACCGCCCACCAGGAATTCCGTTGCGATCTCGCGCACGAGGCGCCCATGGCCTCCGAGGCCGCCCGCCTTTGGCTGGATGCCGAGTTCACCCGCCTCGATTGCGAACCCCTGCGCGCCAGCGGCAAGGTGCTGCTGGCCGACAAGGTGTTGACCGTGGCCCAGGCCGCCGGCCCGGCCTTGCTGGCCGATCCGGCCTGGTTCCGTGACTTTGCCCGCGCCGCCAGCGGGGCGCTGGTCCGGCCCATCGTCCGTGTCGATGTCCCCGCGATGGCCGTCAGCTACTGATTCACCGCCCTTTTCAAGGGTCAAAATGGCTGACAGGGCTTGTGTACCAAGCGCTGGCAGCTATTTTTTTGAGAGCGCCTCAAGCAGTTGGGCGTGCACCCCGCCGAAGCCGCCGTT
Organism: Burkholderiaceae bacterium; assembly: GCA_028685665.1. Taxonomy (GTDB): domain Bacteria; phylum Pseudomonadota; class Gammaproteobacteria; order Burkholderiales; family Burkholderiaceae_C; genus JAQUDN01. The sequence continues at coordinate 6,916 of JAQUDN010000012.1, read as the reverse complement.
GCTCATGCAGACGATGTGGTCACCGGCCTGGGCGGCTTCGGTGATCTGCGCGACCAGGGTGGGGATGTCCGGGGCGGTCTGGGCCCGCTGGCCCGGTCCCACGCCCAGCGGCGCCAGCGCGGCGGCCGCGTCCCAGTCGAGACCTGCCGTGTGGCAGAACGCCCGGTCGGCCGGCTCCAGCGCCCAGGGCAGCTGGCTTTTCATGGCGCCGAGCTTCATGGTGTTGCTGCGCGGCTCGAAGGCGGCCAGGATGCGCGCGCCAGGCCCCAGGCTGCGGCGCAGGCCGTCCAGCGTGGTGCGCAGCGCCGTGGGGTGGTGGGCAAAGTCGTCGTAGACGGCGATGCCCTGTACCGTGCCGCGCAGTTCCATGCGGCGCTTGACGTTCTGGAACCGGCCCAGGGCCGCGGCGGCGGTGGCGGGCGCCACCCCCACATGCTGGGCCGCAGCGATGGCGGCCAGGGCGTTGAGCTGGTTGTGCACCCCGGTCAGCGCCCATTCGACCCGCGCCACGGGCTGGCCGCGGTGCAGCACATCGAAGGCCTGCGGATCGCCGGCGGCCGAAAAATCGCTCACCACGGCACCAAAGCTGCTGACCTCGCTCCAGCAGCCCTGGTGCAGCACGCGCGCCAGGCTTTCCTCCAGGCCGTTGGTTACCACCCGGCCCGAGGGCGGCACGGTGCGCAGCAGGTGGTGGAACTGGCGCTCGATGGCCGCCAGGTCGTCAAAAATATCGGCGTGGTCGAATTCCAGGTTGTTCAGCACCGCCGTGCGGGGGCGGTAGTGCACGAATTTGCTGCGCTTGTCGAAAAAGGCGGTGTCGTATTCGTCGGCCTCGATCACAAACAGCGAAGCCGCCCCCAGCGGGCCGGGGCCGGGCTGGGGCCGCTGCGCTGCGCCCAGGCGGGCCGACACGCCAAAGTTCAGCGGCACGCCACCGATCAGAAAGCCGGGCTGCAGGCCGGCGCTCTCCAGAATCCAGGCCATCATCGAGGTGGTGGTCGTCTTGCCATGGGTGCCTGCCACGGCCAGGACATGGCGGCCCTGCAAGACCTGTTCGGCCAGCCATTGCGGGCCGCTGGTGTAGGGCAGGCCGGCATCCAGAATGGCTTCCATCAAGGGGAACTTGGGCGTGCCATCGGCCAGGCGGGCGCGGCTGACCACATTGCCCACCACGAAGATGTCGGGCTGCAGCGCGAGCTGCTCGGTGCCAAAACCTTCGATCAGATCGATACCCAGAGCGCGCAGCTGCTCGCTCATGGGGGGGTAGACGCCGGCATCGCAGCCCGTGACCTGGTGCCCCGCCTCGCGGGCCAGCGCGGCCAGGCCGCCCATGAACGTGCCACAAATGCCGAGTATGTGAATATGCATGGGCGCAGATTCTACGATTCAAATCAAACAGGGCTCTAGCGCAATCCAGGTAAGCACTTTCAGCTATCAAAAGTGTAGTTTTTGCCTTGGGGAAGTGCCGCGAAATGCCGGGCCGGCCCGCAGGCTATTGCCGCGCGCAGGCGCGCCGTGCGCGGGCTTCAGGCCACAATGCGCGCTGTCCATGCCCCCTCTTTTTCCTGCTGCTTCATGTCCAGTCCTTTGAGCGCCGAGATTGCCCACACCACTGCCCGCATCGCGGTCGAAGAAGGCCTGGAGTGGGGCCCCGCCAAGCGCCGGGCCGTGCGCGAGATGGGCTTGCCGGCCCGCACCGCGCTGCCCGACAACCAGGAGGTCGAGGCGGCCGTGCGCGAATACCTCGACCTTTTCTGTGCCGACACCCAGCCTGGCGAGTTGCGGGCCCTGCGTGCGCTGGCGCTGGTCTGGATGGAGCGGCTGGCCGGGTTTCGCCCCCATCTGGCGGGGGCCGTCTGGCACGGCACCGCCACGCGCCTGACCGATATTTACCTGCAGCTGTTCTGCGACGACCCCAAATCCGCCGAAATTGCCCTGATCGAGAACCGGGTGGACTACGTGCCGCGCACCGTGACCGGTTTTCGCGGCGAAGCGGTCGAGGCCCTGAGTTTCAGCAGCCTGTGTCCGGAGCTGCGCGAGATGATCGGGGTGCATGTGCTGATTTACGACTTTGATGACCTGCGCGGCGCCCTGCGCCCCGATGCCCAGGGCCGTCCGCCGCGCGGCGACGCCCAGGCCCTGCGCCGCCTGCTGGAGGAAACGCCCCCATGACCGAACCCCTGAATCCCCCCGTGGCCCCTTTGGCCTCTGCCCCCGCCCGCCGGCGCCTGCTCATGGCCGGGGTGGCCGCCGCTGCGGCCTTGGGCGGCGCAGGCCTGGCCTGGAAGCGTTTTCAGCCCCAGGCGCTGGAAGCAGGGGCCGAGGCGGCGCTGTGGACGCAATCCTTCGAGACGCCTGCCGGCACGAACCTGGCCTTGGCGGCTTTGGCGGGCCAGCCTTTGCTGCTCAATTTCTGGGCGACCTGGTGCCCGCCTTGCGTCGAAGAGCTGCCGATGCTGAACCAGTTCTACCACGACCACAAAGCCCAGGGCTGGCAGGTCGTGGGTCTGGCCATCGATCAACCCTCATCGGTGCGCAAGTTTCTGGACCGCCTGCCGCTGGACTTCCCGGTGGGACTGGCCGGTCTGGGCGGCTCCGAGTTGGGCCGCTCGCTGGGCAATCTGACCGGGGGCTTGCCCTTCACGGTGGTCCTGGGGGCCAACCGCCAGGTGCTGCACCGTAAAATGGGCCAGGTGAGTGCGCAAGACCTGCAGCAATGGGCGCGTTTGCGCTGAGTCCGAGGGCGTTGGTGGCGGTGGCAGGCCTTCTGGGATCTGAAACAGATGGCGAAAAATGTCTTCCGATGACTGTAAAAGGCTGAAATTGGGGTAAATTCGCGCCCTATTTAGTTTTATAGCCGTTGGAGCTTCCATGGATCTGCGAAAACTCAAAACCCTCATCGACCTCGTTTCCGAGTCGAATGTGTCCGAACTCGAAATCACCGAAGCCGAGGGCAAAGTCCGCATCGTCAAGAGTGGTGGCGCCGTGGTTCCGCAGTACCTGCAGGCCCCCATGGTCATGCCTGCTGCAGCCCCGATGGCCGCCGCCGCACCGGTTGTGGAAGCCCCCGCGGCCCCTGCGGCGCTGGCCGGCCACGTGGTGAAGTCCCCCATGGTGGGCACGTTCTACCGGGCTTCCAGCCCGGGCGCCAAGGCCTTCGTCGAGGTCGGCAGCCAGGTCAAGGAAGGCGAGACGATCTGCATCATCGAAGCGATGAAAATCCTCAACGAAATCGAGGCCGACAAGACCGGCACCGTGGCCCGTATCCTGGGTGAAAACGGCCAGGCCGTGGAATACGGGCAGCCGCTGTTCGTGATCGAGTAAGGCGCGCATGTTCAAGAAGATACTTGTCGCCAATCGCGGCGAAATCGCCCTCCGGATCCAGCGCGCCTGCCAGGAACTGGGCGTCAAGGCGGTCATGGTCTATTCCGAGGCCGACCGCGATGCCAAATACGTCAAGCTGGCCGAAGAAGCGGTCTGTATCGGTCCGGCGCCTTCGTCGCTGAGCTACCTCAATATGCCGGCCATCATTTCGGCGGCGGAGGTCACCGATGCCGAAGCCATCCACCCGGGCTATGGTTTCCTGAGCGAGAACGCTGATTTTGCCGAACGGGTGGAAAAAAGCGGGTTCCAGTTCATCGGCCCTACACCCGAGTCCATCCGCATCATGGGTGACAAGGTCTCGGCCAAGCAGGCGATGATCCGTGCAGGCGTGCCCTGTGTGCCCGGCTCCGAGGGGGAACTGCCCGAGGACCCCGTGCAGATCCGCCGCATCGCCAAGGCGGTCGGCTATCCCGTGATCATCAAGGCTGCAGGCGGCGGCGGCGGTCGTGGCATGCGCGTGGTGCACACCGAGGCCGCGCTGGTCAATGCCGTGCAGATGACCAAGGCCGAAGCCGGTGCCGCGTTTGGCAATCCGGCGGTCTACATGGAAAAGTTCCTGCAGAACCCGCGCCATATCGAGATCCAGGTGCTGGCCGACAAGCACCGCAATGCGGTCTACCTGGGCGAACGCGACTGCTCCATGCAGCGCCGCCACCAGAAGGTGATCGAAGAGGCTCCGGCGCCCGGCATTCCCCGCCGGCTGATCGACAAGATCGGCGAGCGCTGTGTGGCCGCCTGCAAGAAGATCGGCTACCGCGGTGCGGGCACCTTCGAGTTTCTGTACGAGGACGGCGAGTTCTATTTCATTGAAATGAACACGCGTGTGCAGGTGGAGCATCCGGTGACCGAATGGGTCACGGGGGTGGACATCGTGCGCACCCAGATCATGGTGGCGGCAGGTGAAAAACTGCCTTTCACCCAGCGCCAGATCCAGATCCGGGGCCACGCGATCGAGTGCCGCGTCAACGCCGAAGACGCCTACAAGTTCACGCCTTCGCCAGGCCGCATCTCGGTGTGGCACGCACCCGGAGGCCCGGGGGTGCGGGTGGACTCCCATGCCTACACCAACTACTTTGTGCCGCCGAATTACGACTCAATGATCGGGAAGATCATCGTCCACGGCGACACGCGCGAGCAGGCCTTGGCGCGCATGCGCACGGCCCTGTCCGAGACGGTGATTGAGGGCATCAACACCAATGTGCCGCTGCACCGCGAGCTGATGGTCGATGCCAAGTTCATGGCCGGCGGCACCAACATCCATTACCTCGAAGAGTGGTTGTCCCAACACAAGCGCTGAGGCCCTGACGCGGGCCTCTCCGCACCGAGCCCCGGTGGTGGGGTCCGATGCGGACATGGCACCCCATGCTGGCATCTGGCAACGGATGCCAGCATTTCATTTTTTGATAGAGAGGCCTCCCATGTTTGAACTGAGTCTGATGTGCCCGGAAGATGTGATCGAAGCCGTCAGCGATGCGCTGGACGCGCTCGATGCCCTGAGCGTCTCGGTCGAAGACGCCGATGCCCAGACCGATGCCGAACAAGCCCTGTTTGGCGAGCCGGGCATGCCGCCGCCCAAAGATGGCTGGCAGCGCAGCCGTGTGGTGGCGCTGTTTGCGACCGAGGCCCAGGCCCAGGAGGCGCAGCAGTTGCTGGCGCTGCAGGATTTCTTCGCTGCCTGCCAGGTGCTGGGCCTGACCCCATTGGCCGACCAGGATTGGGTGCGCCTGACGCAGTCCCAGTTTGCCCCGGTCGATATCACCCCCGATTTCTGGATCGTGCCCACCTGGCACGCACTGCCGGCCCAGGCGCTGCGCAGCATCCGGCTGGACCCCGGCCTGGCTTTTGGTACCGGCACCCATCCCACCACCCGCATGTGCCTGCGCTGGATCGCCCGCCAGGGCGAAGGCCCTGCGGCCGCTCAGGCGCTGGGGCGCGTGCTCGACTACGGCTGTGGCTCGGGCATTCTCGCCATCGGTGCCGCCAAGTTCGGCGCGGTGGACATCGATGCCGTGGACATTGATCCGGCCGCCGTGGAGTCGACCGGGCAGAACGCCCAGGCCAACGGCGTTCAGTTGCACGCGGGCTTGCCGGACAAGGCGCAAGGCCTGTACCAGACCGTGCTGGCGAACATCCTGGCCACGCCCCTGCGTGTCCTGGCGCCCCTGCTGTGCGCGCATGTGGCGCCTGGGGGGCATCTGGTCCTGGCCGGCATCCTGGAGCGGCAGGCCCAGGAGCTGAAAGAAGCCTACGCTCCCTGGCTCGCGCTGGAGGTGGCCGACACCGAAGACGGCTGGATTCTGATGACCGCCCAGCGCTGAGGCGGCCCGGGGCGGGGCGATGCTCCGGCCTTCTACAATGCCCCGCAGATGAGCCAGATCACACGCTGTCCCTCCTGCGGCACGAAATTCAAGGTGGTCGCCGACCAGCTGCGCGTGTCCGAAGGATGGGTGCGCTGCGGGCATTGTGAGGACATCTTTGACGCATCGGCCCACCTTTTGCCCACAGACACCCCCCTTCTGTTGCCTGAAACCTGGGAAGAAGCCACCGAGCCCCCGCCCAGGCTGCCCCTTTCCGATGGTTTGGGGCAGGACTTTTCCCCGGAGGTTCTGGCGGGCTACGAGTTGCCTTCCCCGGCCCTCACTGATATGCCCTGGGCCGACGGGCCCCTTTCCGATGCACCCCCAGACCCGGCCCTGACGGCCGCAGAGGCGCTGGCGGAAACGCCGGCCCCGCCATGGTCAGCGCCGGCAGTGCCCTGTGGCGCCGAAGAGGGCGCTCTCCAGGAGCCGGGGTTCGTGCGCGCGGCCCGGCGCCGGGCCTGGTGGCACCAGCCCCTGGTGCGCTGCGGTCTGGCCTTGTCGGCCTTGGGTCTTCTGCTGGTGTTGGGGGCGCAAGTGGTCCTGCAGGAGCGGGGCCGCCTCATGGCCCTGGATGCGCGGGTGCGCTCTGCCGTGGAGGCGGTGTGCGGCTTGCTGCATTGCGCCCAGCATCCCCTGCGCAATATTGCGCAAGTGGCGATTGACAGTTCCTCGTTCCAGAAGGGCTCCGGGGAGCGCTATGCCTTGTCTCTGGCGCTTCAGAACCACGCCCCGCTGGCCTTGGCAACACCGGCCGTCGAACTCACGCTGACCGACCTGCAGGACCAGCCCGTGCTGCGGCGCGTGCTGCACCCGCAGGACATGGCGGCGCCCGCCGAGCTGCCGGCCGGAGCCGTCTGGAGCACTACGCTGTCGCTGCAGATCACACACGAGAATGCCCGCATCGTGGGCTACCGCCTGCTCGCTTTTTACCCCTGACTTTCAACCTTTCACTTTTTCTTTATCTATGGCTGCCTTGATTTGTGGATCTCTTGCGTTCGATACCATCATGACGTTCGAAGGGCGCTTTGCCGAGCAGATCCTGCCCGACCAGCTGCACATCCTGAACGTGTCCTTCCTGGTGCCGGCGCTGCGGCGCGATTTCGGCGGGTGCGCGGGCAATATTGCCTATAGCCTGCAGTTGCTGGGCGGGGAGCCCCTGCCCATGGCCATGT
>JAQUDN010000148.1 GCA_028685665.1 Burkholderiaceae bacterium | reverse complement strand
CACATCAGTCGTTGGGTCCACATCGGCATCTCTCCCTGTTCATATTGACAAATAAGCCCACGCCAAAGCGTACCCACGGGGGGCTTCAGCGTGGCTGGTCCTGGGCAGGCGTTGCGGCATGGTTACGGCCCTTCAGGGCGGGAGCCCAGCTTTTCTCAGGGTTCTCCAAGGTTTTATTGATCTCGATACCTTGGCGGTAGTAATCCTCGGCCACGACGGGATCGGGCTTGCTGATGGCGATCCACAAGGTCACGAAACCCGCAATGATCACGATGACAGGCCCGGCAATCACAAGCCAGACATGGCCAAATTTCCACCAAGGTGGAGCACTGTGCAGGGGGGGAGACGATGGCATCCAATTTCCTTTCAATCATGAGAACACCCCATATGAGGCGTCCGTATTCGCATCTCTGGGACCGGTTTACCGCGGAACCAGGAACACCGATTTCTCCGTGATACGACCTCCAGCGCCCAGGCCTTCAATGTCAAATTGAACCGGATGCGAACCCGAGGGTGCCGAGCCGTACGGGATCTGCAAACGCACAGCCACCCAGCGCGACTCCGCTGCGCCAATCTCCACTTCGGATTCGGATCCGATTTCGAGCCCCTGCAGACCGCGAACTGAAATGCGGTACTTCTGCGCAGATTCCGTGGCGTTCATGATTTGGAGTCGATAGACGTTCTCCAATTTCCCGCCCGCGACGATGCGCGACAGAGCCGCCCTGTCACGGACCACATCCACCTTCAAAGGAGTGCGGGTAAGCAAGCTGGTGAGCATCGCAAGGCACAAACCGATGAGCACGGCCGTATAGATCAGCACCCTCGGCCGCAGGACGCGGCGCAGCATCTGGGACTGGGTCCACCGCTGGGCCACCCCATTTTGCGTGGAGTAACGAATCAGGCCCTGCGGGTAGTGCATCTTGTCCATCACGGTATTGCAAGCGTCAACGCACAGGCCGCAGCCAATGCATTCGTACTGCAAGCCCTTGCGGATATCGATCCCGACGGGACACACCTGCACGCACAAAGTGCAGTCAATGCAGTCGCCCAAACCCTGGGCCTTATGGTCGATCGTCTTGTTGCGCGGAGCGCGTGGCTCACCACGCTCTGCGTCATAACTGACGATCAGGGTGTCCTTGTCAAACATGGCGCTCTGGAAACGCGCATAAGGACACATGTACTTGCAGACCTGCTCACGCATGAATCCTGCATTGCCATAGGTAGCAAAGCCGTAGAAGAAGACCCAGAAAATCTGCCAGGTGCCCTGAAAGGCCAGCAACTCGGCACCCAGGTCCCGGATTGGGACAAAGTAGCCCACAAATGTGAAACCCGTCCAGAGTGCAACAGCAATCCAGACCGCTTGTTTGAGGAGTTTTTTCCAGATTTTTTCCAAAGTCCATGGACCGGCATCCAGCCGCAGCCGGGCACTGCGATCGCCCTCGATCTTGTGCTCGATCCACATGAACATTTCGGTATAGACGGTTTGGGGGCAAGCAAAGCCACACCACAAACGCCCTGCCACGGCCGTGAACAGAAACAGCGACAGGGCCGAAATGATCAACAAACCGGTGAGATAGATGAAATCCTGGGGATACAGCACCAGTCCAAAAATGTAGAACCGCCGTGCGCCCAGATCAAACAGCACCATCTGACGCTGCCCCCACTCGAACCAGGGCAAGCCATAAAAAACGATCTGCGTCAGAAACACCATCACCCAGCGCCAGCGAGCAAACACACCGCTGATGGAACGGGGATAGATTTTTTTCTGGGCCTCAAACAGAGAAACGATCTCGCCCTGCGCACCAGAGTCAGCAGGCAGCGGGGCGATAGGTATGACTTTACGTTGGGGATCGCCGGAAGGGATCATGGTGAATGGTCTTTTTCTTCAGTAGCAAGTCATACCAGGCTGGTGCCCCATGCATCGGATGGGCCCGACGCATGTGGGAACAGACCCCTTACTTGTTCGACAAACCCCAGACATAAGCAGCCAACACACCAATCTGGGCTTCAGTCAGTTTGTCCGCCTGCGCAGGCATCTGGTTCATCTTGCCATTGTTGATCATGGCGGTGATCGCAGCTTCGCCCCAACCATGCAACCAGATATCGTCGGTGAGATTGGGGGCACCCAGGGCCGTATTGCCCTTGCCATCCATACCATGGCAAGCGGCGCAGGCAGTGAATTTGGTCTTGCCCAGCGAGGCACGGAGCGAATCATGCGGGCTTCCCGACAAGCTCAAAACATAGTGAGACAGATTGCGCACGTCTTCCGGCGAGCCCACTGCGGCGGCCATGGGGGGCATATTGCCAATCCGGCCCTGGGTCAGGGTTTCACGGATCTTGTCAGGGGTACCGCCATGGAGCCAATCGGCATCGGCCAGATTGGGAAAACCTTTGCTTCCCCGGGCGTCCGAGCCGTGGCACTGCGCGCAATTGTTCATGAACAAGCGCTCACCAATCGCTTGGGCCTGGGGGTCCTTGGCCACTTCTTCTGGTTTCATGGAGGCAAACCGGGCATACAGAGGCTCAAGTTCCTTCTTGGCCTTGGCCATTTCGGCTTCGTATTCCCCTTGCTGGGACCAGTTCAGCTTGCCCGCAAAATTGCCCAAGCCCGGAAAAGCGGCCAAATAAGCAAAGCCGAAAATGACGGTGATGACGAACAACCACACCCACCAACGTGGCATGGGATTGTTCATCTCGGTCAGGTCACCATCCCAGACATGTCCGGTCGTGTTGTCAGCGGAAGAAACGATTTTCTTCCGCGCGGTGATGACGAGCAGAAGCAGGCAGGCGATGATGCCAACGATCGTGATCGCGGCCACATAAACCGACCAGAAGTTGCTGGTGAAGTCACTCATGGTGTGTTCTCGTTCTGGTGAAGGTCAATCTTGATCGAAAGGCAACTGAGCCGCCTCGTCGAACCGCGAACGGTTTCGACTGGAGTAGGCCCAGACCCAGATGCCGACGAAGCAGGCCAGGGAGGCCAGGGTGGCGACGATGCGCATGGTGGTGATGTCCATTTGACTCACGCCCTCACTTCAAAGCCCGTCCCATGACCTGGAGGTAGGCCACCAGGGCATCCATTTCGGTCTTGCCTTGAACGTCGGCGGCAGAGGCAGCAATCTGCTCATCGGTATAGGGCACACCGACAGTGCGCAAGGCCTTCATACGCGGAGCCACATCGGTCGGATCAATCACACTCTTCTCCAGCCAGGGATAGGCAGGCATATTCGACTCGGGCACCAGATCGCGTGGATTGGTCAGGTGAATGCGGTGCCATTCATCGCTGTACTTGCCACCCACCCGGTGCAGATCGGGTCCGGTGCGTTTGCTCCCCCACTGGAAGGGGTGGTCATAAACAAACTCGCCTGCAACGGAATAATGGCCATAGCGCAAGGTCTCGGCACGGAAGGGACGGATCATCTGCGAATGGCAGTTGTAGCAACCTTCGCGCAGGTAAACGTCCCGCCCCATCAACTGGAGCGCAGAGTAAGGCTGAACGCCTTTGACAGGCTCCGTGGTCGACTTCTGGAAAAACAAGGGCACGATCTCAACCAGCCCGCCCACGGCGATCACCAGAAGAATCAGCACAATCATCAGGAAGTTGTTGGTCTCCACCGTTTCATGGGAGAAGCCAGCAGATGCAGTTTTGTGGTTGTCAGACATGGAAATTCCTCTGATCTCAAGCGTGGGCCGGATTCACGGCAGGGATGGCCACCTTGACCGAACGACCCGAGATCGTTGTCATCCAGACATTCCAGGCCATGAGCAGCATGCCGCCCAGGTAGAGCAAACCACCGGCAACCCGGATCACATAGAAGGGATAGGTGGCCTTCACGCCTTCCACAAAGGTGTAGGTCAAGGTGCCATCGGCGTTGATGGCGCGCCACATCAAACCCTGCATGACACCGGCAATCCACATCGCAGCGATGTAAAGAACGATGCCGATGGTGGCCATCCAGAAGTGCACTTCAATGGCTTTGACCGAATGCATCTTCTCTTTGCCAAACAGGCGGGGCACCAGGTAATAGAGTGTGCCCATGGTGATAAGACCCACCCAGCCCAGGGCGCCAGAGTGCACATGGCCCACAGTCCAGTCGGTGTAATGGCTCAAGGCATTGACGGTCTTGATGGACATCATCGGGCCTTCAAACGTGGACATGCCGTAGAAAGACAGCGACACGATCAGGAAGCGCAAAATCGGGTCATCGCGCAGCTTGTGCCAAGCACCCGACAGGGTCATCACACCATTGATCATCCCCCCCCAGCTGGGGGCCAGCAGGATCAGGGAGAACACCATGCCCACCGATTGGGTCCAATCGGGCAGCGCGGTGTAATGCAGATGGTGCGGGCCGGCCCACATGTACGTGAAAATCAGCGCCCAGAAGTGGACGATGGACAGGCGGTAGCTATAGACCGGACGGCCTGCCTGCTTGGGAATGAAGTAGTACATCATCCCCAAAAAGCCGGCGGTCAGGTAAAAGCCCACGGCATTGTGTCCGTACCACCATTGCACCATGGCATCCTGCACGCCGGCATAAGCCGAGTAACTCTTCATGAAGCCTGCGGGAATGGCCGCGCTGTTGACCACATGCAGCAAGGCCACCGCCAGAATGAAGGCGCCAAAAAACCAGTTGGCGACGTAGATGTGCTTGACCTTGCGGATGCCCACGGTGCCAAAAAACACGATGGCATAAGCCACCCAGACCAGCGTGATCAGAATGTCGATGGGCCACTCCAGCTCGGCATATTCTTTGCCAGAGGTGTAGCCCAAGGGCAGGCTGATCGCTGCGGCCAAAATGACCAACTGCCAGCCCCAGAAGGTAAATGAAGCCAGTGGTCCCGCAAACAAGCGGACCTGCCCCGTTCGTTGGACCACGTAGTAGCTGGCCCCCATCAGAGCGCAACCGCCGAAAGCGAAGATCACGGCATTGGTGTGCAAGGGACGCAAGCGCCCATAACTCAGCCACGGAATGCCAAAGTTGAGTTCAGGCCAAGCGAGTTGGGCGGCAATGAATACGCCGACCAACATGCCCACCACCCCCCAGACCACAGCCATGATCGAAAACTGCCTGACGACAGTGTCGTTGTAGTGCGCAGCACTTGTTTTCGGAGAATCCATCGGGCACCTCTTTTTATTACAGTCAAAGTTTTAACCAAATTCGATTCAAGCCATTTGACACACGTCAATTGTCTTTAAGAATTCGCTCACCTTCCTGTTCGACGCTTTCAAACTGGCCTTGGTAGACCGCCCACCACAGGCCAGCCAGAATCATCAGCACCAAGACGACAGACAGGGGAATCAGCAAATACAGGATATCCATCAGACAGGCTCCATCCAGGTGGGGGCCACCGTGAGCGCAGCGGCCTTGCCCGCCGCACCGGGCAAGGAGACCTCTGCGCCAGGCAGAGCGGCCAGCCCCCGCGACAAGCGAGCGGCATTCAGCACCACCCAGAGCGAACTGAAGGCCATGCCCAGTCCCGCCAGCCAAGCGGGCATCCAGCCCACCACGGCCAGGGGAACGCACAAGGCGTTGTAGCCTGCCGCCCACCAAAGATTCTGTCGCACGATACGCAGGGTCCGACGCGCCAAGCCGACGGTTTGCACCACCAAAGCCAGGTTGTCACCCAGCACCACAAAATCTGCCTGCGAGCGCGCCAAGGGCAAGGAGCGTCCAAAGGCGAAAGACACATGGGCTCCCGCCAAGACGGGGCCATCGTTCAAGCCATCACCCACCATGGCCACACGGTGGCCCTGGGCTTGCAAGGCCTGGATGGCCAAGAGCTTCTCCTGGGGCTTGCATTCCCCCCGGGCCTGCGAAATCCCGGCCCGCTCTGCCATGCGCTGCACGGCAGGCCGTCGGTCACCCGACCACAAGTGCACCGCCACGCCCATACCTTCCAGGGCCGCAACCACGGTCGCCGCCTCGGGCCGCAAATCCTCGATCAATTCGAAACGTGCCCATACCAGAGCCCCTCCCTCCGGGCGCTGCTCGGAGAGGACCACCTCCAAACCCTCCTGCACCGCAGAAGGAGCGACACCCGCATGGCGGGCAGATCCCAGGCGCAGTTCCCGCAGACCGAAAACACCCTGCAGATCACGGACCTGCGCACACAGGCCCAGACCGGCTTCTTCCTGCAGTTCCACCACCTGCCAGCGCGCCAAGTCCACCGCAGCGGCGGCCACCAGTGCACGCGACGAAGGGTGCATCGAGTGCCGTGCCAGTGCAGCGGCCAGATCCAGGGCCTCCGTCTCGGAGAGCGGGTTCGCAGCGTGCACAGCACGCAAAGCCATGCCATCGCGGGTCAAGGTCCCTGTCTTGTCAAACACCAAGGTATCGACATGTGCCAAGGCTTCCAAGCCCTGGAGATTGCGCACCAGAACGCCATGGCGGGCCAAGGTCCCTGCCGCCGTCAACATGGCCACCGGGGTGGCCAAGGACAAGGCGCACGGACAGGTGACGATCAATACGGCCACCGCCACCATCAAGGCATGACCGGGGTCCAGAGACCACCACCAGGCAGCGGCCAAGCCAGCCGCCAACAAGACCGCCAACAAAAAAGGACGCGCGATACGGTCGGCCAATTGGGCCAGGCGGGGCTTTTGCAGCGACGCGCTTTCCATGAGCGCCACGATCTCGGCAAAACGCGTCTGCGCCCCGACGCCTTCCACACGGACCTCGACAGGTGCGAGCAGATTGTGGCTCCCCGCAATGACCCGGCTGCCCCACGGGCGAACCACGGGCGTGGATTCTCCCGTCAGCAGGGCCTCATCGGCCTGGGTATGGCCACGGGTAATGGAGCCATCGGCGGGAAAGGCCTCGCCTGGCAGGACCCGAATGGTGTCCCCCACAGCCAGACGACGGGTGGCGACACGGACGAACAGGCCCTCGGTATTGCGCCGCTCCACACTGTCGGGCAGGCGGTTCATCACCGCTTCCAACGCCCCCGCAGTGCGGTCACGCAGACGCAACTCCAGCCACCGGCCGGTCAGCAAGAAAAAAACGAACATGGTCAGCGAGTCGTAATAGACCTCTCGCCCAAAAACCCCGGCAGGATCAAAGGTGCCCGCCGTGCTCACCACAAAGGTGATGGCCATGCCCAAGGCCACGGGCAGATCCATGCTGACGCGCGCAAGCCGGATATCCCGAAGCGCACTGACAAAAAAGGGCCCACAGGCAAAAAACACCACAGGCAAAGTCAACACCCAGGAAGCCCAACGCAAAAGCTGCTCCATCTCGGCCGACAAATCGCCGGGCTGCGCAATATATGCAGGCCATGCATACATCATGACCTGCATCATGCAGAACCCCGCCACCAGCCAGCGCCACAAAGCCCGCCGGCTTTCACGCTGCCGCTGCGCACGGGCCAGGGCGTCCATGGCAGGCAAGGCGTTGTAGCCTGCTTTTTGCACGGCGGCCATCCACTGAGAAGGCAAAACCGTCTGCGGATTCCAGACCACGCGGGCACGTCGGGTGGCCGCACTGACCTCCGCCTGGAGCACCCCTGGTACCGCGCGCAAGGCGTCTTCGATAGTGAGGGCACACGCTGCGCAGTGCATGCCCTCCAGAACAACCTGCGAATCCCAGAGCATCGACGCAGGATCTCGCGGACCGGCCTCTCCAGCACGCAGGCAAGGCCGTCCGAATGCAGCCCACTCCTGGGGTTCATCCAGCAGGACCGGTCCTTGGGATGATGGAGCGTGTTCTGGAATTCCGGAAGGCAACCGCGTCGGAGCAGGGTCAGAATGTGCGGAAATGGCCATGGACATATTCTGAGCCTAACCCGCCCCTGTGTCAGACTTATTGACGCAGATCAAATCGCAAAACATGATGCGCCGTAAGCTGATTCCCACTTTCGAAGGAGACACCCTATGTACCAACGCATTCTGATCGCCACCGATGGCTCTCCGCTGTCTGACAAAGCCGTAGAGCACGGGCTGTCGCTCGCAGCGCTTTCAGGCGCTTCGGTGGTGGCACTCAAGGTGGTGCCCCGCTACCCCCGCAGTTATTTCGAGGGGGGCATGCCCGTGGACCTGGCGGATGTCAAACGCATCGAGCAGCAATGGGGTGAAGCCGCCCAGGCCATGGTCAATGCCGTCAAAGCCCAGGGGGGTGAGCAGGGGGTTGCGGTCAAGGCGGTGATCGCCAAATCCGATCTGGTGGCAGAGGCCGTGATTGCCGCCGCCAAGAAACACAAGTGCGACCTGATCGTGATGGCCTCGCATGGCCGCAAGGGTCTGAAGCGCTTGCTCTTGGGCAGCGAAACCCAGCACGTGTTGACGCATTCACACATCCCGGTGCTGGTGCTGCGTTAAGCCCTAAAAACCCCTCCAGCGCTTGTCTGCAAAGCGCTTTCAGCTCTCTATTCAGGAGCAAATCCGTCTCATCCAGCGCAGGGAGGATCAGCCCCCCCCCCGCGCGCTTGCGCCCCTTCAGGCAAACAGGGCTTTGTACGCTTCGCGCAACAGATTCTTTTGCACCTTGCCCATGGTGTTGCGCGGCAGTTCGGGAACGATGAAGCAGCGCTTGGGC
>JAQUDN010000147.1 GCA_028685665.1 Burkholderiaceae bacterium | reverse complement strand
AACACCCTGCTGACCACGGCCAGCGGGGCCCAGGTGCCGCTGTACTCGCTGGCGCGCATCGCCCTGGTGGACGGCCCTGCGCAGATCAGCCGGGAAAGCGGCAAGCGGCGCGTGGTGGTGGGCGCCAACGTCGAAGGACGCGACCTGGCCGGCTTCGTCGCCGAAGTGCAGCAGCGCATCGACCGCGAAGTCCAGGTGCCCGAGGGCTACTACTTTGTCTATGGCGGCCAGTTCGAGAACATGGAGCGCGCGATGGAGACGCTGTCGGTCATCGTGCCGCTGACCATCGTGGCGATCTTCTTCCTGCTGTTCCTGCTCTTCCGCTCGGTGAAGCTGGCCGGGCTGATCATCCTGGTGCTGCCGTTTGCCTCGGTGGGCGGCCTGATCGGGCTGTTTGTCACGGGCGAATACGTGAGCGTGCCGGCCTCGGTGGGCTTTATTGCGCTGTGGGGTATCGCCGTGCTCAACGGCGTGGTGCTGGTCACCTGCATCCGCCGGCTGCGCGAAGATGGCATGGCCGTGGCCGCCGCCGTGCGCGAAGGCTGCGTGCAGCGCTTTCGCCCGGTGATGATGACGGCCACCGTCGCCCTGCTGGGCCTGGTGCCCTTCCTGTTTGCCACGGGGCCGGGCTCCGAAGTGCAGCGCCCGCTGGCCATCGTGGTGATCGGCGGGCTGATTTCTTCCACCCTGCTCACGCTGGTGGTGCTGCCCACGCTGTACCGCTGGTTTGACGAGCCCCCGACCGAAGCCTGACCTCCCGGAGACCCCCATGAAAGAAATCCGCGCCATCGTGCGCCCCAACCGCCTCGAACGCCTGCGCGAGGCCCTGCGCGCCATTCCGAACTTTCCGGGCGTGACGGTGTTCAAGGCCGAGGGCTTTACCGCCCCGGCCGCCATCGACAAACGCAGCGTAAAGGCCGAGCTGACCGACTTCACCGGCAAGCTCATGGTCTGCGTGCTGGCGGAAGACGCCATGGTCGAGCCCATCCGCAACGCCATCATCGAGGCCTGCAGCACCGGCCAGATCGGCGATGGCCTGGTGTGGACGGTGGAAATCGCCAGCATCCACCGCATCCGGGACCGGGCCACGCTGTGAAGCCAGCCCGGGGCGCAAGGGCTCGCCCTTGCGCCCCGGAGCGGCTGCTTCACTTCGAATTCAATAGCATGAAGCGCTTATCCGGCGTTGCTTAGAGGCCAAAAAAGGCTCAAAAAAAGCCGATAAAAGGCCTACAAAAAGCCCATCCAAAGCAAATGAAAGGCGAGGCCCTCGCCCCTGAAAAGCCCCTTGGGCCCCGCCCTGAACGCGCGCCCTTGCGGGCTCCGCGCTCACCGGGCCAGGCCTGCGCCGGCCCTGCGCCAGGGCATTCGCCCGGCCGGCCGGGCCGGGGCTTCAGAGCGAAAACCCATCGTCGGCGGCGATCACCGCGCCGTTGACGAAATGGCTCTGGTCGCTGGCCAGCATCAGCAGCACGGGGTCGAGGTCTTCGGGCTGGCCCACGCGCTTGCGCGGCAGCAGGTCCAGGAGCTTTTGGCCTTGCTCGGTCTGCCAGTGCCGGTGGTTGATCTCGGTGCCGATATAGCCGGGGCACATGGCATTCACATTGATGCCAAAGCGGCCCCATTCCAGCGCCATGGCCTTGGTCATCTGGATGACGGCCGCCTTGCTCATGCAATAGGCCCCGATCTGCGGCAAGACCTTCAGGCCGGCCATCGAGGCAATGTTGATGATGCGTCCGCCCGTGAAACTGCCCGGCGCATGCCCCTGGGCGCGGGCGATCATGCGCTTGCCCACCTCCTGCGCCACAAAGAAAGCCCCGCGGACGTTGGTGTTGAAGATGAAGTCGAAGTCGGCGGGCGTGACATCCTGCAGGCGCTGGGTGGTGCTGACCCCGGAGTTGTTGACCAGAATATCGATGGAGCCCATTTCGGTCTCGGCATGGGCCACGGCGGCCTTGATGGAGTCGTGGTCGCTCACGTCCAGCTCGACCACATGGGCATCGCCGCCCTCGCCCTCGATGCGCGCGCGCAGGTCCTTGAGTTTTTCCAGGCGCCGGCTGGCCAGCACCACCCCGGCGCCCGCACGGGCCAGCGTGCGCGCGAATTGCGCGCCCAATCCACTCGAAGCCCCGGTCACCAAAGCCACACGACCTGCCAAATCGATGTTGTACGCCATGAAAAACTCTCCTTGAGTAGCAAAAAACAAGACAACTGTTCCATTGCTGAATCTTGATCAATACAATGAAAATCCTGTGAGCCCTTGATTCAGAATACACGGCTCCGCCATCACCCCGAAAAATGACCCAACGCCTGACGAGACACGCATGACAAACGAAGAAATCCTCGCCCAATACGGACCCCGCGAAGCCATGGAATACGACGTGGTGGTGGTGGGAGGAGGCCCTGGAGGCCTGTCCACCGCCATCCGACTGAAGCAACTGGCTGCCGAGAAAGGCCAGGACGTCTCGGTGGTGGTGCTGGAGAAAGGCTCCGAACCCGGCGCGCACATCCTCTCGGGCGCCATCATGGACCCCCAGGCCCTGACCGAGCTGATCCCGAACTGGAAAGAACTCGGCGCCCCGCTGAACCAGCCCGTCACCGACGACGCCATGGTCTTCCTGGGCGAGAAATCCGCCTTCCGCACCCCCAACTTCCTGCTGCCCGGCTGCTTCCAGAACCACGGCAACTACATCGTCAGCCTGGGCAATGTGACCCGCTGGCTGGCCCAACAGGCCGAAAACCTGGGCGTGGAAATCTTCCCCGGCTTTGCCGCAGCCGAAGTGCTCTACAACGACGATGGCAGCGTCAAGGGCGTGGCCACCGGCAACATGGGCGTGAGCAAGGAAGGCGAGCCCACGGGCGACTTCCAGCTCGGCATGGAACTGCATGCCAAGTACACGGTGTTCGCCGAAGGCGCGCGCGGCCACCTGGGCAAGCAGGTCATCGCCCGCTTCAAGCTCGATGCCGACCGCGACCCCCAGACCTACGGCCTGGGCATCAAGGAACTCTGGGAAATCGACCCCCAACGCCACCAACCGGGCTTCGTGCTGCACACCGCGGGCTGGCCCATGGACAACAACACCTATGGCGGCGCCTTCCTGTACCACATGGAAGACAACAAGGTCACCCTGGGCTTCATCACCGGCCTGGACTATGCCAACCCCCACCTGAGCCCGTTCGAGGAAATGCAGCGCTGGAAGACGCACCCGAACATCCGCTACTACCTCGAAGGCGACGAATCCAAGGGCATCAAGCCCGCCAAGCGCATCAGCTACGGCGCCCGCGCCATTGCGGCCGGGGGCCTGATGAGCCTGCCCAAGTTCGTGTTCCCCGGCGGCGCGCTGGTGGGCTGCGATGCCGGCTTCCTGAACGTCAGCCGCATCAAGGGCAGCCATGCCGCCATCAAGACCGGCATGCTGGCCGCCGAAGCGGCCTACGACGCCCTCGTGGCCGGCCGCCAGCACGACGAGCTCACGGCCTACCCCCGGGCCTTCGAGAACAGCTGGCTGCACACCGAACTGAACAAGGCCCGCAACTTCAAGGCCTGGTTCAAGAAAGGCCTGACCACCGCCACGCTGATGAACGGCATCGAGCAGTTCGTGCTCAAGGGCCACATTCCGTGGACCCTGCACCGCGACAAGCCCGACCACGCCTACCTGAAGCCGGCCGCCGAGTGCCAGCCCATCGTCTACCCCAAGCCCGATGGCAAGCTCACCTTCGACCGCCTGAGCAGCGTGTTCATCAGCAACACCAACCATGCGGAAAACCAGCCCGCGCACCTGACCCTCAAGGACGCCAGCGTGCCCGTCAGCATCAACCTGGCGAAGTTCGCCGGGCCGGAAAGCCGCTACTGCCCTGCGGGGGTGTACGAATACGTGCCCGACGAAGTCCAGGGCGGCAATGCCCAGCGCCTGCAGATCAATGCGCAGAACTGCGTGCACTGCAAGACCTGCGACATCAAGGACCCCACGCAGAACATCGTCTGGGTCACGCCCGAGGGCGGTGGTGGCCCGAACTACTCGGGTATGTAAAAAACATAGCGCCTTGCGCACGATGGGCCTGCCTTGCAGGCCTTTTTTGTCTCTGCAACTCGGCTACCATGCAAGGCCTTGCCGAATTTCCAGGAGCTTTTCCGATGACCGTTCAATACTCCCGCGACCACCAATGGATCGATGCCACCGACCCCCACGCCGCCGTGGTCGGCATCACCGTGCACGCCCAGGACGTTCTGGGGGATGTGGTGTTTGTGGACCTGCCGGCCCTGGGCCAGGCCTTTGAACAAAACGCCGTGGGCGCCGTGGTCGAGTCGGTCAAGGCGGCCGCCGATGTCTTTCTGCCCGTGGCGGGCGAAGTGGTCGAAGTGAACGAAGCCCTGCGCGCCGACCCCGCGCTGGCCAACTCCGACCCGCTGGGCGCGGGCTGGTTCTTCAAGATCAAACTCAGCGACCCTGGCCAGCTGGACGGGCTGCTCGACGAAGCCGCCTACACCGCCTTCGCCCAGAACGCCTGAGCCGCCCCGAACCCGACCGGCCCGGCCGCCAGCGCCCCGCCCATGAGCCGCCCGGACCTGTCTTTCTTGGCGCTGCCGCAGAGCCCCCCGGCCTCTGCCGCGGTGCAGGGGCCCACGTCCGAGGCCCGCGGGAGCGCCGACAGCGAAGCCCCCGGCCTGGTGGCCGAGCTGCGCGCCTACCAGGCCGAACTTGAAAGCCAGAACAAGGTCCTGCGCTATAGCCAGGCCGTGGCCGAAAGCGCCTCCGAGCGCTTCGAGACCCTGTTCGCCAGCGTGCCCCTGGCGCTGATGGTGGTGGACGAGCACGACATCGTGGCCCAGGCCAATGCGATGGCGCACCGCAGCTTCCAGCCCACGGAACGCGACCGCCCCCTGACCTCGCTGCGCCCCTTTGTCCGCGCCGCCGACATGGAGCGCGTGAACGCAGCGTTCTCGCAGGCCCGCGAACAAGGGCACAGCGAAATCAGCGAGGTGGTTTTCGAGGTGACCGAGCCAGTGCAGATCAATGGCGACCTGCACATTGCCCGCATCGAGGGCCCGCGCGAGGGCGGTCCGCCCCTGCTGCAGTTCTTGTGCGCCGTGATCGACCAGGGCCCGCTGCTCGCCGAGCGCCGCACCCTCCAGGAACGCAACCAGCAGCTGTATGCCAGCGAAAAGCGCCTGGAGGCGGTGATCAACTCGGCGCTCGACGCCATCGTCTGCGTGGACCAGCACCAGCGCATCACGGTCTTCAACCCCACGGCGGCGACGCTGTTCGAGTGCGCGGCCAGCGAGGCCCTGGGCAGCCCGCTGGCGCGCTTTCTGCCCGAGGCGGCGCGGGCCCTGGCCGAAGAACAGCGCCCGCTGCAGGCCCTGCTGGGCGAAATGACGGCCCAGACCGCCAGCGGCAACGCCCTGGCGGTGGAGGTCAGCGTCTCGTGCGAGCGCCATGCCCAGGGAGAAACCACCACGGTGTTCGCCCGCGACCTGACCGGGCGCAAGAAAGCCGAGGCGCACCGCAACGAACTCGAAGCCCAGCTGCGCGAATCGCACAAGATGCAGGCCGTGGGCACCATGGCCGGCGGCATCGCGCACGATTTCAACAACATCCTGGGGGCCATCCTGGGCAATGTGGCCCTGGCCAAGGCCGACTGCGGCCCCGACGCCCCCGCCTGGGTCAGCCTGCAGGAGATCGAAAAAGCCGGGCGGCGCGCGCGCGATCTGGTGCGCCAGATCCTCACCTTCAGCCGCAACGAGCCCCCCCGGCGCACCGCCGTGCAGCTCGCCGAGGTGGTGCACGACACCGAACGCCTGCTGCGCGTGACGCTGCCGCCGGCCATCGATCTGCAGATGCAGCTGCCCACCGACCTGCCCGCCGTGCTGGCCGACCCCACCCAGGTCGAGCAGGCCCTGCTGAACCTGTGCACCAATGCCATCCATGCCATGGGCAGCGAGCGCGGCCAGATCCGCGTGAACGCCGTGGCCGTGCAGCCCGACCAGCGCCTGGCTGAAAAACTGGGCCTGGCCCCCGTGGGCCATGTCGCCCTGAGCGTGCAGGACAGCGGTCCCGGCATCGATGCGGCCACGCTGGAGCGGATTTTCGAGCCCTTCTTCACCACCAAGCCCGTGGGCCAGGGCACGGGCCTGGGCCTGGCCGTGGTGCATGGCGTGATGCGCACCCACGGGGGCGGCATCGATGTGCAGAGCAGCCCGGGCCAGGGCAGCCGGTTCACGCTGTATTTCCCCGTGGCGCCCGAGGGCATGGAAGCCGCCAGCCCGGCCCACAGCAGCCCGCCCACCGCGCCGCCCCCGGCCCCCGTGCCACCGCGCAGCCGCCATGTGATGTATGTGGACGACGACGAAGCCCTGGTCTTTCTGGTCCAGCGCCTGCTGCGTCGGCGCGGCTACCAGGTCAGCGGCTTCACCGACCCGCACGCCGCCACGGCGGCCCTGCGCGCCGCACCCCAGGCCTACGACCTGCTGGTGACCGACTACAACATGCCCGGTTTTTGCGGCGTGGACCTGGTGCGGGAGGCCCGCCAGATCCGCCCGGACCTGCCGATTGCGCTCGCCTCGGGCTATGTCACGGCCGAGATCGAGCAGGCGGCGCTGGCCGAAGGCGCCAGCGCGCTGATCCACAAGCCCAACAACGTCGAAGAACTCTGCGCCACCGTGCACCGCCTGATCAACGGCCATGAACCCGATTGACGCCACGCCCACGCCCATGGGCACCGGCGTGCAGGCGGTCTACCTCGACGCAGGCCTGCTGGTGCTGGAGAAACCCGCCGGCCTGCTGTGCGTGCCGGGCCGGGGCCCGGACAAGCAGGACTGCCTGAGCGCACGGGCCCAGCAACGCTGGCCCGACGCCCTGGTGGTGCACCGGCTGGACATGGCCACCTCGGGCCTGGTGCTGATGGCCCGCACGCCGGCCCTGCAGCGCGCCCTGAGCGCAGCGTTTGCGCTGCGCCAGGTGCACAAGCGCTACCTGGCCGTGGTCCAGGGCTGCATGGCCCGGGGCGCGGAGACAGAGGCCGGCACGGCCTCCAGCGCCGCCCAGAGCCCCTGGCAGACCATCGACCTGCCGATTGCCGCCGACTGGGAACGCCGACCGCTGCGCGTGATCGACACCGCGCGCGGCAAGCCCAGCCTGACCCGCTGGCAGGCCCTGGCCGTGGACCCTGCCGCCCAGACCACCCGCGTCGCCCTCGAACCCCTGACCGGGCGCACCCACCAGCTGCGGGTGCACCTGGCCGCCATCGGCCACGCCATCCTCGGCGATGCGCTCTATGCCGATGCCCCCGCCCAGGCCCGCGCGCCCCGGCTGCTGCTGCACGCCTGCGAACTCGGCTTCACCCACCCCGAGACCGGGGCCGCGCTGCACTTTGCCTCGCCCGCTCCGTTCTGACCGGCTCCCCCCCGCAAGCCCCTGCGGACAAGGCGGCGCCCCCCCGGGACGCCGCTACCATCGCGGCATGACGCAACACCTCACCCTCCTCACAGGCGGCTCGCGTGGCATGGGCCTGGCCCTGGCCCGGCAGCTGCTGCAGCCCACGCGCTTCCTGCTGTGCATCGCCCGCCACGCCCACCCCACCCTGGCCGCCGAAGCGGCCGCCCTGGGCGCCCCGCTGGAGCAATGGCAGCAGGACCTGGCGGAGCCCGAGGCCGCCGCCCAGCGGTTGGCGCAGTGGCTGCAGGCACAGCCCGCCGGCCGTTTTGCCAGCGCCACGCTCATCAACAATGCCGGGGTGATTCCCCCCATCGCCCCGCTGTCGGCCTCGGCCCCGGCGGATCTGGCCCGGGCCCTGCGCGTGGGCCTGGAAGCGCCCATGCTGCTGAGCGCCGTCTTTCTGGGGGCCACCGAAGGCTGGAACGTGCCGCGCAAGGTGCTGAACATCTCCTCCGGCCTGGGCCGCCGCCCCATGGCCTCCCAGGCCGCCTACTGCGCGGCCAAGGCCGGCATGGACCACTTCACCCGCTGCCTGGCGCTGGACGAGGCCCTCAAGCCCCACGGCGCCCGGGTCTGCTCCCTGGCCCCCGGCGTCATCGATACCGAGATGCAGGGGCAACTGCGCAGCACCGATGCCCAGCAGTTCCCCGACGCTCCGCAATTTGCCCAGCTGCAGCAGCAAGGCCAGCTGAGCAGCCCGGAAGCCGCCGCCGCCCGCGTGCTGGCCTGGCTGGCACGGGACGACTTTGGCCAGGCCCCGGTGGCCGATGTGCGCCAGGACTGAAGAATCCCCGAGAATCCGCGCTCCCCTTTTTTCAAGGAACCCCCATGCAACGCAGACAGATCGCTCTGGCGGCCCTCGCCCTGACCCTGGGCGGCGGCGCCCAGGCCCAAGCCCCCGCCTACCCCGCCAAGCCCATCCGGCTGATCGTTCCCTTCCCGCCCGGTGGCGGCACCGACATCCTGGCGCGCCTGGTGGCCACCAAACTCACCGAGCAGGCCAAATGGACCGTGGTGCCCGACAACAAGGCCGGTGCCGGCGGCACCCTGGGCATCACCGAGGCCGTGCGGGCCGCGCCCACGGGCTACGAACTGGTCATGGGCCAGAAAGACAATCTTGTCATCGGCCCCTGGCTCTACAAAAACCTGCCCTGGGACCCCACCAAAGACCTGGTGGCCATCGCCCGGGTGGCCTACACCCCGGTGGTCATCGCCACCAGC